>JBCDFD010000261.1:0-2186 GCA_039178645.1 Pseudomonadota bacterium | reverse complement strand
GGGCGGCGGCACGGCGGAGTTTGGGCGCGCCCACGTCACAGGCGCCGACAGCCTATCCTTGCTGGATGGCTGGTTCTCAGACGGTGACGAGCAGGTCTGGATGAGCCATGGCGACCATGTGGCGGCCATCGCACCGGGGTTTCAGGTCTATGGCACCTCCACCGGCGCGCCATTCGCCATTGTCGCCGACACCGACCGCCGTTTCTACGGCGTACAATTCCACCCTGAAGTGCACCATACGCCCAAGGGCAAGACGCTCTACGCGAACTTCGTGCGCGACGCGGGGTTCACGGGCGATTGGACCATGGGAGCCTACCGCGAAGAAGCGGTGGCCAAGATCAAGGACCAGGTGGGCGACGCTAAGGTCATCTGCGCACTGTCGGGTGGCGTGGACTCATCGGTTGCGGCGGTTTTGATCCACGAGGCCATTGGGGATCAGCTGACTTGTGTGTTCGTGGACCATGGGCTCCTCCGCAAAGGCGAGGCCGAAGAGGTCGTGGGCATGTTCCGTGATCACTACAACATGCCTCTCATCCACGCCAACGAGAGCGATTTGTTCCTGGGCGAACTTGAGGGCGTGACGGACCCAGAGGTGAAACGCAAAACCATCGGCAAACTCTTCATCGACGTGTTCCAAAAGCACGCCAATGATGTGGGCGGGGCGGAGTTTCTGGCCCAAGGCACGCTCTACCCTGATGTGATCGAATCCGTGAGCGTGTCCGGCGGGCCATCGGTCACGATTAAATCCCACCACAATGTGGGCGGTCTCCCTGAAAAAATGGGCCTGAAATTGGTGGAACCGCTGCGCGACCTTTTCAAAGACGAAGTGCGCGCTCTGGGCCGTGAGCTTGGCCTACCCCAAAGCTTCATCGGGCGGCACCCTTTCCCGGGACCCGGCCTCGCCATCAGATGCCCTGGCGAAATTACGTGGGCTAAGCTGGATATCCTGCGCCGAGCGGATGCAGTCTACCTCGACCAAATCCGCAAGCACGGGCTTTATGATGAGATTTGGCAGGCGTTCGTGGCGATCCTGCCGGTGCGCACTGTGGGTGTCATGGGGGACGGTCGGACCTATGACTATGCCTGCGCGCTGCGCGCGGTCACCTCGGTCGATGGCATGACAGCGGACTATTATCCGTTCAGTCACGCGTTCCTGGGCGAAACCGCCACGCGGATCATCAACGAAGTGCCGGGAATCAATCGGGTGACCTACGACATCACGTCGAAGCCTCCAGGTACAATCGAGTGGGAATGAAACTCACTTTTGCCAAAACTGCACATCGCAACTGACCAATTCCATGGGGCATGTCACAAACGTCACGTCATGGCCCCCGTGCAACCTTACGTCAGCGGCAAGTCACGGATTGACCGTCGCGGCGACTTGGCACACCTCTTTCCCCCACAGGCGGCAGGACCAGAAGGCCGCTTGGGGGGAGAGGAGACCACATGAAGAAGATTGTGTACGCAGGTCTGACCTGCGTCGGAGCAGCGAGCGCAGCATCGGCGGGTGGGATTGACCGGTCTGGGCAACCACTGGATATCTTGTTCCGCGACGGAAATTTTGTTGAGTTTGGATACGCCTACACCAATCCAGACGTGGGCGGTGACGACATTTCGGGGTCGGTTGTGGGGCCCGGTGGGCCGATCCCAACGGACGCCAGATACAACGATGTGGCGAAGTCCTTCGCCAGTTACTCTGGGGGTCTGAAATACCAAGTCACCGACAAAGTATCTGTGGCGTTTACGGCAGGTGAGGATTTTGGATCTGACGTCCGATATGCCTCCATACCAGGCAGCAACATCGGCGGCACGAAGGCCATTTCCGACACTTACACGCTCAGCCTGATCGGTCGGTACAAGTTCAACACCAACTGGAGCGTCCATGGCGGGGTGCGCGCCCAATGGGCCAGCGGTGACATCCGTTTGGACGGCAACGCCTACGGTGGCGCGACGTTCCAAGATGGCGCGGGCAACATTCTGGACGGCGACACCGTGGCCGCCGCCACCGGTGGCTTGCTGCGCGGCAACACCGTGTCCGGCTACGAAGTCCAGTTTGAACAGGATTTGGCGTTTGGCTTCCTGGTGGGCGGCGCATACGAAATCCCGGACTATGCTGCGCGCATCTCGGTCACCTATTTTTCGCCCATCACCCACGATTTCGAGACCCGGGAAAGCTACGACACGCG
>JBCDFD010000260.1:0-2323 GCA_039178645.1 Pseudomonadota bacterium | reverse complement strand
GTTGATCGCGGCTTAGGTTCCCTGAAATTGCACCAACGACCATCTATCGTCTGCAATATCAGCGACTTGTGGGGTATTGCTCATGTGAAAACCTGCGGGGCGATGGTCGCGCAACAGGGGGCCGCGTTGCACAAGCTCTACCAATCGACCGACACAAATCACTGACGCAACACTTGTCCCATGGTCAGCTTTCTTTCCTGACAATCAACATTTTTTCTTCGCAGGGGGCATAACCTCGGTTCTAGGCCAGAGTCATGCGTCTAAAATGCACAAAAATTTCGCAATTGGGCAGATCGACCTGTATCCCAGCACTTCGGAGCCCCGAGTCAACCAACTCACTGGCTCCCAATCTTCCCCGCGCCAAAGGCATTTCCGGCACGACCCGGCATTGAAAGCCCTGCTTCATGTCGTTACGCTACCGCCACACGACGCCTGAGGGCTGCGCGGAAAGACCAGTGGGTCGACCCAACCAGGGGACCTGACGTCTGTCGTGTGAGGGACCATCCCGATCCTCTGCGCGGACCAATGTCGAGCATAAGGATCGAGCCATGGACGGAACCAAAGCGGAAAAGATCGGTGTCATGCTCTGCGGCCATGGCTCACGCAGTAAGGCTGCTGTGGCAGAGTTTGCCGTCTTGGCCGAAAAGCTGCCTGCGCTTTTGCCGCCCGATTGGATGGTCGACTACGGGTATCTGGAATTCGCCAATCCGGTCATTCGCACTGGCCTGAACAACCTCCGCGATGCGGGCTGCACACGCATTCTCGCGGTGCCCGGCATGCTTTTCGCTGCAATGCACGCCAAGAACGACATTCCGTCGGTGTTGAACGCCTACGCCGCCGAAAACGGCATCCGGGTGGATTATGGACGCGAATTGGGCGTGGACCCCAAAATGGTCAAAGCCGCCAGCGCCAGGATCGAAGATGCCATTGCCGCGGCCGACGCCGAACAGGGCGAGGTCGCGCGCCATGACACCTGTTTGGTCGTGATCGGACGGGGCGCATCCGACCCCGATGCCAATTCCAACGTGTCCAAAATCGCACGGCTGCTATGGGAAGGCCTTGGTTTCGGCTGGTGCGAAGTTGGCTATTCCGGTGTAACCTTCCCGCTGGTCGAACCGGCTTTAGAGCACGCCGCGCGCCTGGGCTACAAACGGGTGGTTGTTTTCCCATACTTCCTGTTCACCGGCATCCTGATCGACCGCATTTACGGCTTCACCGACATGGTTGCCGCTCACCACCCAGGCACGCAGTGGGTCAAGGCCGGGTACCTCAACGACCACCCTCAAGTGCTCGCCACATTTGCAGAGCGCGTGACGGAAATCATCGGCGGCCAGACCGCCATGAACTGCGCCATGTGCAAGTATCGCACCCAGGTGCTTGGCTTTGAAACTGAAGTGGGCATGCCGCAGGAAAGCCACCACCACCATGTGGAAGGGCAGGGCGCCTCTGCGCCTGGGTCTAACGTGGCCGATTGCGTCATGTGTGACACGTTCTGCACCGGCGTCTGTCGTTTGGACCAAGGACACGGGCACCATCACCACCATGGGCATGACCAAGATCATAGCCACGACCACTCCCACGGTCATCACCACCACCCGGAATATCCGCACGCCACCCACCCTCTAGGCCCCGAGTCCGTGCGCAAACACATGAAAGACTCCGCATGACGCTGGTTTACGAACGGGATCCAGCGCGCATTTACGCGGAAAGCTTCGCCACCATCGAACGTGAAGCCGCCCTGGACCACCTGAGTCCCCAGGACCGCCCACTGGCCATCCGGCTCATCCATGCTTGCGGCATGGTGGAAGTGGCGAATGATCTCCTCATCACAGATGGTGCCATGGCGGCTGGGCAAAATGCTTTAGCACAGGGCCGCCCGATCTTTTGTGACGCTGAAATGGTTGCCCACGGGATCATCCGACGCCGCCTTCCCGCCGCGGTCCAGGTGCGCGTCACCCTGAACGATCCCGACACACCAACTCGAGCGGAGACTATGGGCACCACCCGCTCCGCCGCTGCGGTGGAGGCCTGGGTTCCCGATCTCAAAGGCGGTATCGTTGCCATCGGAAACGCTCCAACTGCATTGTTTCACCTACTCGACGGCCTCACCAACCGCGGTTGGCCGAAACCGGCCCTGATCCTCGGGTTCCCAGTGGGCTTTGTCGGTGCCGCCGAAAGCAAGGCCGCCCTCACTGACCTGCCCCACGGCGTTCCTCATGCCACTCTTCCAGGTCGCCGCGGTGGATCAGCCATGGCCGCCGCCGCCGTGAACGCATTGTCATTGGGACTGAACGGTGACGGCACATGAGTCCTTCGATTTCAT
>JBCDFD010000259.1:0-2554 GCA_039178645.1 Pseudomonadota bacterium | reverse complement strand
CCACATTCAGACGGGCCAGTGTGGGAACCAGATCGGGGCCAAGTTCTGGGAGGTCATCAGCGACGAGCACGGGGTGAATCCTTCGGGGAACTACGAGGGAGACTCGGACCTCCAGCTGGAGCGGATCGCGCAATCGACACGCGCATCTTCATGCCGCCGGACAATTCGCGAGGATAGGCATTTTCGAAATTCTCTAGCCCCACCATCCGCAGGGCGTCGCGGATGTCGTCTTTCACCGACGAGAACGACTTGCGTTGCAACCGAAACGGCAGCCAAACGTTCTGAGCCACCGTGGCCCAGGGCATGAGCGTCGGCTCTTGCAGAACCACCGACAGATCGCCATCGGCCCGTGGCTGCTTCCAACGGATCGACCCGCGCGTGGGATGGGACAGTCCCGCGATCAGACGGAGCGCGGTGGATTTCCCGCACCCCGACGGTCCCAAGAGCGATATGAAATCGCCCTGGCGCACCTCCAATTCCATGTCGCGCAGGGCGACCACGTCACGACCAAAGACCTTGTCCACATGGTCCATGGACAAGAGCATTTCGCGGTTCTGCATGGAGGCCCCCGCCGATGTCTCAGCAGGGGTCGGAGTTGCGCCGTCAGCCATCAATTGCTGAGGAGCGTCTGCACGGTTTCCAGTGCCGCGCCGGTGTTGGAAAACTCCAGCGTGTAGGAGGACGCGATGTCGACGCCGTCTTCGATGACGCCAGCGGCCACCATCTTGGCATAGAAGTCTTCGTTCTGCGCGTCGCTCATGGCCCCAATGCCGATTTCTTTCGCGTCCCCACTGTCGACGATGCCATATTCTTTCAGCTTCGCGATTGAAAACGCGATCTGCTCGTCTGACATGTCAGGGTTGTCGGCCTGGATCAATTCAATCGCGGCACTGTTGTCCCCGTAGAGGAAATTCGCCCAACCGATGGAGGACCCTTCCACGAAGCACTTCACCACTTCTGGGGTTTCATCGATGGTGTATTGCATGGTTTCCACGGTGGTCGAGTAGGTGGAAAACCCATAGTCGGCCATCAGCCACAGGTCGGGCATGAAGCCGCCTTCCCGTTCGATGGCAAAGGGTTCGGACGTGATGTAGCCCTGCTGAACGCTGTTTTCATTGGCCAGGAATGGCGCCGGGTTAAAGGTGTAAGGCACACGCTTGGCTGGGTCGAAGCCATAGTCGGTGATCAGCCACTGGTAGTAAGACTGGAACCCGTTGTCGCCGATGATCATGGTTTCCAGATCGGCCACCTCTTCAAAGCTGCTCGCCTTGCCCGGATGGGTCATGAGCACCTGCGGCTCTTTCTGGAAATGCGCAGCCACGACCTTTAGCGGGATGCCTTCTTTCACAGCGTTGAAGGCCAGCAGCATGTTGCCACCCATGTAGAAATCGAGCCGCCCGGCGATCATCATCGCCCGCCCGTTCACTTGCGGACCGCCTGGGACGATGGTCACATCTAGGCCACAGGCGGCATACGTGCCGTCCGCCAACGCTTGGTAGTAACCACCATGTTCCGCTTGGGCGACCCAGTTGGTGCCAAAGCTCACGGCCGTCAGCTCGCCTTCGGCGTGTGCAGCCCCAGCGGCCGCCATGATCGCCCCGAGCGCAAGAAATGATTTGGATTGCATGGATATTCCCCCTGTCGCGTCCATCGCTTTTGGTTGCCTATAGGTTGCCCATGAGGCGCGGCGGTGAAAGGGGGGCATCCCCTTATCCACGGAAAACTCTGGGCCTGTTGAGCAAGATGTGACGCGGGCGCTCAAAATCTAGGCAAATCGACTTAGTCGCTGCCCGAGCGCTTGCGCATTGGGCGGAAGCTGTCGCTATGGGGCCATGCGGATGCTCATGCCCACCACCATCGCCCCTCCCTTTGCGCGCTATGCCCATGGAGTGGAAGTCCCACCAAATGCCACCTGGGTGGCCACATCCGGTCAGTTGGCATTGGATTCAGAGGGCGCAGTGCCGGAAGGTGCCGAAGCTCAGGCCACTTTGTGTTTTGCGAACATCACCGCCATTTTGGCAGACGCCCAAATGGGTCCGGAACACACCGTGCGCATCAACGCCTTTGTGACTGACCGCAGCCACATGACCGGATACATGGCCGCGCGCGACGCATGGTTGTCGGAGGTCACCCGCCTGCCCGCCTCCACCTTGGTGATTGTCAGCGGTTTCACCAGACCAGAGTTTGTGGTCGAAGTTGAGGTCTTGGCCGCGAAAGTGTTCTGACAGTCCAACGGGGGCCGTAGGCACTTAGCCGAGCTAGCGTCAAAACCGCCACTTCCAGCCAACTCTGCCACATAGTTGCAACATCAAAACGATTTGGACAAACTGGCCCTATGGAGAGGTCTTTACCCGACCATCTGGCTCCATTAGGCGAAAGGTTAATGACCCAAATCCTTGTTCTCAATGGCCCAAACCTCAACTTGCTGGGCACACGCCAGCCCGAGGTCTATGGCGCCACCACTCTGGCCCAGGTGGAAGACCTGTGCCACGCCACCGCCTTTGAACTGGGCGCTTCTGTGACCTTCGCTCAATCCAACCACGAAGGGGTTTTG
>JBCDFD010000258.1:0-3150 GCA_039178645.1 Pseudomonadota bacterium | reverse complement strand
GGTCGCTTGGGGCATGGGGCCGCCAGATGGACCACGCCGCGCGCTCTGGGCGGCCTTGGCGCTGGCAGCTTTTGAGATTTTGCGGTCCTGGATCTTCACCGGTTTTCCATGGGCTCTGATCGGATCGGTTTGGATAGAGCATCCCGTCGCCCAATTGGCAGCAGTGGTCGGCGTGCATGGCCTGACGCTCTTTACAGTCGTGTTGTCAGTGGGGGTCTTCACGCTGTCCATTTGGCGCGCCTCTCGCAGGGCGATCCTCGCCACTGGGATCACGGTGATTTTCTGGGGCGGCGGTGCATACTACGGCGAACGCGCGGTCGAATTTTATGACGCTGTTGCCGCCCAAGCCGATCCCACGCCAATGGTCCGCATTGTCCAACCAAACGAGACCCAGTCGCTAAAATGGCAACCAGATATGATCCCGGTGTTCTGGGAACGGAAGCTAACACTCACCGCGCTGCCGGCTCCGGTTCGTCCCGATGTGATCATCTGGCCAGAGGTCTCGGTTCCCTACCTTTTGGAAGAAGACGGTGGGTTTCACCCTGACATCGCGCAAGCTGCCGCAGGGGCCACTGTGATCGCGGGCATGCAGCGTTTTGTGGGCCTGGATTTATTCAACTCTCTGGCGGTTATCGGGTCTGACGCGGTGGCGTCTCAAATCTATGACAAGCACCATCTCGTGCCATTCGGAGAATACTTGCCCGGTCGTCCGCTGATGGACCGCCTGGGTTTGCAAGGTTTGGCCACAGACATGCTGGGCAACTTTAGCTCGGGTCCCGGGCCACGCGTCTTGGACCTCGGACCGCTGGGTCGTGTGCTGCCGCTCATTTGTTATGAGGCGATATTTCCCCGCCACGTCCGTACATCCGGAGACGATCGTCCAGACTGGATTGTCCATGTGACCAACGACGCTTGGTTTGGCGCGCGCGTTGGCCCGGAACAGCATTTGGACCAAGCCCGATTTCGCGCCATCGAACAGGGTCTGCCAGTGGTGCGGTCTGCCAACACGGGCATTTCGGCGCTCATCGATCCAGCCGGTCGCATTGTGAAAAGCCTGCCCATGGACACCCAAGGCACCATCGACGCACCCATCCCCCCGGCTTTGTCGAGCACGCTTTACGCATCCTACGGAAACTGGCCGGTGGTCTTTCTTTGGGGGCTCTTGGCAGTGTGGCTAATTGGTAGCAATGCCCGCAAAGGTCATTGAACTTTTAGAACTTTGGGCATAGGCGCGACGGATTATCCGCCACAACGGCTTCCTGGCGTGGCGGGTTTGTTTGCAAATGGAGCACCTCTCATGTCCCGCGATTCCTATCTTTTCACCTCCGAGTCCGTCTCAGAGGGTCACCCCGATAAGGTCTGTGACCAAATCTCTGACGCTGTTCTGGATGCCTTTTTGGCCGAAGAGCCGGAAGCGCGCGTGGCCTGCGAAACCTTTGCCACCACCAACCGCGTTGTCGTTGGCGGCGAGGTCGGCCTGTCCGACCAGACCAAGCTCAAGGATTACATGGGCCGCATCGACGACATCGTGCGGACCTGCGTGAAA
Source organism: Pseudomonadota bacterium (assembly GCA_039178645.1). Taxonomy (GTDB): domain Bacteria; phylum Pseudomonadota; class Alphaproteobacteria; order Rhodobacterales; family Rhodobacteraceae; genus Mangrovicoccus. Next base: position 1,604 of record JBCDFD010000258.1, on the reverse strand, counting down.
GGCATCGGATACGAGCAGGAAAAGTTTCACCACGAAACCGTGGAGGTCACCAACCTGTTGCACGAACAATCCGCGCATATTGCCCAAGGCGTGGATGCATCCGAAGACAAGGATGAAGGTGCAGGCGACCAGGGTATTATGTTTGGCTACGCGGTCAACGAAACGCCGGAACTCATGCCAGCACCCATCTGCTATGCGCACAACATTCTGGCCAAGCTGGCCGAGGTGCGGAAGGACGGGACCGAGCCGACGCTGGGGCCGGATGCCAAGTCACAGCTCACCTTGCGGTACGAAGGCGGCAAACCGGTCGAGGTGACCTCCATCGTTCTGTCGACCCAGCACTTGGATGAAACCATGTCGTCCGATGACGTGCGCGCGGTCGTGGCCCCTTACATCCGCGAAGAATTGCCAGACGGTTGGATCACCAATGAAACTCAGTGGTGGGTCAACCCAACCGGAAAGTTCGTCATCGGCGGACCGGATGGCGATGCTGGTCTCACCGGGCGGAAGATCATCGTGGACACTTACGGTGGGGCGGCACCCCATGGCGGCGGCGCGTTTTCGGGCAAGGACCCAACGAAAGTGGACCGCTCGGCGGCCTACGCCGCACGCTATTTGGCGAAGAACGTGGTGGCAGCAGGTCTCGCCCACCGCTGCACGATCCAATTGAGCTATGCCATTGGCGTGTCACAGCCACTGTCGATCTATGCCGACACCGACGGCACCGGCACCGTGCCCGAGGCCGTCATCGAGGCCGCCATTCCCAAAGTGATGGATCTGTCCCCACGCGGTATCCGCACGCATCTGGGTTTGAACAAACCGGTGTATCAGCGCACAGCAGCTTACGGGCATTTCGGTCGCGCGCCCGACGCCGATGGTGGGTTCTCCTGGGAAGCCACCGATCTGGCCGAGGCGTTGCAAAAGGCCATCTGACCAATTAACCGGCTGCGCCAATGGTGGAACGTATCATGATCATTGGCGGCCCCGGGTCCGGCAAATCCACACTGGCGCGGTCCCTGGGGGACATCAGCGGCTTGCCCGTCGTCCATTTGGACCGTTTGTTTTTGCAGCCCGGGTGGACCAACATTGGGACCGAGGCGATGTCGCGCCTCGCGCTCGAAGAGGCCGTGAAACCGCGTTGGATCCTGGATGGGAATTACTCTGCCACTTGGGGTTTCCGCGTCCAAAAGGCCGATTTGCTTGTGTTCCTCGATTTGCCCCGCACCCTGCGTATGCTCCGCATACGGTGGCGGCTTTGGCAGTATCGTGGGCGACCGCGCCCCGATCTGAAGCCAGGTTTGCCCGAACGCTTCGACCCAGAGTTTTGGGATTTCGCGCGTTCGTGGGACGGCACCAAGCGTGACCAAGCGTTGAACCTGATCAAAGATTGCCACGCGAGGGGCCGTCCCAAATGTGTCATCCTCAGGTCGCGCCGCGCGGTGACTTGGTTTGTGCAAGAATTCAAACGGTCTGTTTAACATGTCTGACCGCCCCGACCGCCACACCTCCGGTGCCCCATTTCGCAATTTCTATGGCCGCCGCCGCGGCAAGGGTCTGCGGGACAGCCAGAAAACCTACCTGCGCGAGGACCTGGCCGAGCTGGG
>JBCDFD010000257.1:0-3172 GCA_039178645.1 Pseudomonadota bacterium | reverse complement strand
GTCTTCGAAATGGAACAGACCCATCTCGCGGCCCAACCGTCGGTGGTCGCGCTTTTCAGCCTCGGCCATCATTTTCAGGTGCGCATCCAATGCCGCTTTGTCAGCGAAGGCCACACCGTAAATTCGGCTGAGCATGGGATTGTTGGCGTCACCCCGCCAATAGGCACCGGCCACGCGGGTCAGTTTGAATGCTGTACCAGCATCCCCGGTGTGCCGCATGTGCGGACCGCGGCACAGGTCCAGCCAATCCCCCTGGCGGTAGATTTTGGCGTCTTGATCCTCTGGGATCGCCTCCAAGAGCGCCAGTTTGTAGGTCTCACCCGCGGCCTCAAAATGGGCGCGGGCGTCGGCGCGGCTCCAAGTTTCGCAGGTGAACGGGGTTTTGGCCGCAATAATCTCGCGCATCTTGGCTTCGATCTTGGGCAGATCATCGGGCGTGAACGGGGTGTCCCGTTCGAAATCATAGTAGAACCCGTGCTCAATGGCCGGACCAATGGCGGTTTTGGTGCCAGGCCACAACGCTTGCACAGCCTCGGCCAAAACGTGGGCCAAGTCGTGGCGGATCAGTTCCAACGCACGGGGATCGTCTCGGGTGACCAGTTCAACCTCGGCACCGTCCGGCAGCGGGGCAGACAGGTCCGTCAACGCACCATCCACAGCCGCGGCCACTGTGCGCTTGGCCAAACTTGGGCTGATCGCCTTGGCGAGATCGCCGGCGGTGCTGGAAGGGTCCAGGGCACGGGTGGCCCCATCTGGCAAGCTTACGTGAATCATTTTGACGTCTTTCCGGTCGAGACAGGCGGCTCGGGATCATATCCTGCACCGCCCCGCAGAATGCAACGGGCAAGACAGTGCAGCGTGCGCCAAAGGCCACGGTTCGGACCATGAGTCCCAAGTGCTGCGATCAAGTAAACATGGTCATAATGGGGCTTGGGTCCAGACCACGGGATTTTGCTTCGGGACTTAAGCGTCCGTCAGTCATCCACCGGCGGAAACCACGTCAGCGAGGAATGGTGCAACGAGATCAAAACCCGCCCGTCAATTTTGTGGTAAGCAAAGGTGTAATCCGCCCGGGTGGCGTTGCCGTCCCCGTCCACAAATGTGTAATGTCCCATGTCCTTGTACCCAAGGCCACCGGCCTTGAGGATGGGTCCAACAGCGCTTTGGAACTCCACGCGGGTCCAGCCAAGGTTGAGAAATCCGCTATCATGGGGATAGTTCGGGTCGCCGCCCACGAAATATGCGCGCGCGCCAGCGCTGTCCAACCGAATGACATCGGCCAAAGTGGGTTTGAAAAGAACGGGCTCATCCGGCGCACCGAAATCGTAGAGGGCCAACAGTCCATCCACATCACGGTCGGTCACGCATTTGGCCCACATACGTTGTGCCGCCACAACTTCCGCCCGGGTCATCGGTTCAAAGTTACGCTCAGAAATGGGTAAGCCTCCTTTTACAAACACGCACCAGCACTGCCTTGGTCACCAGATGGCACCGGACCGCGGAGCGTGTCAGTGCATGGATGCCTCATGACAAGCGGAGCGCAACAACTCGCCAGTGCACTTGCGAAATGTGCACAGGATGGTCCACAGGCAAGTTGTCACAAGGCGACTATCTGAAGGCGATAAGCTGGATTAAACTTAAGCGAAACCCTAGGTCGCGCCCGTGAGCTTTAACGACGGAACGCTCATGCTTGCCGCTATCGGCGCTCGCATTCAATTGTCCACCCGCTTCATTCAGACTGAGGTCCGCCCAGTTGAGCGCTGGTATATAGTGCCTTTGCCACAGGGTGCGTCGCCGTAGACCAACCCGTCCGTTAGGGTCTAGCGCGGGGTATAAAACACAAAGGTATCAACTCCTTCCCCATAACACCCAAACCAAACCCTTGACGGCCCCGTGTGACAGTGACAATCAGCGTACTATGCGCACCTGTAGCTCAGCTGGATAGAGCGCTGCCCTCCGAAGGCAGAGGCCAGAGGTTCGAATCCTCTCAGGTGCGCCACTAACGAAATGAATTGGTCGTCGACCTGGCGAACAAACACGTCGTCGACGCCCGCGTTTATCGACCACGGAGTAACGAAGGCCTGTGTTGTAACCCTGATTTGCACGGCATGGCCCTCGGAGTAGCCGAGCTGCCGTTCACCCAATCTGACATTATTGTCCATCAAATATCTTACCAACGCAAAAAAACCGAGCCTTGACGGGTTGGTCTGCCAGGTAGATCACCAGAAGCAGCTTGGAGCCATCTAAACGAAAGCATTTGAACCAAGCAGGTTCATGGAAAAGCAGGTCCGTTCGATTGGAGGGTCAAAGAAATGCCGAGTACTAAACACTTTGTGGCGCGAGTGGTGTGTGTCCTCGTTTTAGCTACTAGCGTTGTCGCGTGTGCGCAGCGCGAGCCTCTTGCCACTGTGGCGCCGGAGAAGTTTTCTTTTCGATATGAAAAAGCCACAATTTCCGCGACTTACAATCCGTCGGTTTACACCGAAGATGAGATCCGAAGGGCGGCCGCGCCCATTTGTGACAAAGTGGCAATGATCAACGCCAGTTTCACGTCATCCGAAAATGGGCTGGTTGAGTTCACCGCGGATTGTGCAAGCGGAGCCCCTCTGGGTGTTGGGCGCGCCGAAGTGCGGAAGCTCGCAAGCGGACGTATCGAAGTTACATTCCGTGGTGGCGATTTCACGGGCAGAACTGCGCGGACGTGGACCGCGTGACCACCCTGCCCTAGCCCGTGCGGCCAGCTTTGGCGTTTTATACGCGCCTATGCGTCTTCGAACACCGCGGGCAGCTTGCGTGGCGCAGCCTCTAGCCACTCTGGCACCGGCAGGCCTTTGCTCCTCAAAAACTCTGCGTTGAACACCTTCGACTGATAGCGGGAGCCATAGTCGCAGAGGATCGTCACGATCGTATGGCCTGGGCCGAGCTCTTTCGCCATCCGAACGGCGCCTGCGATGTTGATGCCGGACGAGCCGCCGAGGACCAGACCTTCGTCCTGGAGCAAGTCGAAAACAATCGGCAGGGCTTCGGCGTCGGGAATGTTGAATGACATGTCTGGCGTGAAGCCTTCGAGGTTGGCTGTGATGCGACCCTGACCAATACCTTCCGTGATGGAGCCGCCTTCGGCTTTCAATTCTCCGTTCACGTAGAAATTGTGGAGTGCCGCGCCGTCGGG
>JBCDFD010000256.1:0-3332 GCA_039178645.1 Pseudomonadota bacterium | reverse complement strand
CTTGGCTGCATTCACCACAGCCGAAGTCAAGGACCCCACCGTTGCGGCAACCTCGCTTTTGGGTCTGGGCCAAATATTGGCTGAAGTGGATCAGACCCGCGAGGCGTGTCTGGTGTTCCGGCAACTGATGTCAGCGTACAAGGGTTCTATCGCTGCCGAGGCGGGAGCGCCGCTTTTGGCGAAGCTCGACTGCCCTTGAACGACTTGGAACAACGGGTTTCCGGTCGCCTTGAAGCCCTCGCATCCGACCTGAAAAATGCGCCTGTGGGCGCGGCGGTGTCGGGCGGCAGCGACAGCACCGCACTCATGCATTTGGCCGTGGCGACGCTTGGAGCCGAGCGTGTCCGTGTTGCCACCGTGAACCACCACTTACGTCCCGAGGCGGCGGATGAAGCCGAAAGCGTTGCTGCGCAGGCGAAAGCTCTGGGCCTAAAGCACGAGGTTCTGCATTGGGAAAACTGGGACGGTCGGGGCAACTTGCAAAACGCGGCCCGCTTGGCCCGGCAAGCTTTGTTGAGCGCTTGGGCCGAGAAGAATGGCTTGGCCGCGGTGTGTTTGGGCCATACGAAGGATGACCAAGCCGAAACTGTGCTTCTGCGCTTGGCCCGTGGGTCTGGGGTGGATGGCCTGTCGGGCATGGCTGAGCGGCGCGTGGATCGCGAAGGCCTGGTTTGGCTCCGCCCATTGCTGAGCGAGAACCGCGCCGACCTTCGCAACTGGCTCACGGGTAAACAGATCACCTGGGCCGAGGACCCAAGCAACTCTGACCCGCGGTTTGACCGCGTGCGCGCACGGCGGTTGCTCGATCTAACGGCCGACTTGGGGCTCGACGCGGATGGCCTGGTGGAAACCGCCCACCGCATGGCTGCTGCACGACGGGTGCTCGCCGACAAGGCCGTGGATGCGGCCATGGAACTGGCGACCATCGACCATGGTGCCATTTGGCTTGGCGATGGGTTTTGGGACCTTCCCGACGACACCCGTTGGCGGTTGCTCGCAGGAGCGCTCTCTCAGGTTTCTGGGCAAGCCTATCGACCCCGGTTCAAGGCCTTGTTGAGGGCCGAAGCCCATGCGCGCCAAGGGCAAACCAACAGCTTGCACGGATGTCTTATTGTCCCTGAACAGGCGTCCATTCGGATCCAGCCAGAGCCAAAGCGCCTAGAATTTAAGCTAATTGCGTCCGGGGCCACGTGGCATGGATGGAAAGTTTTGGGCCCTTCGGACACAAAATCCCAGATCGGTCCTTTGGGCGAGCATGGTGCGGCACAGACCAAGATCTGGCGGATTCATGGGCTTTCCCACAGGCTTGCGCAATCCTTGCCCGCAGTTTGGAGCCGTCAATCTGTCGTGACACTTCCGTCACTTGAGCCAGACACATGGCGTGCGCAATTGACTTGGAACAAAGAAGACTTTTGTAGGTTTATGCAATCTCATTGAAGATATCCCGTGCTTCTCTATTTTAGGGATAACGCGGTCATCGTCCCGATGTACCGCACCAGGTAGGAGAAATTGCCTTGGGCAACGCAAGAAACATCGCCTTTTGGGTCGTTCTGTTTCTGCTGATCCTCGCACTGTTCAATTTGTTCAGTGGCGGGAACTCGACCATGAATTCGCGGTCGATCAGCTATTCGGAATTCGTACAAGCCGTGGACAACGGCGAGGTCAACCGCGTGACGCTGGATGGGGAAAAGATCACCTTCCGCGGCAACGACGGTCGCGACTATGTGACGATCAAACCGCAGGGTGAACAGATCACCGATCGTTTGTTGGAGCAAAACATCGCCGTGGATGCGCGCCCACAGGAACAATCGGGCTTCACCACCTTGTTGATGACCTTCCTACCGTTCCTACTGCTCATCGGTGTGTGGATTTACTTCATGAACCGGATGCAGGGCGGAGGCCGTGGTGGCGCCATGGGCTTTGGCAAGTCGCGGGCGAAGCTCCTGACCGAGAAGCATGGTCTCGTCACATTTGATGACGTGGCTGGCATCGACGAAGCCAAAGACGAGTTGGAAGAAATTGTAGAATTCCTGCGCAACCCGCAGAAGTTCTCACGCCTTGGCGGCAAGATCCCCAAGGGTGCGTTGCTTGTCGGCCCTCCAGGCACCGGTAAGACGCTTCTGGCGCGGGCCATCGCGGGTGAGGCCGGGGTGCCGTTCTTCACCATCTCCGGTTCTGACTTCGTGGAAATGTTCGTCGGTGTGGGCGCGTCCCGTGTCCGTGACATGTTCGAGCAGGCCAAAAAGAACGCTCCTTGTATCGTGTTCATCGACGAAATCGACGCGGTGGGCCGGTCCCGTGGCGTGGGCTACGGCGGTGGCAATGACGAACGCGAACAGACGCTGAACCAGTTGCTGGTCGAGATGGACGGGTTTGAGGCCAACGAGGGCATCATCCTCATCGCGGCCACCAACCGGCCCGATGTGCTGGATCCTGCGCTTTTGCGTCCCGGTCGGTTCGACCGTCAGTTCGTGGTTCCAAACCCCGATCTCATCTGCCGCGAGAAGATCCTCAAAGTCCACGTGCGCAAAGTCCCGCTTGCGCCGGATCGCCGCCCAGCCCACCAAGCAGTTCGTGACCGTGGAGCAGGTGACGGCGTTCGCGATGTTCCTGTGTTCTGATGGCGCGGCATCCATCACTGGTGCGATCCTGCCCATCGACGGCGGCTGGACGGCCGAATAACTGCTCATGCGCACGCTTGCCGTTGCGGGGCTCGCGGCGCTCGCGCTCAGCCTGATGGGGGCTCTCGCGCCGCCCATCGATAGCCTGTCCCACTTTCGCTGGCACATCGTTCTGGGTGTGCTGGCGCTGGCGGCGCTATGCGCGCTACGCCGCCGATTGCGGCTCGCGCTCGCGCTCGCCATCCCTGCCATCGCTGCGGGGGTGAGCATCCTGCCGTACGTGTGGCCGAATGCGCCGGAACGGAGCGTCGGCGCCACAACGCTCCTGCAAATGAACCTTCTGTATCAGTCCGATCTCGCCTCGGCGCGCGCGGCCGTGCTCAGCACAGCGCCGGACGTTGTGACCATGCAGGAGGTGACCGATGCCCACTGGCGGGAGATCGACAGCTGGCCGTTCGCCCACAAGATCCGTTGCCACAGTGCCGACACGGGGATCAGCACCGCCATCTTGTCGACGCTCCCGCTCGCCGGCGACCCGCTGCCGTGCGCACCGCTGAACCGCATGACGGCCGTGCGGCTTGCTTTCGACAGCGGCCCGGTTTGGGTGGTGGCGGTGCATGCAAGCTGGCCCTGGCCGCGGTCGCAGTGGCGCGACCTGCCGGCCCAGGAGCCGTTCTTGTCACCCCTCACGGGCCCGGTGGTGATTGCGGG
>JBCDFD010000255.1:0-3430 GCA_039178645.1 Pseudomonadota bacterium | reverse complement strand
GTTTCCTCAGCCGCGGGTTGGAGACCTCATCCAGCCCAAGGTTGATCAGCAACAACCCGATGAACATGACGCCACTTGGCTTCGTGTTTGATCTTGCGGTCAAGCTTGTGGCGGGCGTCGTCTTCGTCCGCCCAGGTCTTGTCCCGCCACGCCTCAAAATCGGCGAACCCCTTGTCTTGGCGGCGCACCTCACCTCGATCGATCCAGAGCGTCGCACGGGTGAGCGCCGTCAGAAACGCCCGGTCGTGGGATATGAGCACGTAAGCTGCGCGGGTGCTGCGCAGTTGGTCTTCCAGCCACCCGATGGCCTCGATGTCCAAATGGTTGGTGGGCTCGTCGATGAGCATCAATTCCGGCGCTTCGGCCAACAGTTTGGCCAGAGCCGCTCGCCGCCTTTGCCCCCCACTGGCGGTGTTGGTGTCGATGCCGGGATCAAGTTTCAGCCCCTCGGCCACCATGCCGACCTTGTAAGTTTCACTGGGGTCCAGGTCGCGGGACGCATAGTCGCCCAAGGTGGCATAGCCCGAAAGGTCCGGGTCCTGCTCCATATAGCCCACGGACGTTGCAGGCGCGAGCACGCGGGACCCTCGGTCCGGCTCCACCAACGCGCCCATGACCTTCATCAGGGTCGACTTGCCCGACCCGTTGCGCCCCACCAACGCCACCCGATCCCCGGACTGCACCACCAGATCCAGACCGTCGAAAACTGGATTGCCGCCGAACGTCAGTGAGATGTCGGAAAGTTGGAGAAGTGGTGCACGTGCCATGGCGGCGGGCTACTGCCTGGGTCAAACAGCGTCAAGCAGAGGCCCTACCGGCACAGTTGCTTAACTCAGCGCACCGGAACGGCGAAGGCCCAATGGAACCGCAACCCCAGCCAGCAACAGGATCCAACCGGCAGGCAATGGGACAGCGGCAACTTGGTTCAAGGTCACGTTATCCAGGCCGATGTAGCCACTCCCTTGGCTGCCAACAAAACTCACCAACGTGCTGGTATCGGTGGCCGTGAAGATCAGCGAGAAGGTTTCCCAAAAATCATTTTCGGTGGTATTTTGTGCTACGAACTCTTGGGATGTAGCGTCCGCGCTGGCGATCAAAGCCGTGGGGAGCCCGTAGCTTAGGGAACTGCCCAGATCGAAGCTCAGCTCATAGGTCTTGCCCACTTCGGTCATGACGCTTTGCTCAATTCCTCCGAAAGGAGCGGTCAACTGATAATCGGTGAGGTCCAGGTATTTGGACCCATCCGAGGCATAAAGCTGCCAGGGATTGCTTGCTCCGATCCACGCCACAAGATCGGCTGAAACCGTCCACCCGGTGATGGTGTCACTGCCAACCCCTAATGTTTGCGTATCCTGTTGTGGAGGCGCGAAGACCCCTTGCTCAAAACTGCCATTTTGCAACGATGCAGCGTGGGCACTGGACAGGTTCAAGGTTATGGTTAGGACGAAGAAAGTCGCAAGATACCGCATCGCTTGGCCTCATTCATGGAAAACAAAATCGACCTAACAAATTAGGCCGTTGTCGGGAATTCCAAAATGCCGGAATTGACATGGGGCAACAGCGATCTGACGTTTCTTCGCAATCAGGGGCAAGGTAATGAGCACACGGAAAATCATCATCGACACGGACCCAGGCCAGGACGATGCGGTTGCCATTTTATTGGCGCTGGCCTCGGATGAATTGGAGGTCTTGGGCCTGACAGCGGTGGCCGGAAACGTGCCCTTGGCGCTGACCCAGAAGAATGCCCGAATGGTGTGCGAATTGGCGGGGCGTCCCGATGTGAAAGTCTTTGCAGGTGCTGACCGGCCAATGGTTCGACATCTGGTGACAGCAGAAAATGTGCATGGGAAAACCGGGCTCGATGGGCCGACGCTGCCCGATCCGACCATGCCGTTGCAGGACCAGCACGGGGTGGATTTCATCATCGACACGCTGCGCGGGGAACCTCAGGGCACGGTGACTCTATGCCCTCTGGGGCCGCTCACCAACATCGCCACGGCCTTTCGCCGGGCGCCGGACATCGTTGGGCGGGTGCAAGAGATCGTGTTGATGGGCGGGGCCTATTTCGAAGTGGGCAATGTCACACCCACGGCCGAGTTCAATATCTACGTGGACCCGCACGCCGCCGATGTGGTGTTCCGCTCGGGCGTGCCGATCACCGTGCTGCCGTTGGATGTCACCCACACGTGCCTCACCAGCCGCGCGCGCAACCAAGCGTTTCGGGACATCGGCACCTTCGTGGGCGAAGCGGTGGCGGACTTCACCGGGTTCTTTGAACGGTTCGACATGGAGAAGTACGGCAGCGAAGGTGCCCCGCTGCACGACCCCTGCGTGATCGCATATCTGCTGAAGCCTGATCTGTTTTCGGGTCGCCACGTGAATGTGGAGGTGGAGATTGCGAGCCCGCTGACCATGGGCATGACGGTAACCGACTGGTGGGGCGTGACCGACCGTCCGGCCAATGCACTTTTCATCCGGGATGCGGATGCACAGGGGTATTTCGATCTGCTCACCGAACGCTTGGCGCGGCTATGAAGGCGGTTCGCATTCTGATCACCGGCGGTACGCTGGATAAGGTGCATGACACGCGCACCGAGGGCCTGGCCTTTCCACCTGGAGGCGAAAGCCAAGTCCCGGACCTGTTGCGCAATGCACGCTGTCATTATCCGGTGACCCAGCAGATTTTGCAGATGGACAGTTTGGATTTCACCGACGCGGAGCGGCAAGCGATCCTCTCAGCCACCTTGGCCGCCGAAGAGGAGGCTTTGGTCATCACCCACGGCACCGGCACAATGGGCGACACCGCGCGGTTCCTCGCGGGTCAAGTGACGGGCAAGACCGTGGTGCTGACCGGGGCCATGCGGCCCTATTCGCTCGGTCGCAGCGATGCGGCGTTCAACTTGGGTGGTGCGCTGATTGCGGCGCAGACTTTGGCCCATGGGGTCTATGGGTTGATGAACGGGCGTGTGTTCACGGCGTCGGACCTCAACAAAGACCTGACCAGCGGGCGGTTCGATTTAGGGGCTAACTTGGGGGTTTAATTTCGGTGCGCCAGGGTCACATATCGCATGACCCATAAGGACGCGCCCATGACCCTGCACATCCCTTTCGACAACACTTACGGGCAATTGCCCGAACGGTTCTATGCGCGCCAACCGGCAAGCCCGGTTCGTCAACCCGGGCTTATCGCAGTGAATGACCAATTGGCGGCGCACTTGGGCATTGATCCCGAGGGCTTGCGCGCGCCGGACGGGTTGGCTGTGCTGGCGGGCAACGCGGTGGCCACGGGCTCGGAGCCCCTGGCGCAAGTTTACGCAGGGCATCAATTCGGCGGATGGAGCCCGCAACTGGGCGACGGTCGCGCGCTGCTCCTTGGGGAAGTGGTGGACCGGGACGGACAACGGTGGGACATCCAACTCAAAGGCTCTGG
>JBCDFD010000254.1:0-3449 GCA_039178645.1 Pseudomonadota bacterium | reverse complement strand
GCATAATTGTGGCACGTCATACAGTTGCTTTCCACGCCCAAGTTCGTCGTCACGCCGCCTTCGGGTGTGAGAACCGTGGCGGTGCCCCCTTGCAGGACGCTTGGCCCAAAGGGAGCCTCCAAGTGCGGATTGTACGCGGGCACCAGTGACCCCACATTGCGCCCGCCGGTGAGCGGCTGTGCCGGGACCAACATCGAATAGGCGGTCGCCATGGCGTAATGCGCGGCAGGCCCGTCAACGACACCAACCCTTCCAGCGGCAATGCTGGCGCTGCTGGGACCGTTGGGATTGTCCGCGTCCGCCGACCACCAATTGGTCTGCCATGTCCAACGCTTCATTTCCCGGGTGCCCACATGCATGCCCACCAGGATCAGCGTCTGACCGGGGGCCAGCGCTGTGTTTGGGGGGTCTCCAGCTTCTTCGAACACTTCGACAAATTGCGCCATATCCGCGTCCGTCAGCGGCACATTGATGAAATCCGCCAAACTGTAGATCGACGGATCGGTCGGGCTGTCACAATCCGGATCGACACCATTGGACGTGGTGGGTTCCGTCAGCGCCATGTCGATGTAAACACACTGCCCCCAGAACGTGTTGGGAAACCCCTGTTGAGCCCGCGCGTTCGACCAACTGGACGTGTCCGGCGTACCGGGCCAAGCTGGCATGGCGTAAAGCTCCCGACCATTAATGGAGTTCAGATCGTCTTCGCTAATCAGCTTATACACCGGCTTGATCGTGACGCCAGATTTGGGAAAGTTCGGTATCTCTTTGTACCCGTTTTCCAAATAGCTTTCGAGCGTTTCGGTGTAAAACAGTTCAAGATCAACGGCGTGGCGCGCTGCCGCTGGGCTATAGGCCACAACCTCGGCAACGGCCCGGTCCACTTTGATGCCATGCTCGTTGGGTTTGATGGCGTCGGTGAGCTTGTCCCCGGCCCCTCCTCGATTGTGGTGCAACGGCGTGCGGAGTTCCAATTTCGGGACCGCGGGTTGACCGCCGGTTACATTGTAAATCTCGCTTGGCGACAACCAGGTTTGGTAGACCAACGGGTCAGAGATGCCCAATGCATTGTGTCGTGCAGACGCTGTGAGCGCGGCCCAAATGCCCCAAGCATGGGAGGTTATCCGATCAACATTCTGAATTTCGCCGAAGACCCAAGAGTTGAATTCGGTTTCCGGTGTGGGGAATGGATCGCCGTTTGCGAGTACGGTCGGCATAGCCTGACCAAAGGGCGCGGTTTCCTGGGCAAAGCTTGGCGCTAGGGAGGCCACCAAAGAGAGGGCGAGCGGGCAAGCAGCATTTTTGAGACTGATCGCTGGCATGGTTCAAAGCTCCGAAAGTGGTTGGGTTAGACGCAGGTTTCACTGACACGACCGGGCCATTTGGTGGGTATATGCTGGGACAGTCTGTGTCCCAGGGCACAGAGTTGCGGTTGTTTTGAGAAATGCCGAGCAACGGGTGTCGGTGCCGCTTGCAATCTTTGGGAGGCTTTGCTGACCTGCGCCCATGACACATGGATATGACAGTGGCCGCTTGAACCTGCCCTTTGTGGGGGTGTGTACCTTTGGGAAATCGCCTTTGGTGACGGACTGGTCACAGATTGAGGCCGACATCGCCGTGATCGGTGCGCCCTTCGATGCGGGCACACAATGGAGGTCTGGCGCAAGATTTGGACCACGGGCGGTCCGCGAAGCCTCAACCCTGTTTTCGTTTGGCCATGCCGGGGCCTACGACCACGAGGACGATACGGTCTACCTGGGTCCTGAGGTGCAGATGGTGGATTGTGGCGACGCCGACATCATCCACACGGACACCATCGGCAGCCATGGCAATATCGAGACCGCGGTGCGGGCCATGTTGGGGGCGAAGGCATTCCCGGTGGTGATCGGCGGCGACCATTCGGTGAATATTCCGGTCATCAACGCCTTTGATGATCAAGGTCCGTTCCATATCCTCCAGATCGACGCGCATTTGGATTTTGTGGATGAACGCCACGGCGTCCGGTTCGGGCATGGAAACCCGATGCGGCGGGCGGCGGAAAAGGACTATGTGACGGGGCTCACACAAGTGGGGATCCGCAATGTGAGTTCCACGGCCCGCGAAGGTTACGAAGCTGCCCGCGCCATGGGATCGGATATTCTCTCGGTGCGTGATGTGCGGCGTTTGGGGGTCGACGGCGTGCTGGCGCGTATTCCGACGGGGGCACGGGTCTATATCACCATAGACATTGACGCGTTCTGTCCCTCCATCGCGCCAGGTACGGGAACGCCAAGCCATGGCGGATTTCTCTACTATGACGTGCTGGAACTGTTGCAAGCCGTGGCCAAGCGGAACCCAGTGATCGGGATGGACTTGGTCGAGGTTGCCCCCGACTACGATCCCACTGGGTCCACGGCCATTTTGGCCGCACAAGTTTTGCTGAATGCACTGGGTTTCATTTTCCACGAAAGTTCCGCGCGCCATAGGTGAGGCCTATTAAAAGGAAGCGGGCTTTCGCCCGCGACGTCCATGTCCCCACCCTCGCCCTTGGCGAGGCCGGGTCCCGCCGCCCGACCACACTGTATGCGCTCTTCCGTTTAGGTTTGCGCACTCGGAGGATGTTGGGTTGGGCGCAACGGCTTGATCGTGGTCCAGCCCCTGACCATAAGGGCGCAAACGGCTGGAGGGCGCTATGGACGCTGCATTTTGGATCACTTGCCTCGCGGTGCTGACACTCCTGGTGCTGTCCGGGTTTTTCTCGGGGTCAGAGACGGCTCTGACCGCCGCGTCGCGGGGAAAACTGCGCACCCAAGCTGACCGCGGTTCCAAAGGGGCGCAGAAGGCACTGGACATCACCGACGACAACGAGCGGTTAATCGGGTCGGTTCTGCTGGGCAACAACTTGGTCAACATTCTGGCCACATCACTGACAACAGCGCTCTTCACACGCACTTTTGGGGAAAGCGGAGTGGCCTTGGCCACGCTGATCATGACCCTGTTGGTTCTGATCTTTGCCGAGGTGCTGCCCAAAACATACGCGATCACCAATTCTGAGAGCGCCGCCGCGCGGGTAGCCCCGGTGATCCAGTGGGTCATCCGACTGTTTTCACCCATCGTCATGGCGGTCCGTGCCTTGGTGCGGGCGGTCTTGAACCTGTTCGGCGTCGAAACAGATCCCCAAAACAATATCTTAGCGGTGCGCGAGGAAATCACCGGCGCCATCACTTTGGGGCATTCTGAAGGCGTTGTGGAAAAAGAAGACCGCGACCGGCTGTTGGGTGCCTTAGATCTCAATGACCGAACAGTCGAAGAGGTCATGCGCCATCGCAGTGAAATTGAGATGATCGACGCAAATGCCGATCCGCAAGAGGTGCTGAGCCAAGCGCTCCATTCTCAGCACACGCGCCTGCCGGTGTTCAAGGATGACCCGGAAAACATTATCGGGGTCATCCACGCCAAGGACCTGCTGC
>JBCDFD010000253.1:0-3587 GCA_039178645.1 Pseudomonadota bacterium | reverse complement strand
TCCACCCTGTGGCGGTGAAGCGATTGGCGGATCGGACCAAACTGCTGCGGATCGGTCACAGAATACTGGCCATGCTGGCAAACCCTTTTCGAAATTCGTCCTTGCGTTAGCTTTGGTGTGTCAAGCGACCGCCCCGGCCAAGCCAGACGCCCGTCCAAAGTTCCCGGAGCGCGCCATGGCCCGACAGCCCAACGACCCTGCCCTGACAACTTACATCGGCCAACGGGACGATTTGATCGCATTGGCCCATTCGATTGTTGGCAACGCGCAAACCGCAGAAGATGTGGTTCAGGACAGTTGGTTGCGCTGGATCGGCAAAAGCTATCCCAAAGATCGTGCCGCACCCATTTTGCGCCGGATCGTGGCGAACTTGGCCAAGGATTGGCACCGGTCCTCTAAAGTCGAAGAGCGCGCCATGCGCGAACAGGCTTTGCTCCATGATCCGAGCTTGGACAGCGAACGGATTGTCATGGCGCGCCAAGATCTGGCGGAGGTTGTGAGTATCCTGAATGAACTGCCCGAACGCACTCTGGCGGCGTTTCGGATGCACCGGTTGGAGGGCCTGACCTACCGCGAGATTGGAGTGCGCCTAGAAATTGGCACCACCCGCGTCCACCAGCTTGTGCAGGCCGCCCTGGTCCATGTGGCGCTGCGGCGGAATGGGCACTGAATAAATCGTCCGTTCACACGTTGTTGGATTGAGACGCCAGGTGGACCTGCCACCAAGCCCCGCGAGCCGCCCATGACCGATCCAAATCACCAACACCTGCTGGAAGAGGCCGCTGATATTTATCTGCGGTTGCTCAATGAGCCTGACGATCCCGGCGTGCATATGGAACGGGACGCGTTTTTGGGCCGAGGCGACGCTGAGCGACGGGCTTGGGCAGAGATACTGGACGCATGGCAAGCCACCGGTGCGCGACGCAAGTCCCCCGCCCGCGCCGTGCAAGCCGCGGTTGTTCTGGCCGCCATCGGATTGGGGTTTGCGTTCTGGCCAAACTTGCGTGTGCACCTCTTGGCCGACCACTTGGCGGGGCAGTCGCCCCTGACCGTGTCGCTGGTGACCGGTGATGTGGCTGAGTTGGACGCGGGGTCCGCGCTCATCGACCGATCCGATGGTGACGCACGCGACGTGGTCCTCTTGGAAGGCTCAGGCTATTTCGACGTGGTCCCCGGCGAACGGAGGTTCCGAGTGACGCTTGGTCCGTTGAGCGTCGAGGCCTTAGGCACAGCGTTTGAAACGCTCCACCTCACCGATGGCTACGAAGTGACCGTCACCGAGGGCTTGGTGGCAGTCAGCGACGGAGACACCAGTTGGGAGCTTGCGGCAGGGGATCGCCTGGTTTGGACCGACGACCAAGCCCAACAGAGCGACGGCCACGCCATAGACGATATCGCCGCTTGGCGCGACAACCGCTTGGTGGCAGATGGCATGCGGTTTGGCGATGTGGCGGACGCCTTGGATCGCCGGTTGCCGGGCACCGTTCTGCTCACCAATGGCGCATTGGCCGATGCGCTCGTAACCGGCACATTTGACCTCAACCGGCCCCTGCCCTCCTTACGTGTTCTGGCGGCGTCCTATGGCGCGCGTGTGGTGGCAGCACCTCCGGCCATCACTGTTTTGATCGGCGGTGAATAATTTTTGCCTTTCCCCCTGAAAAGCGGCGCGGCCACTGCGTTGTTGGTGTGAAACGGGCCAAGAGCCCTTGGACCACAGGGGAAGAGCAGTGAAACGATCCACAATGAAAACCACCGCCAGCGCCGTGGCGTTGCTTGCCGTCGCACCGACGTGGGCTGCCGCGGACGCGCCGCAACGTATCGATGTGCCCGCACAGCCCCTGGCCGAAGCGCTGACCGAATTGGGCCGTGAAACAGGCATGCTGATCAGCGCGCCCACGGCGATGATCGCCGACAAAACCAGCCCCGCTGTGAGTGGTCGGATGACCCCATCCGAAGCGCTCGGTCTGATGCTCCTGAACACAGGGCTGACCATGCGCGTGATCGGCGAAGAAAGCGCCGTTGTGGTGCGCCGGGACCTGGTCACCCAGGACACAACGGAAGATTTCGAACTACCACCCATCATCGTGCGCGGCGAACTCATTGAGCGAGACATCCAGGACAGCCAAACCAGCGCGGTCATCATCACTGGCGACGAGCTTGAGGCACGGGCCGAAACTCAACTGAATGAGATCATCGGACGGACGCCCGGTGTCTCTGCCACTGGGTTGAGTTATTCGATCCGCGGCATTCCGGCGGGCGGACCGTCTGGTACAGGTGTCGGCGCAACCATCAACGTGGTCGTTGACGGGGCGCGAGTTTCGGACGTTGGGGATGGCAACCCCGCCACCTACTCGACCTGGGACCTCGAACAATTGGAGGTCCTGCGCGGGCCGCAATCGACACAATCGGGCCGCAACGCATTGGCCGGGACCGTCACGCTGCGCTCCGCCGATCCGATCTACGATGAAGAGTACAAGCTGCGCCTGGGCGCGGGCACCTACAACACCTACAGCGCGGCTTTTGTGGCGAACGCCCCGATCATTGAGGATGTGCTGGCGTTCCGCCTGTCAGGGGACTTCGACACCAATGACGGCTTCACAGAAAACATAACGCTTGGCCAAAACGATGTGCAGGGACGTGACCGCAAAACCCTAAGGGCCTCAGTGCGTTACGATCCGACCCCTGATTTTTCCGCAGTGCTGAAATACACGTGGTTCGACGATGTGGGCACGCTGGAAGGTGTGAATGTCGCCACTTGGCCCGACGATCGTTTCACCACCGCGGATTACGTCGCCCCACGGGAACAGACGCTGTCGTCCTGGAACCTTCGGTTGGGATATGACTTCAACGCCAATTGGCGGCTGGAGTCCGACACAACATTCTTCAACCAAACCACCGCATTCGGGTTCGACCCGGATCGCGGGCCCATCGACAGTGGTTTCACCCGGCGCGAAAACGACCTTGATACCTTCGAACAAGAGGTGCGCCTGCGCTACCAAACGGATCGTTTGAACGCGGTCGTTGGGGCGTTCTACACCCACCTGGACACCACTTCGGAGACGGTGGCCGAGGTTCCTGGTAACTTTTTGGTTCTGCCCTTTCCTGCGCCGCCAGGGGCAAAAATCATCGCAACCGCAACAGGTGATTTCGAAACGACCAACTACGCGGTGTTTGGCGAGGTCGAGTACGAGGTCATCGACGATCTTCGGCTCATCGCTGGCGCCAGGTACGATTTCGAAGAGGACAAGGGCAGTCAGACGGGCGAGGCCAACTTGGTGGGTGCGGGCCCCAATCCAATCCCGATCCCCCTAACCCAAGACACGATAAATGAAACAGAATTCAACGCCTTCTTGCCCAAGTTCGGCTTCGTCTATGATTTCAACGACGACATGAGCTTGGGCTTCACCTACCAGCA
The DNA here is from genome assembly GCA_039178645.1 of Pseudomonadota bacterium. Taxonomy (GTDB): domain Bacteria; phylum Pseudomonadota; class Alphaproteobacteria; order Rhodobacterales; family Rhodobacteraceae; genus Mangrovicoccus. The sequence goes on along the minus strand of JBCDFD010000253.1, from coordinate 172 downwards.
GGGCTATCGAGCGGGCGGGTCTCGGACCAACCTCGCGGCTCTCCCTTCCTATGACTACGAGTTCGATCCTGAGTTCACCGACAACTACGAATTGGCATACCGATCCGAATGGCTGGACGGCGACCTCGTGGTGAATGCCAACGCGTTCTACACTTACTGGCGCGACCAGCAG
>JBCDFD010000252.1:0-3701 GCA_039178645.1 Pseudomonadota bacterium | reverse complement strand
CCACGGGATTCTGGGCGCTCGACCGCGAAGAACCGGTGCCGCTGCGCGAGTTCTTTGATGCTTTGTCCCAGGCGTCTGGCGAACTGTGGTGGAACTTCAAATGCCTGTTCTCTGAAAACGAACCCCATTGGGATTTCATCATTTCATTCCACCATGAATTCATGGTGCCTTACTTGTTGGGCGGCGCGATCAATGGCGCCATTTTGGCGGTGATCTGTTATCTCACGGCCCATGTTCTCATCGGGGCCTACCAACGCCGCCGATCTCGTTTCCTTCAGAAGCGTCTGCGGGAACGCCTGGCATCGGGGCCAGTGTCCCCGGCGGAGTAATTGGCTACCAGCGCCATTGCGACCGGGGGCGCTCAAGCTACAACCACACTCAAGACCAAAGAGGGGAGGGGGCCACCATGGCTGACGAAAAACTGCGCTTGGGCGTGAACATCGACCATGTGGCCACCGTCCGTAACGCGCGTGGCGGAGCGGTCCCAGACCCCGCACGTGCCGCCAAAATTGCCGAAGACGCTGGGGCCGACGGGATCACCGCCCACCTGCGCGAGGATCGCCGCCATATCCGCGACGCCGATGTGGGCGCGCTGATGGATGCGATCTCGCTGCCGCTGAACTTTGAAATGGCGGCCACCGAGGAAATGCAAAACATCGCATTGCACCACAAACCCCATGCGGTCTGTATCGTACCAGAACGGCGGGAAGAGCGGACCACCGAAGGAGGCTTGGACGTGGCCCGCGATGCCAATCGGCTCGCCCACTATATAACTCCACTGAGAGAGGCCGGGTGCCGTGTGTCGCTGTTCATTGCCGCCGATGAACGCCAGATCGAAGCGTCCCACCGTGTTGGGGCCGAAGTGATCGAATTGCACACCGGCACCTATTGCGACGCCCATGCCGAAGGCGACTTTGACCTGCGCGACGCCGAGCTTGATCGGCTACGCGCCATGTCGACCTTCGCGCATTCGCTGGGGCTTGAAGTCCACGCCGGCCATGGTCTCACTTTCGACTGCGTCAGCCCGATCGCTTCGATCCCCGAAGTGCGCGAGCTTAACATCGGTCACTTCCTCATCGGCGAGGCGATCTTCCTTGGGCTGGGCCCGGCCATCGCCCAGATGCGTCAGGTCATGGACGAGGCCCGCGCAACCGCGTAGAGCGGGGCCATGGCGTATGAGTTCAACTACGGCCGCTATGGCTTGATCGTGTTTGGCTTCACCGTGGCGGTCACAATGCTCGCCGCAGCCCTTGGTGGTCTTGCGGGACTGGACCTCACCGGCGGTGCGCTGGCAGTCCTGCCACTGATTTTCGCCACGGGATTAGAGGCCCGCCGGTTTGGCCGCCAACTGACTGCGTCACCCACAGCACAGGATGTTTGGCTTTTGGCCCGGCAATGCGCCATCGCCGGGTGCCTGACCTATTTGCTTCTGATGTTCATCGGCGGATTGCTGATCCATGGCCCTCAGCTTTTCATCAGTCCTGACCTTTGGGTCGAGACTCTGGGGCTCCTGGCGCTCTTGGGCGCAATCACGTTCTTCGCGGGATTTTTCATCATCCGCGCTGTGGCGTCAGCGGCCTGGCGAGAACGCGGCCCGAGCCGATGACCCATCAAGCCACGCAAACCGCCGCAACTGCGTCTGGCAAATCCTGCCATACGTTTGCCATACGCTTGCCATACGCTTGCCATACACTCCTTTTTGCCGCCGCGGAGGGGGCGCGGTGATCCTGGGGATCGGCACCGACCTCGCCAATATCGAGCGAATCGAACGCACGTTGGAGCGGTTTGGCGACCGGTTTCGCAACCGGGTCTTCACTGACATTGAACAGGCCAAAGCCGACCGCCGCGCAGACACGCCCGGCACCTTTGCCAAACGCTGGGCCGCCAAAGAGGCGTGTTCCAAAGCGCTCGGCACGGGGCTGCGCATGGGCATCGCCTGGAAAGACATGTCAGTGCGCAACTTGCGATCTGGGCAACCTGTTATGACCCTCACCGGTTGGGCAGCAGAGCGCTTAAAGTCAATGACACCAGACGGTTACGAATCCATCGTCCATGTGACGCTCACCGACGATCACCCATGGGCCCAGGCCTTTGTTGTGATCGAAGCACGAGCATTGCAGGGCGCGCCGTCGCTTGACTCCGAGGCGTCCGACGCCCAAGAAGCGGGCCGAGCGGAGTAGAGGGGCACGGGTCCATGGCCAGCGAGGCGAAACAGGAAAACAGCCTGGTCGAAGGCATAAAGACAATCGTCTATGCCCTTCTAATTGCTGGCGTTTTTCGGACACTGTTCTTCCAGCCCTTCTGGATCCCATCGGGGTCCATGAAAGACACGCTGCTGATCGGTGATTTCCTGTTCGTCAACAAAATGGCCTACGGGTATTCGCAGCATTCCTGCCCGTTCTCCATGTGTAGCTTCATTGGCGACCGTATCCTTGCCCGCGAGCCCGAGCGCGGCGATATTGTGGTGTTCAAGCACCCTGTCAACGGGTCCGATTTTATCAAGCGCCTCATAGGGTTACCCGGCGACCGCATCCAAATTCGCGATGGCAAAGTGATCCTGAATGGGACTGAGGTGCCCACCGAACCGGGCGGTGACTTCGTCGAGGTCTTTGAACGCCAGGGTCCCATGGGCGGCGTGCCCCAGTGCGAAAACGGGCTGGTCGGCATGGGCAGTGATTGTGTTAAGTCCCGGACTTTAGAGACAATTTCGCCCGACGGCCCGACCTATTCGACGCTGAACATCCGCACGGCGGCCACCGACAACACTGGCGTTTACACGGTGCCCGCTGGCCACTTCTTCTTCATGGGTGACAATCGTGACAACTCCAACGACAGCCGTATGCCCCAAACCGCGCGCGGCGTCGGATATGTCCCCTTTGCCAACCTGATTGGACGCGCGGATCGGGTGATTTTCTCGTCTGCGGGTCGGTCCATCTTCTTCTTCTGGACTTGGAGAAGTGACCGCTTTTTCAAGGCATTAGATTGAACCATTCCGCTGATATTAAGGACCTGAGCGCACGGATTGGTCACCAGTTTTCCAAACCAGAGCTGTTGAAGGAGGCGTTGACACATGCCTCGTTTTCTTCGCCAAGCCAGCCCAACAATGAGCGTTTGGAGTTCCTGGGTGACCGTGTGTTGGGTCTCGTGATGGCCGAAGCGTTGTTGGCTGCGGACCGGAAGGCCGCCGAAGGTGTGCTCGCCCCGCGCTATAACGCGTTGGTCCGTAAGGAAACGTGCGCAGATGTGGCCCGTCAGATCGAACTGGGTAAAGTGCTGCGCTTGGGTCGCTCTGAAATGCTGTCAGGCGGACGTCGCAAGGAAGCGCTATTGGCCGATGCCCTGGAAGCAGTGATTGCGTCCGTCTATCTGGACGCTGGCTTTCGCGCCGCCCACGACATGGTTTTACGGCTTTGGGGCGACCGGATCACAACCGTAAAGGCCGATGCCCGTGATCCCAAAACGGCTTTGCAGGAATGGGCCCAAGCCCGTGGGCAGACACCGCCCACCTACACGCTTGTGTCGCGCGACGGCCCCGATCATGCGCCGAAGTTTTCCATTGAAGTTCAATTGGATAGTGGTGAGACCGCTCGAGCGACGGCAGGGTCCAAACGGCAGGCGGAACAGGCCGCAGCAGAGGATTTGCTCAACCAACTCAACACCGGAGCAGCCCAATGAGCGAGGCAGAAACGCGAGCCGGTTTT
>JBCDFD010000251.1:0-3790 GCA_039178645.1 Pseudomonadota bacterium | reverse complement strand
GACCTACGAGAAGGCCATGCGCGACCGCAACCGGCTGCTCAAAGACGACATCCGCGACCCCCGTTGGTATGACGCGCTGGAGGCTCAAATGGCCGAAGCCGGTGCCGCCATCACCCAAAGTCGGTTGACCACCATTGAGCGGCTGACCCAAGCGCAAGCCCAAACGGATAGTCCCTTCCCCGCCGCGGACCTGTCTCTGATGGCACCCGAAGGCGAAGACGGGGCGCAAGGCTTGGAGGCGCTTCGGTCTGCGTTCGCCGCATCCCGTCCGCGCGACATGGCGGCAGGCCGGACGCTCCTTGGACCACATCGGGCGGACCTGCACGCGGTATACCAAGCCAAGGGAGTCGCGGCGTCCCAAAGCTCCACCGGGGAACAAAAGGCGTTGCTGCTGTCCTTGATCCTCGCCAATGCTCGCGCGCTGATCGACAATTTTGGTGCACCGCCCTTTTTACTCTTGGACGAAGTGGCTGCACATCTGGACGCGAGCCGCCGCGCCGCGCTTTACGATGCGTTGTGCGATCTCAATGCCCAGGCATTCCTAACCGGAACGGGACCGGAGCTTTTTGATACGCTTGGCGACCGCGCGCAGGTTTTGGAAGTGACCGAGAACGACGGCAAATCCCACGTACAAATCTCGACATGAGTGTACTCGCGAAGCGAGACGTGAGCGCATCACACCGGTGGACAAGGCGCGCTGATCCACCTAAGCCGCAAATATGACAGCATCCCTGACCGACTTCGCGCTCTATGCTTTGGCCCTAGCCGCGCTCTTTCTCACGCCCGGCCCGGTGTGGGTGGCGCTCATCGCGCGCGCCGTGTCCGGTGGGTTTCATGCTGCCTGGCCGTTGGCCGCGGGTGTGGTGGTTGGCGACGTTCTGTGGCCGCTTTTGGCCATACTCGGACTGGCCTGGGTTGCAGAGAGCGTGGACGGTTTCATGGTGGCGCTCAAGTGGGTGGCCGCGGTGATTTTCTGGATCATGGGCATCCAACTGATCCGCCATGCCGAACAGAAAATCTCGTCAGACACCCGCCTCACAGCACCTGGGATGTGGGCAGGCTTCACCGCAGGTCTTGCCGTCATATTGGGAAATCCCAAAGCGATCCTGTTCTACATGGGCGTTCTACCAGGGTTCTTTGACCTCACCTCGCTCACTCCCGCCGACATCGGCATAGTGGTGTTTTTGTCTTTTTTGATCCCCCTTTTGGGCAACCTGATCCTGGCCTTGCTGATCGACCGTGTGCGGTCCGCGATCTCATCACCCAAGGCGTTGAAACGCCTGAATCTGACCTCGGGCGGTACGCTGATCTTGGTGGGATGTGTGATCCCATTCACCTGATTCAAAGGGCTTTCAAAAATACGGTCCAAACGGGAAAACTGTGTCGTTTCTCGTGACATCCCCGTGTCCAGTTCGTATAAGATGACAGGATAATGAAGGATGCGCTGAATGGCAGAAGACGTCCAAAACCCAGGCGACTACGGGGCAGACTCTATCAAAGTTCTCAAGGGCTTGGAGGCGGTCCGTAAGCGTCCGGGCATGTACATCGGGGACACCGACGACGGATCGGGCCTACACCACATGGTGTACGAAGTTGTGGACAATGGCATCGACGAGGCTCTGGCGGGGCACGCGGATTTTGTGACCGTGACGCTACATGCCGACAACAGCGTATCCGTGCGGGACAATGGCCGCGGCATCCCAACCGACATCCACCCCGAAGAGGGTGTGAGCGCGGCCGAAGTCATCATGACCCAACTGCACGCGGGCGGAAAATTCGACAGCAATTCCTATAAGGTGTCAGGTGGTCTGCATGGGGTTGGCGTGTCCGTGGTCAACGCGCTAAGCGATTGGTTGGAGTTGCGCATCTGGCGCGATGGCAAGGAGCACGTGGCGCGGTTTGAGCATGGCGAAACCGCCAAGCATCTGGAAATGGTCGGTGCAGCCGATGGTGAAACCGGAACCGAGGTTCGGTTCTTGGCAGCCACATCCACATTTTCCAACTTAGACTATAGCTTCAAAACGCTGGAAACCCGACTGCGCGAACTGGCGTTCTTGAACTCCGGTGTACGGATTATTCTGAGAGACGAGCGCCCCACCCCGGCACTGGAGTCGACGCTCTTCTATGAGGGCGGCGTGAAGGAATTCGTCCGCTACTTGGACCGGTCGAAAACCCCGTTGGTCGAGGACCCGATCTTCATCACCGGTGACCGCGACGGGATTACCGTGGAAGTGGCCATGTGGTGGAACGATGGGTACCACGAGACCGTCCTGCCGTTCACAAACAACATTCCGCAGCGTGACGGTGGCACCCACATGGCGGGCTTCCGCGGGGCGCTGACCCGGACGCTCAACCTATATGCCAACTCCAGCGGTTTGGCGCGAAAGGAAAAGGTGAATTTCACCGGCGACGACGCCCGCGAGGGGCTCACCTGTGTCTTGTCCGTGAAAGTGCCAGACCCGAAATTCTCCAGCCAAACCAAGGACAAACTGGTCAGCTCGGAGGTCCGACCCGCGGTTGAGGGATTGGTGAACGAGCGCTTGGGCGAATGGTTCGAAGAGCATCCCCAAGAGGCCCGCATGATCGTGGGTAAGATCATTGAGGCTGCGCTGGCCCGGGAAGCTGCGCGGAAAGCGCGCGAACTTACTCGCAAGAAGTCGGCCCTGGATGTGGCGTCACTGCCGGGCAAACTGGCCGACTGCCAAGCCCGCGACCCTGAAAGCCGTGAGTTGTTCCTGGTGGAGGGCGACAGCGCTGGAGGTTCCGCCAAACAGGGCCGCGCGCGCGCGAACCAAGCTGTGCTGCCGCTGCGCGGCAAAATCCTAAATGTGGAACGCGCTCGGTTCGACCGAATGCTGTCATCCCAAGAAATTGGCACTTTGATCACCGCTCTGGGCACCGGGATCGGTCGAGACGAGTTTGACATCGACAAACTGCGTTATCACAAGATCATCATCATGACGGACGCGGACGTGGATGGTGCACACATCCGCACGCTGCTACTCACGTTCTTCTTCCGTCAGATGCCCAAGGTGATCGAGGACGGATACCTCTACATCGCGCAACCGCCGCTTTATAAAGTGGCCCGCGGAAAATCCGAGGTGTACCTGAAAGACCAAGGGGCCTTGGAAGACTACCTGATTTCCCAAGGGATCGAAGGCGCCACCCTGCGCCTGGGATCGGGTGAGGAAATCACTGGTGCTGACCTCGCTCGCGTGGTGGAAGAAGCCCGGCAGGTGAATCGAATTTTACAAGCCTTCCCAACGCATTACCCGCACAATATTCTCGAACAGGCCGCAATCGCGGGCGCGTTTGTGGCCGGTGTCGCGGATGGTGATTTGCAAGCCCTCGCCGACACCGTGGCCACTCGCCTGGACTTGGTGGCGTTGGAATACGAACGCGGGTGGCAAGGGCGTCCGACCCAGGACCGTGGTTTGCGTCTGGCCCGTCTATTGCGCGGGGTGGAAGAGGTTCGCACCCTGGATGGCCCAGTTTTGCGCGGCGGCGAAGCGCGGAAGCTCGGGGGCTACACTCAAGCTTTGCAAGACGTGTACCGCCTACCCGCTCAGCTTTTGCGCAAGGAAAAGGGCATCACGATCCACGGGCCGCTCGATCTGCTGAAAGCGGTGCTGAGCGAAGGGGAACGGGGCCTGTCCTTGCAACGCTACAAGGGACTTGGGGAAATGAACCCGGATCAGTTGTGGGAAACCACTCTGGACCCCGAAGCGCGCACATTGTTGCAGGTGAAAGTCGATGATCTGGCAGAGGCTGACGACCTCTTTACCAAGCT
>JBCDFD010000250.1:0-3816 GCA_039178645.1 Pseudomonadota bacterium | reverse complement strand
CTTTTCCCATTCATTGAGCTTCGCGCCTGCATTGATGAGCAATTCCACCCGCTCCCGATCCCCGGACCGAATGGCAAAGGCAAGAAGGTAGCCCATGGTTTTGTTGCCCTCCGGCACCATTTCACCGTCGCGTTCGACGAGCCAATCATTGCGGTGTTCCGGGTCAAACCCACGATCAATGAGCAGCTTCAGCCAGCCATTGCCGCCGGTGAACCCACGGTTGTAGCAGGCTTGGGCGTCGTTGGGATCGGCCCCGTGGTCGAGCAGCGCCTCGGCGAAGCCCAATTCGTCGGGGTGTTCGGGTTGGTTGATCTCCCCGGCTTCACCACGCCCCAGAACGCCAGTGAGCGCGGTGAACCGGCACACCCCGCTCCACATGTGAAACGCATCGCCGCGGGCTCCGGCATCCAGCAGCTTTTGAGCGGCAGGGAAGGAACTGCGACCGGGCAAGCGCCCATAGGAGGCATACATGATCGGCGGCCAGTTGAATGGCCCATCCTCACGGTGGAGCGCGTCCGGGTCAGCGGTCAGAATCCGGTCCACCGCATCCAGATTCCCAGCGACCGAGGCCGTGGCCAGAGAGTATCCGGCCAAGTCTGGATGATCGGCCAACATCTGCGCCGCCTGTTCGAACCGGCGCGGGCCGATGCCGGGCGGATTGCTGTAGGACACACAGGCCAGGTCAAGGAACCGGTCTGACAGCGCCTCCAACGGGTCCGGCGCGCGCCCGTCTTCGACGAACCGTTTCATCGACGTCCAACTGCGGAACCCGTATTCCCGCGCCAGAACCAGTTGGGCCTGCTGCAACCCGATGGCCTCGGGATAGCCGAAATAGGGCCCCACCCGGCCAAGCGCCGATTGGTCCTTGGCCTTGGCGGCTTTCAACAGCGCCTTCGCCTGTTTCTTGAGATTTTCGAGATTAGCCCCGTCGGGCAAGTTGGCCTGTGCCATGGTCCACCTCTTTTGCATCGTCCGGTATCCGCGCCCACGGACCTGCAAAGAGGGGGTGTCAGGTCAGTTCGATATGCACAGATGGGCTTGGCCCTTCCCGCGGATCAGGTGCAGTCTGCGATGCAAATTTAGGATACGCGCGAATGGCGGCGCTTGCAATCACTGGTCGGCGTCAGCGGCCCGATAAAACACTTCGTCTATGCGAAGGTCGAACAGGTCGGCGATGGCAAAAGCGAGCGGCAAGCTCGGGTCATAGCGCCCGCGCTCGATGGCAATCACAGTCTGGCGGGACACCTTTAGCCGGTCCGCTAAATCGGCCTGGGTCCAGTTGCGATCTTTCCGCAGGGTGCGGATATGGTTGCAAATGGGCACTCAGTAGCGCCGCTTGACGATGATCTGCGCGAAAATCCAACTGGTGCCCATGATCGGCCAAACCCAGAACGCGCTCTGGCGGGGGAAACCGGCCCCTTCGAGAAAGCCGTAGTTGAACGTAATCAGCGCGGTGATTGCCAACGCGAGCGCCAGCGATTCCGCCTGCACGCGGCGCTGCATTTCGTCCATGAGCTTCAAGTTGCGCCAGATCACCCAAGCCACCAGAATGGTGGACGGCATGGGCACCAGCGCCGCCCACAGCGCCTCGTTCACACCCAAATCGTGATAGCCCACGAGATACGAGGACAACACGAGCGAGACCCCGTAAACCAAAAACGCGGCGGTCAATTCGATCACATAACGGCGCATGGCAACCTCCAATGTAACGTAACCTTTACTTGGAGCCGGTTGGCCAAAATGTCAATGACCCTTTACTTTTCAAAGAAGCCCTGGCGGGTAGCGGACGAACCCTATCTGGTTGCCCGCACCCGTCGAACCACCACGAGCCCCATCAAAGCGGCCGCGAAAAGCGGAGCACCGGCGGGCAAAGGGATGGGTGCCGTGACCGTTACAAATCCACCACCCTCAACGCCGCGCAGAGACCCGCCAACGCCTGCGTTGGTCACGCCGAAGTTGCCCCGTTTTCTCAAGAGCGTTGTCCCGCCGTTTTCCAGGTCTTCCAAGGTGATCTGCTCCTTGGAAAAGGTGAAATCGAACCCGTCTTGGCTTGTGGATTGGGAATTCCCCGGTGTTTGGTCGATTGACACATTGATGGCATCGAACGCGCAGCAATCGGGCACCAAGTTGCTGATGCGGATATAAGTATTGGTCGCGTCGAAATCCGTGGTTCCAATGGTGAAACTGTCGATGGTGCCGCCCAGGTTGGCGAAGGTGTCTTCGATGGCGAATTCGGTGCTCAGGTCTTGCCCAATATCGATGCGCAGCGAGAACGAGATATCCAGTGGCAAGACCTGGAATTCTCCCAATGGGTCAAAGGCGTTGAGGCTTCCTTTGAAAACGAACGTGCGGGCGGACACGGCAGGAACGATGAGAAGTACGAGCGCCACCGAAAGCGCGACAGAGCGGAACAATGAAAAAGCCATGGTCAGGCGTGGACCCCGTTGAAGTTAACGTTTGCTCAACGGTTTGGACGATCCGTGGATCACGACATATCTGAAATCTGGGTTGATCACCCCTGAGCGAAATTTTGCCGATGGGATTTCACCGGTCGGACGGCGGTTCCTTTGCCTCCCATAGCGCCATGCAAGCCCCCGCCGGGTCTTGGATCACTGCGGTGAAGCCAGACCCCAGATCGCGCATGGGCACGACGACCTTGCCGCCTTTATCTTCAGCCGCTGTCAGTGCCTCGGCCAGGGACGGCACATTGACATAGGGCAGCCACATGGCCGGATAGCCCGCGTTGTCTCCGCGGGCATGGCAAACCCCAGCAACGGTCTGGCCGTCGGCGGCGGTCATGGAATAATCGGTGTAGTCGCCCATGGGGTGCGGCACTGTTCCCCAACCGCAGACGGCAGAATAGAAGTCCCGCACCTGTTCTGCATTGGGGACGGTCAGGTCAAGCCAATGGGGTTTGCCCAGGTCGTTTGTGTCCATGTGGGGACCATACCCGAAAAACTGGCCCCGACACAGGTGCATCGGGGCCTTCGGTTTTAGAAGTTGTAGGCCAAGCTCAAACGCACGGAACGTCCCGCCGCACGGTTGGTGTCGGGATCACCCACAAACAGCGCTGGCGAGTAGGCTTCGTTGAATAGGTTATCCACCGCAACGCGAACCTCCGCACCCTCGAGCACACCAGCGTCGGGCGTCCAGCTGCCGAAGATATCATAGACTTGGTATCCTTTGGCAGTGTCCTGTCCTGGGGGCACCCGGTCTTGGTCCCAAGTGAATGTCCCACGGGCACCGAATTCCAAATTCAGCGATGGCAAGCGCGAACCGATGGTCAAAGACAACTCATCAGCGGGGATGTCCGACAAAGGATCGTCACCGACACCATTGTCGGACCCGTCCGCACGAATTTGAGTGTAGGCAAGGTTACCAAAGGCAAAGTCGGTGTCGTAAGACGCCTCCAATTCCCAACCCGAATAGGTCGCCTCATCAATGTTGAGGAAGGGCGAACTGGTGTTCACCCGCGAAATCACGTCTTCCAACTCATTGTTGAAGTACACGATCTTACCGACCAGTTGGTCGCCGGTGAAAACAACATCCGTACCGGAATATGACGCGCCCAATTCCCAGGTTTCAGCTTTCTCAGGCTTCAAGTCGAGGTTGCCGCTGCTGCCATCAAAGATTTCGTCGATCACGGGCAAGCGCTCTGTCTGCGCAAGCGTACCGAACACATTGATCGTTTCGGTGACATCTACCAGCACGGCGATCTTGGGGGCGAAGGCTTCGTTTTCAACCTTGTCGCTGGTGGAGAATGTGGTGTTCAGGCTGTCCGGCTTGACCTCTTGCCATTCATAGCGAAGGCCGGGG
>JBCDFD010000249.1:0-4113 GCA_039178645.1 Pseudomonadota bacterium | reverse complement strand
CTTTGTCGAGATTGCCGTTGTCGGGCCAGGAGTTCAGCGGGGCAAACCGCTGCGTCCCTGTTCCCGCGCCGCCACGACCGTCATAGATCCGATACGTGCCAGCGGAGTGCCACGCCATGCGGATGAAGAACGGGCCATAATGGCCATAATCCGCGGGCCACCAATCCTGGCTGTCGGTCATCAACGCGTGGATGTCTTGCTTCAACGCGTCGAGGTCCAGGCCCTTGAACGCCTCAGCATAATCAAATGCCTCGCCCATGGGGTCGATCTTGGGCGAGTTCTGATTGAGGATCTTCAGGTTCAACGCATTGGGCCACCAGGCTTGGTTGGCGGTGCTGCCGGTGACCTGCTGACTGGGTGAACTGTGATCAAAGGGGCAAGCGCCGCCCGCTGGGGTGGGTGATCCGTCCATGGGAACCTCCTGGTTGGCTAAGGGGCCTGTTGGCCTGGGCTGTGGGCGGATCGCAGCTGTTCGCACGCCCACCCTGTTGGATAGGCATAAGATACCTGAGTCGAGTGATAAGGATAACTGGGAATTTCTGATATCAGTGATCAGAAAGCCTAATGCAACTGTGGGTTATCCGCAGAACACACGCCCCACCACTTCGTCCCCGTCTTTGCGGATCGTCGTCACGGTCATGCGCGACCCGTCGTAATCGCGAGTGATGTATTCGTCCGCGCCCAGGACGCGCACATTGGACAGCGGATTATTGACCACCAAGTCGGGGTTCAGGATGGCGGCTTCCGCCGCTTCGACAGAGACCACGGGTTGCACAATCGCCCGGGCTTGCTCGATGGGTTGCCCCACCAAATACTCGTACTGTGGTGCAGGGCAGTCGGCTGCGGAAATCCGTTGGGATGGTGGCCGCTGCGGTTCTGCAACGACAGTGGGTTCCACCACTTCAACCGCCGGTCCCGCTGGATCACAGCCTGTCAAAGCCACGCAAGCTGCCGCGCAGGCCCACCAAATCGCACGCATCGCCAAGTCTCCCTTTCCGAGCGAGCCCAACTTGGAAGCGATCCCGGATTTTCGCAAGACCGGCAAATCTGGAATTGCGGGCTTGTGACTTTTCCAACAAGGTCATGGGGAACACTGGGAGGAACCAATGCAAACCAAAGCCGCCGTCGCCACAGCAGCCGGAAAGCCACTGGAGATCATGGACGTCAACTTGGACGGTCCACGCGCGGGGGAGGTTCTGGTTGAAATCAAAGCCACGGGCATTTGCCACACTGACGAGTTCACCTTGTCAGGTGCGGACCCCGAGGGCCTGTTCCCTGCGATCCTGGGCCACGAGGGGGCTGGTGTGGTGATGGAGGTGGGCGAGGGTGTCACATCGCTCAAGCCCGGTGACCATGTGATCCCGCTCTATACACCTGAGTGCCGCGAGTGCGACTACTGCCTGCACCCCAAAACAAACCTGTGTCAGTCGATCCGATCCACCCAAGGTCAAGGCGTGATGCCCGACGGGACCTCTCGGTTTTCGACCTTGGACGGCGATCCGATCCTCCATTACATGGGATGTTCGACATTCTCGAACCATACGGTCTTGCCAGAGATTGCCTTGGCCAAGGTCCGCGAAGACGCGCCGTTCGATAAAATCTGCTACATTGGGTGCGGCGTGACTACCGGTATTGGAGCGGTTATCAATACTGCGAAGGTGGAACCGGGCAGCCGCGCGATTGTCTTCGGTCTCGGAGGCATTGGCCTCAACGTGATCCAGGGCCTGCGGCTCGTGGGGGCCGACCAGATTGTGGGGGTGGATGTGAACCCCCGCAAAGTGGAGATGGCCACCAAGTTCGGCATGACCGACTTCGTGAATCCCACCGAAGTTGAAGGCGACCTTGTGCCGTATCTGGTGGAGCTGACCAACGGGGGCGCGGACTACACATTCGACGCCACAGGCAATGTGGACGTCATGCGCGCTGCACTGGAATCCTGCCACAAGGGATGGGGAGAGAGCGTCATCATTGGGGTCGCCCCCGCCGGAGCCGAGATCGCCACGCGCCCGTTCCAACTGGTCACTGGCCGCGTCTGGCGCGGAACCGCATTCGGCGGCGCCAGAGGTCGGACCGATGTGCCGAAAATTGTGGACTGGTACATGGACGGCAAGATTGAGATCGACCCGATGATCACTCACACACTGACACTGGACGGGATCAACGAAGGTTTCGACCTGATGCACGCAGGAAAATCCATCCGGTCGGTGGTGGTGTATTGACCCGCCGACCTTTGGTTTGACTCAACAGAGGTCGCCAGTTCCCAGTGAACGAGATGTGTACCAAGCGGGTGGCGACGCAGGCGTTGGTGTGGCTTCAATAAGGCCGAGTGTGGAAGTTAGCAGACCTCAAAAGGATTGATCGTGTCGAGGCGAAAGGCCTGGAATGGGGCCGTGTCGCGGCTGGCGATTTGTGGGCTATTATTGGCCAAGGCAATCGCTCCGATCTGACCATCTGACACCCCGACACCCAGGCCTGCCCGCCTGCACTCAGCCATGCGTTGCCCGTAGATCCGTGCCGCTTTCGTGTCGAAAGCTAAGATACGTCCACGAAACTCAACGTCCAAGATCTGGGCAATTGCCGCTTTCAGGCGGGTCGCTCTCTGACCATCGGGCAAGTTTTCCACCCCAAACGTCAACTCTGCGGCTGTAACTGCAGTCAGATACAAGTTGGTTGGCTCCTGAGCATCAAGCCAGGAAATAACGTTGTCATTTGGAGCAGGTTTTTGAAGCTCCGATATGACATTGGTATCGAGGATAATCATTCCAATGTGATAGGCTCGGCCGGCGTGCGGTCACGTTCAAACGACAGGTCATCTCCTTCGACCCCATCAAAACAGCGGCTTAGCCGTGTGCCAAATCCGCCAAATTCCTCTGTATTGGCGATTTCTACAATCATCGCACGCACCTCTGCCTCAGCGCTCCGTCCGTTTTGGGCAGCGCGCGTTTTCAATGCTGCATATGCCCTGTCCGGTATGTTTCTGATGGACATGTTTCCCATTTGATAATCCTTAACGCCTTTTAGTTCTCGGTGAACACTACAAGATATGCTAGCATTTTTATAGATGCTATCAGGTTAAAGCTTGCCTTTCCGGAAACTCATCCATTGCCCCAAGAGGTTGCTCGACGCATGGTCTGGCAGATTTCTAAAGATGTGAGACCAAATGGCCATCTGCTTCCTACCCCTGGCGCCCCTGCATCATGCCATTGTGTCCGAAATCCTCTATGCCGCCTTTTCCGCCGGTGATACCTACGCGGTGCCCGAAAGCACGTCGCCTGAGGACTGCCTCGCTTGGTGGACTGGTCCCAGCAAGACTGTGTTCGTGGCCGTCAATGGAGATCAGGTGTTGGGCACCTACTACATCCGGCCCAACGCCGAAGGGCCGGGGTCGCATGTTTGTAATTGCGGCTACATCACCGACCCATCCGCGCGGGGGCGCGGCGTGGCCACGGCCATGCTCACCCATTCACTCGAAGAGGCTGTCCGGCAAGGTTACCGCGCCATGCAGTACAACGCCGTGGTGTCCACCAACACCGGCGCGATCCGGCTTTGGGAACGGGCGGGCTTCACCACGCTGGCCAGAGTGCCTGGCGCGTTCCGTCACCCGACTGAGGGCTATGTGGACACGTTGATCATGTTCAAGTCGCTGGTAGACTGAGGCCATGTCAAACACGCCCACAAAACTCCTCGCCGTCCTCATCGACGCCGACAATGTCCCCGCGTCCTATGCCGAAGCCATCTTTGACGAAATTGCGTCGCTGGGTGAGGCCTCCATCCGCCGCATATATGGCGACTTCGCCCGTGAAGGGCTCAAGCAATGGTCGAAGAAACTGGCGCAACTGGCCATCGTTCCGATCCAAGCGCCCTCGAACACCAGGGGCAAGAACGCATCAGACATCTCGCTGGTGATCGACGCCATGGACATTCTGCACCAAGGGATTTTCCACGGTTTTGTTCTTGTCAGCAGCGACAGCGATTTCACGCGGTTGGCCAGCCGGATCCGAGAACAGGGGCTCGACGTTTACGGCATGGGTGAACAAAAGACCCCCGAAGCGTTTCGCATGGCCTGCAAGCGTTTTATTTATGTGGAAAACCTCAGCGACGGCGTTCAACAGG
>JBCDFD010000248.1:0-4201 GCA_039178645.1 Pseudomonadota bacterium | reverse complement strand
CCCCTTGATGTCCCGCCCGCTGGCGTCCGGGAACAGATCGGCCAGGTCTTGGACCACATGCTCAGCCACCGGCAGACCAAATTGATCCAGCATCACCTGCCAGATGCGCACCCGGCTTTCCCGGTCGGGCGGGTGAAACCGGATCATCGCGATGCACCGGGACACGATGGCTTCGTCAATATCCTCCACCCGGTTGGTTTTCAGAAACAGCAAACCGTTGAAATATTCCAGCACACGCAGAAAGACCCCAACCACCGCGTTCATGGTCATGTCGTCGTCGCGGCGTTTGATATAGACATCCGCCTCATCAATCAGCATGACCGCGCCCCACCGTTGGGCCCGCGTGAGCACGTCCTTCAAGGCTGTTTCCATTTGCGCGACGTTCAAACCCAACTGGCCCGAATGCACGCGGTACAGAGGCCGACCAATGATCTCTGAATAGACTTCCGCGGTCAGCGTTTTTCCAACGCCCGGCGGTCCCGCGCAAAGCACCGTTGTCCCACCAGACTTGCCCTCCACGATGTCGTCCATCAGCACGTCCATCTCTGCCGTGAGAATGTCGATCAACTCAGTCTGCTCAGGCGGCAAAACGAGCTTGCCCTTGAGATGCGGCTGGTAGGCGTAAAGCTCCATGTCCTCCACATGCACCCAGACGTAGTGGTGTAGATCCAAGTGAAACATCAACATGAAAGCGTGCACGGGCACTTGGGTGAACATCGCCTCTGGCACCCTGTCGGCAAGGGCGCGCAGCGCGTCTTCGTGGTCATAGTCTGAACTTTTGGCGGCGCGTCGCAGATAGGCGGCCAAAACCTCCCCCGGAACGTCGAGCGTCAGAGCTCGGTCAGTCAGAATGCTCTCATCATTGACCAACCGCGCTTTGCCGCCTGACGCGGACAGCACGACCATGTCCTTACGCGTCCAATCTGTGTCTCTGCGCGACGCGGTCGGGTCTTCGGCATAAAACCCTCGGCCCTGTGCCGCGAATAGGACACCATATTTCGCCCGCCACTCAAAGTACCGCGCGGCTGTGGCGTCGTAGCTTTTCAATAGCTCGGGCGTTTCCAATAGAAATCCCTTGGACAACAGGACCTCACCAAACGTCCGGTCCTCGATGTCCTTGGACATCACGCGCATCAAACTGTTGGCCAGGGCCCCTTTGGCGTTGGCCTTGAGTTCCACGAAAATGCGGCCGCTTTCATCGTGGTTAGCCGGTGTGAAATCCAACCGTGTGACCACGTAGGGAAGCGGACGGTTTGAAATGTCGGCTGCAAAGAGCCACCCGCGTTGGCATTGGTCCACCAGCGCTCGGGTCAAATCGACCAAAAACAGTTCCAGATCATCGGGACCATATCGGGTGTCTGCCGCCGACAACATCCCACGCAATGTGGTCAATTGGGCCACTTTCAACTGATATGGGGGTCCTTCGGCGCGATAGAGTTCGATCAAGCGATCCATCTCTGGCGGCGCCAAGGTGTTGGAGGCCAACTGCACCTTATCGCCCAGTTTCAACTGTTCCTGGAGCGCTTCAAGCCTAGGAAAGGTCGAAACAAGGGCGTCCAAATGGCCCCGGTCCAAGGCGAGCTTCACGGCGCGCATCCTTCCAAAAGCTCCGCGATGACTTCCCACCCGACGTCGCCGTTTGGATCGAGGACCCGTAGTCCTTCAATCCGCTCCCGTGCTTCTTTCGGGTTGTCTTCGCGCAGCGAAATGAACGCCAGGGCCTTCAGCGTATAAAGGGCGAACCGTCCCGGACTCGTGGGTGGCGTGGGCACCGGCACCCAGTCTTGCCAGTCCATACTCCACCCGGCTTGGAGCGCGGCCTCTTGTAACCCCGCTTCGGCCATCCGGCGCGCCTCGGGCAGACGACCGGAATAGGTGTGGATTTTGTAGAGGCAGAAATACGTGGGCAAGGCCGTGGGATCGTGCATCAGCGCTTGCCGAAACAGCGCGTCGGCGGCGTCCTGATCTTGTCGGTGAGCCCGGACACCCGCCTGCAAGAGATCGTTGACCTCATCAGGGAGTGTGCCGAAATCGATGTCCTGAAATGGCGCGTCATTGAGCATGAGTGTTCTCCATGCCCGAAAAGAAACAATATCTGTGCCAAGCGGTTGCTCAATGGCGTGAGCGCATGTGACGGTTGCCCCGAAAGGTCTGTTAATGGTGGCGGTCGCGCGATAACAGGATCCACAAAGCCGTATAGGCCACGGGGGCCATTGCTAAGCGATCCTTTGATCCACGCCGCTTAGACTTGCCTCTATGCAGAGCGGCGAGACCCGGCTGCTTTTGGTGTCATCGTGTTGGCCCCGACCATGACATTTCCGAAAACCAGGGTAGCTCCGACCAGCCGCGTTGCACTTGGCTCGCGCTCTGGGCTATCAGGGTCCGTGGTTTTGGGGCTGGACGCGGGCGGCGACCCATGCAGGCAGTGGCGACTTTGCTATCCGGATTGATTGTCCTGGCGACGATCTACTCTCGCATGCGCTTCTTCAATCCACGCAACAATGGCATGGCCTTGAAAATCACCATGTTCATTTATTTTGCCACCGTCGTGGGGTTCTTGGTGTTCGACCTTGGCGGCGCGCTCCAGGTGCGACAGGTGCATGTGGACAACCTCGCCTCCACAGCCGCCTTCCTGAGCCAGGGCGGCGGCGAGAGCATCGGTCCCATGAGCTATCAACTGGCGGCCTTCATGCTTGTGGGGCTTTACCTTTTCTTCCTTCCCACGCTGAAACGATGGGGCCGGGACAACCGGAGGCGTTGGCTGATTGGGGCTGCTGTGGTCGGGCTGGTGCTGCTTTTCCCGTTGGCGTGGGTGCTCAATGGCTTGCTCTATGTGACCACAGCCATCCTATTGGCCGTGCATGATTATTTCTTAATCTGGCTCCTGTCGCTCATCGCCATGTTCTTCCTGTTCGCGGTTGTGAACGTGCTATTGGCCGAGATCATGCTGGGCGTGAATATTGGTTTAGTTCTGCACGCCTGGCTGTTGGGGCAGGGGATCGAGACCTTCTCGTTTCTCAACCTGCTTTTGCTCACCTTCGACGACACCCGAGCCATTTCCATCGCGATCGTGGCCGCCACCAGCGCCTCGGCGGCGGTGAGTTTCCTGTCGAACTTCAATGCCCAACGTTTGGAAGAGGGCCTATCCCCCATGGCCTATCTGTCCAAACTGGTACGGTGGCGATGGTGAGCGACCCTGCCGTTGCGCCGTTGGGACGGTTGGTGATTTACACCAAGAAAATCGATGAAATGGCCGACTTCTACGCACGGCACTTTGGATATGAGGTGCGCCGCGCCCCAGGTGATCGGATCGTGGAACTTGCGCCGACCGGGACCGGTGCGGCGATCATGTTGCATCCCGCCACAGCCAAACAGAAGGAAGGCCAAGCGTTGGTGAAGCTTGTCTTTGACGTTGAGGATGTGGCGGGCTTTTGTGCCTTGGCCGCTGAGAAGGGCCTTGTGTTCGGTAAGACCCACCAAGCCAATGGCTATGCCTTTGCCAATACAAAGGACCCCGGGGGAAATTCGATCCAGGTTTCGAGCAGGGCATACCGGACCTAGTGTTGGACGTCTAGCTTCGCCTGCCCTGTGCTATGGTTTTTTAGGTCACCAGTCCGCTAGAAAGACAGGTTCAAACGGTCGGTGCCCATGGCCCCTCTAGGTGACTGGCCTCAAAATTTCCCGGCCAGGGTGGCATTGTGATACAGATGAAGCGGAGCGGAGCGCCTCCATGGGCGCGGTACTGAAACGCTGTGCCCACGGGAATGTCGATGGAAACGCCGGGCGACAAAGTAGCGACCCTCTCTTCGTTCCCATCCTTGCGCCAAATCTCACCTTCGCCTTCCAAGACGTGCCAGAACTCGCTCACTGTCACATGGATGGTGGCACGGTTGATCTGACCGGGCGGCACCGTGCTGTGGATCATGTTGCCCGTGGGTCCGTCCATGATGAATCGGATATCTGCTCCGGCGGGTGATTTGGCGTCCGCCTGTATCGGAAGCTTGGTCTCTTTCATGTGGTGTCCCTTGGCATCGTGACGTTCTCAGAGTGCAGCGCGAGGACAAACAGCGTGGCGAACGACACTGTGAAGCCCGCCACGACGAAGGGTACGGCGCCCCAGCTTGCGGATGCGATCAACGCACCGATTGCAGGGGGACCGGTCAAAGCGCCGACGCTGCCCAGTTGCGCGACGAGACCGTTG
>JBCDFD010000247.1:0-4228 GCA_039178645.1 Pseudomonadota bacterium | reverse complement strand
GGCATGGGGAGCGTGAACAACAATCCCTACGCCGCCAACACCTATGTGGACATCGACGGACCAGGTTTTGCCCGCGGGCTGAGGATGGATTTTGCCTGGTCCATTGCCGACGAAGCCAAGGCCAAACCAAAATCCACAGCCGAGTGAAGCGATTGGGGTGGAATGGGCCTTTCATTCCACGCCGACCCATGAGATAGCGACGCGCCAAACGAACACAGCGGGAGACCCCAATGGAGATTCGCGAGGCGCTCACCTTCGACGATGTTTTGCTGCAACCGGGTGCAAGCGCTGTGCTGCCCGCCGACGCCAACACATCGACTTACGTCACCCAATCCATTCGCCTGAACGTCCCATTGCTCAGCTCTGCCATGGACACCGTGACCGAGGCGCGGATGGCCATCGCCATGGCCCAAGCCGGTGGCATGGGGATCATCCATCGCAACCTCTCGGTTGAAGAACAGGCTCGCCAAGTGCGTCGGGTGAAACGGTTTGAAAGCGGGATTGTCTACAGCCCCATTACGCTGTCGCCCGACCAAACCTTGGCCGATGCCAACGCCTTACGCGACCGATATAAAATCACGGGCTTTCCAGTGGTCGACAGTGATGGCCGGGTGGTGGGCATTGTCACCAACCGTGACATGCGGTTCGCCGAACATCCCTCGACCCCGGTAAAAGCGATGATGACTTCCGAGGGGCTTGCCATGATGCAAGAACCTGCGGACCTGGACGAAGCCAAGAGCCTGATGAAAGCCCGCCGGGTGGAAAAGCTTTTGATCGTCGACGCGTCCGGAAAACTCACCGGCCTCTTGACGCTGAAAGACACCGAACAGGCGGTGCTCAACCCCCAAGCCTGTAAAGACGAACTGGGACGGTTGCGGGTGGGCGCGGCCACCACCGTGGGCGATGCGGGCTTTGAACGGGCCCAAGCTCTCATCGATGCGGGCATTGATATGGTGGTTGTCGACACAGCCCATGGTCACTCTGCCGCCGTGGGGTCCGTGGTGGAACGCATCAAGAAAGCGTCCAACTCGGTTCAGGTTGTGGCAGGCAATGTTGCCACCGCAGAGGCCACCAAAGCCCTCATCGATGCCGGCGCGGACTCAGTGAAAGTTGGTATTGGACCTGGTTCCATTTGCACAACACGCATTGTCGCTGGGGTGGGGGTGCCGCAACTCACCGCCGTGATGGATTGCGCCGAAGCCGCCGCCGCATCCGGCGTGCCCGTGATCGCAGACGGTGGCATCAAGTTTTCCGGCGACTTCGCTAAGGCCATAGCCGCCGGTGCATCCTGCGCCATGGTGGGATCGATGATTGCCGGGACCGATGAAAGCCCTGGCGAAGTGATCCTCTCCCAGGGCCGCAGCTTCAAAAGCTATCGCGGTATGGGCAGCCTTGGCGCCATGGCCCGCGGTTCTGCCGATAGGTATTTCCAGAAAGACGCTGCCAGTGACAAACTCGTCCCCGAAGGGATCGAAGGCCAAGTGCCCTACAAAGGGTCCGTTGGCGCGGTCATCCACCAACTGGTTGGCGGTTTGCGGGCGGCCATGGGCTACACCGGGGCAGCCACCGTGGACGACCTGCGCCACAAAAGCCGGTTCGTGCGCATCACCGGCGCGGGTCTGAAAGAAAGCCACGTGCACGATGTCCAAATAACCCGAGAAAGCCCGAATTATTCATCTTGATTTCGATCCCGTTGGAGACGGAATCTCAGCGGCCCCAAACAGTGAAGTCTCGACCAGCTACCAGAACTAACCTTGCAAACTGTGCTTGGTTCTTCGTCCTGCCGGTGGGACTAACCGCGATGGCAGTCTCTGGCGACTAGAGGAAATCCTCAACCGCACGCAAAACCAAGTCCGGATGTGTATAGGGCATCCCATGTCCAACACCATCAAAGCTCACGCTAACACTGTTCGTGTTCCATTGGTTGAACAGTTTTTTTGCCTGTTCATGGGGTATCGTTTCGTCTTCTTTCCCAAACAACGCTCTCACCGCCACGTTAGACCTCGCAATTGCGCGGTGTTCCTGCTCCATTTGGTCCGAAATGATCCCCCGCAGGGACGACAGAAGCGCCGGTAAATACCCTTGATATTCAAGCTCCCCAATTTGTTTTCGCACAACGGCTTGTACCTCTGGAACGCTCTCAAATCCCTTGGCTTCGGACCTAAAGTGATCCGGCAACTTATTCAGCAAAATACGCATGTAGAGATCATCGAGACGTGGACTGCGGTTAACGATTTTCCTGAGAATTCTATTGCGCACTTCCATACCGGCGGGGGCGATCAACAGCAGCCGGTCGAACCGCTCCACATGTCTGCTGACAAACTTTGCGGCAATCGCACCGCCCATTGAGTACCCGATTACATTCAGACGTTCATCGCTCAGACCCAGGTTGTCCAAAAGCTCATCCAACTGACTGAGGAAAAACTCCGCTGTCTGGGGCCCCTCAGGCCGGTCGGAAAAACCGCGGCCATAACTATCGTAGGTGAGCAGGCGGTAGTTTTTTTCTATCAGTTCCTCTCTCAACCGGTCCCACACGTAGCTGGACGTCGTCCAACCGTGAATGCACAAGAGCAACGGATGACTGGGATCGCCATCCAGTTGGTACCTGGTTGCGCCTTTTGTGGGCCTTACGGACGTGACCTGCGCCCCATCGCGTACATCGTCGGTCATTAATTTGCGGTCGTCTTCATCTGATCGCCAGGACATGGATTTGGTCACCCCTAAGTATCGGTTTTGATATGGCGCTGCTCAAAATCAAAATCGTGATGTTGCCGTGGGCTCGTCTAACAAGTCCCAGACGTTAATCACTCTGACCACATTGGTAGGGGGTCGTTCTGGTTTACGTCAACGGGCAGAACGATGGTCATCACCTCGCTCTTACGTTAGGCGGTCAGCCAACAGCGAGCCTCTGGAGAAAACCAAAGCTCCCTTTCCGCCCGCTCACAAAGCTGCACGCAAGGACACCCATGACCCCGGCCGCACGGATAAACGCAGCAATCGAGTTGATGGATCGCGTATGCGCAGGGGAACTGGCCAGTCGAGCCCTGGCGGACTGGGGCCGCGTCAATCGGTACGCCGGGTCCAAAGACCGCGCTGCAATCAGCGATCTCGTCTATGAAGTTTTGCGCAAGAAAAAGAGTTTCGAAGCGTATGGCGGTGGGAAGACGGGGCGGGCGCTTTTGCTCGGATATCTGCGATCAAACGGTCAAGAGCCGGATAGCATTTTTGGTTCGGACAAATATGCCCCGCCCCAATTGACCGACGAAGAACATCAACGGGCACAGAATGCTCTGAACAGGCTGGATGAATTCCACGACTTTCCCGAATGGCTTTGGCCGGATTTGGTGCGTTCCCACGGGGGCAACGCGCTGGCGATTGCCAAAGCTCTCCGTGACCGCGCACCTGTTCATCTGCGGGTGAACCTTAGGAAAATCACCCGTGACGATGCGATTGGGGCGCTGGCGAAAGAAGGGATCACAACCGAAGCGTTAAGTGTTTCGCCAACAGCCCTTAACGTAGTGGAAGGGGCGCGCAGAGTTCGAAATTCCGAATCCTATTTAAATGGGTTGGTTGAGCTACAGGATGCGTCCTCGCAGGCAGTTGCCGACTCGGCGCCTCTATCGCACGGCCAGACATTTCTGGACTTTTGCGCAGGCGCGGGCGGGAAAGTGCTGGCTGTGGCGGGCCGGGCATCGGGCGATTTCTATGCCTACGAAGCCAACCCACGCCGTATGAAAGACCTGCCGTCCAGGGCGCACCGGGCTGGAGTGAACATCGAACTCGTTCAAACCAAAGACCAATTGGGTTTTCAACAATTCGACACTGTCATGTTGGATGCGCCTTGTTCTGGCAGTGGCTCGTGGCGGCGCGATCCCCAAGGCAAGTGGTTGCTGACTGCTGAAAAACTTGATCACATTCTGAGCATTCAAAGGGACATTCTAAAAGAGGCCGTGAGCTTTGTCCGGCCCAAAGGACATTTGGTCTATGCCACATGCTCTCTGATCAATCGGGAGAACGCATTTCAGACCCGCGCTTTTGTCAGCGAAAACGAGGGTTTCGAAATAGTTAATGAATCACACTTCACGCCGCTCTCGGGCAGTGATGGGTTCTATTGCTGTGTCCTCAAGAGAAACTGAGCAATAGACACGATGGCCATGTCGAACCATTCAGCCAGAGGCTACTTCGAAAAAAAGCTTGAGCTCAACACACCTTGGCCCCTTTAGATTTT
>JBCDFD010000246.1:0-4340 GCA_039178645.1 Pseudomonadota bacterium | reverse complement strand
GTTGTCCCAAAACTACGGGTGTTGTTCCACTCAAAGGCTGCCAAGCCTTCGATGCTCAGGCGAAATCCATCGTCCGATGACACCGCAAAGTCATGGACCCCCGCTGCAAGCGCGATCTCGCCGGTCCAAAGGAATACCGAAGGATCAAGCCGTGGGGCATCGGCCCCCATCAAAGAACCCGCATCGGGTCCAAGCAAATCAGTCAGTGACGTGGTGCGCGCCGGGTTGATTGTGCCGACCCGAGGATAGTCGATCAGAGACGATTCAAACCGCGCGGTGCTTGGGTTTGTTTCGGCAAATGCGATGGCTTCGTCGACGGTCCGAAAAAACACATCGGCGTCCCAGAACGTTCCGGAAAATGTGGCGGCGGATGTGACCTTCGCAAAGGACACTAGGATCACCGAACAGAGAAACGTCTTCATCATCTAAGTTCACCCAAATTTTTCTAAAACTTAGCAGAAAGGCCCGTGGGCACCAACCACAGAGTGCCCCTGCAACGGCTCTGACCACCTGAGCCGGTGCGCTCGCCCAAACATGCGGCAAAGTCGATAGGTGCCTTGCCCGAGGCACAGGAGTAGCCTCCGCGCCAGGGATATGGAGGAAAAGATGACATACGCCGACATCTATGGGGCCTGGAAGACTGACCCAGAGGCATTTTGGCTGGATAAAGCAAAAGCAATTGACTGGGTCACACCACCGAGCAAAGCGCTGTTTGACGAATACGCCCCGCTCTACGAATGGTTTTCCGACGGCGTGTGCAACACCTGCTACAACGCTGTCGACCGGCACGTGGCGGCGGGCAATGGCGACCGGGTGGCGATCATCCACGACAGCCCCATCACCCATTCCAAACATGAAATCACCTATGCGGAACTGCAAGATCGGGTGGCTTCGCTTGCCGGTGCGCTACGGTCCAAGGGTATCGAGAAAGGTGATCGGGTTATTATCTACATGCCCATGGTCCCTGAAGCCTTGGAAGCCATGCTGGCTTGCGCGCGGTTGGGCGCGGTGCACTCGGTGGTGTTTGGCGGCTTTGCTGCGAACGAGTTGGCCGTGCGCATCGATGACGCCAAACCCAAAGCGATCATCGCGGCGTCCTGTGGATTGGAACCTGGCCGCGTGGTCCACTACAAACCATTGCTCGACGGGGCCATCGAGCTGGCCGAACACAAGCCTGAGTTCTGTGTGATTTTCCAACGCGAACAGGAAGTGGCCAAGCTCGAAGACGGACGAGACTACGATTGGCACGGGTTCCAGTATGGCGTGGAGCCCGCCGAATGCGTGGCCGTGAACGGCAACGACCCGCTCTATATCCTGTATACCTCCGGCACCACCGGCTCACCCAAGGGTGTGATCCGTCCCAATGGCGGACACATGGTGGCCCTGCGTTGGACCATGGAAAACATCTACGATGTGAAACCGGGCGACGTGTACTGGGCCGCCTCTGACGTGGGTTGGGTCGTCGGCCACAGCTACATCTGCTACGCGCCTCTGCTGACCGGCTGCACCACATTGGTGTTCGAGGGCAAACCGGTGGGCACACCGGACGCAGGCACATTCTGGCGTGTGATCGAGGAGCACAACGTTAAGGTTCTGTTCACCGCACCCACCGCCCTGCGCGCCATCAAACGCGAAGACCCATCGGGCGAATACGTGGGCAAATACGACCTAAGCGGGCTGAAATCACTGTTCCTCGCCGGGGAACGGGCAGACCCCGACACCATAGAATGGGCCCAGAAGCTGCTGAATGTGCCCGTGATCGACCACTGGTGGCAGACAGAGACCGGCTATGCCATCGCAGCCAACCCACTGGGCATCGAAGAACTGCCCGTGAAGTTGGGCTCACCCGCTGTGCCGATGCCGGGCTACGAAATCGATATCCTGGACGAAGGCGGTAACCCTGTTGAGTCAGGCACTTTGGGCGCCATTGCCATCAAATTGCCTCTGCCTCCGGGCACACTGCCCGGCCTTTGGAATGCCGAAGCAAGGTTCCGCAAGTCCTATCTACAGCAATTCCCAGGCTACTACGAAACTGGCGATGCGGGCATGAAAGACGACGATGGTTACGTCTACATCATGGCGCGCACCGACGATGTGATCAACGTGGCGGGCCACCGTTTGTCCACCGGTGGGATGGAAGAAGTCTTGGCCGCCCACCCCGATGTGGCCGAATGCGCCGTCATTGGCGTGGCGGACCAATTGAAAGGGCAAATGCCAGTGGGCTTCCTATGCCTCAATGCGGGCACTGACCGTGAGACCGGCGAGGTTGTGTCTGAAGTGGTCAAACTGGTGCGTGAGAAAATCGGGCCCGTTGCGGCATTCAAGCTGGCGGTTGTTGTGGACCGTTTGCCAAAAACACGGTCTGGCAAAATCCTGCGCGGCACGATGGTGAAAATCGCTGACGGGCAAGAATTCAAAATGCCTGCAACCATCGATGATCCCGTGATCCTTGATGAGATTGCCGACGCGCTGAAGACGCTGGGGTATCCCAAGAGCGCGTGATCACAGAACCGTGTGCTAAAACCGTGTGCCGCTCGCCAGTCATCTGGCGAGCGCGCCACCGGCCACATGAATTTCTCTTCGTTTTCTTACCTCAACCACCAGCTTCGACTTCGTCAGCCAAGAGGTCACGCCGCGCGCATGTGACCGACAATTAGGTCCGCAGTGAGATTGATTTTACACGCCAAACGTGTCATCTGACCGGCTAACGCAACCATGAGTGTGTAGAGTTTTGAGTGCCAAACGACGACCATCATTTGGCCTCTGCACGTTCCAAACAAGCGGTGATCTGAGTGGCGCAACCCACGCTGCACTTGATCGAAAGTCTGCCGTCGCTGGCAGATGTCTATCGATCAATCCTGGCCGATGCCGGGCAGCGGGTTGTGGTCAGTCACACCACCGATGACGCTCTGTCGACCTGCAAGCAGGAAATGCCAGCGGTTGCCGTTCTCGACTTGCGCCAACCGGTGATAGGTGGGCTGCGGTTGATGACCTCTTGTTTGGACCTTTCGCCAAACACAAAGTTTGTTCTAATCGCCGCCAACGGGTCCATTGGACGCGTGGTCGAGGCCATGCGCGCAGGGGCGCACGATTACCTGGTCACACCGCTTGATGAAACGCGTCTTGTGCAAGCCGTCGAAAGCGCAATGGGCCGTACGCCGCCGAAAACCCCAAAGCCCGGCTCAAAGGCGAACGGCGTGGATGGTGCCAACCGACCAACATCGGAATTCATTGGGTCCTCGCCCGCCATGCAAAGGGTATACGAACAGATCGGCGCGGTTTCAGGTTCCAAAGCGACTGTGTTCATCACCGGTGCCAGTGGAACTGGGAAAGAACTATGCGCAAAGGAAATCCATGCGCGGTCCAATCGGTCGACGGGTCCCTTCATCGCGTTAAACTGCGGTGGGATACCTGGCGAGTTGCTCGAATCCGAGGTCTTCGGCCATGTTCGCGGGGCCTTCACCGGCGCGGTGGCGGATCGCCCCGGCGCGGCTGTCCTGGCCGATGGTGGCACGCTGTTTCTCGATGAGATTTGCGAGATGGACTTGGCGCTCCAAACCAAACTCTTGCGTTTCCTTGAAACAGGCACTGTCACGCCGGTTGGCGCATCAAAACCTAGGTCAGTGGACGTGCGGATCATTTGCGCCACAAACCGTTTGCCCATGGCCGAGGTCGAAGCCGGGCGGTTCCGGGAAGACCTGTACTACCGATTGCATGTTTTGCCGATTGCCATGCCCCCCCTGCGCGATCGCGGCGAAGACGTCCAAATCCTCACTCAAAAGCTCCTGGAGAAAATCAGCGCCGAAGAGGAAAAAGGCTTCACCGGAATGGACGCCAGCGCGGCGCACGCATTCTCTTCTTACGCCTGGCCGGGGAACGTGCGCGAACTGATCAATGTGCTGCGCCGGATCGTGGTGATGAACACTGGGCCTCAGGTTACTACCGAGATGCTGCCAAACGAGATGCTCACCGCCTTTTCAACGACCCATGCCATGCTGAGAGATGCGCTTGCTTGCCCCCCTTCGACGCCCTGCGCCCACCAGGATGACTTGGTTGGACGTTCCATGCTTGAGATTGAGCAAGTCGTGATCGAGGCGACCATCGCGCGAGAGCAAGGGTCGGTTCCCAAAGCGGCTGAAATCCTAGGGATTGCACCGTCGACCATTTACCGCAAACGCGAAGGATGGCGGTCACACTAACCTATTACTTGGTCTCCCGTTAGACGAACTGTTCGCGCAACAGCCGTTCCTCCAGCCCATGGCCAGGATCAAAGAGTAGCCGGTGCTCAACGCCAGAGTCGCTTCGAATGTCGACGGTTTGCACGTGCCGCACCTGACGAC
>JBCDFD010000245.1:0-4363 GCA_039178645.1 Pseudomonadota bacterium | reverse complement strand
TCCTAAGGTTTTGGTACATTGCGGATGTTTAAGGTCTGGTTTCCTCCAACCAATAAAGCCGAGAAGGGCAGTCCTGCTGTGGTTGCTCTTTTTTCGGGACCAAGCAACTGGAATGAAACTCATTCAGGAGTGGATTTCCAAGAAAAAACGCCGCGCATTGGCGGCGTCTTCAACTCGATTTTGAGGCTCAGTTGCTGATCATTCAGCTGCGCTGCTGAAGGCCAGGAACTCGTGCAAGAAATCGCGGAACTCTGATTTTAGGTCTTCCCTGGCAAGACCAAAGGCGACCGTGGCTTGTAGGAAGCCTGCCTTTGACCCACAATCGTAACGTTCGCCACGGAACCGATACCCGAAGACATTATCTCCCGCTTGAATTTCTTGGTCGATGGCATCGGTCAACTGGATTTCGCCACCGGTACCAATTTTCATTTCATTCAAATTGGACAAAACCTTTGGCGTTAGAATGTATCGACCGATGACCGCCAGATTTGAAGGAGCTTCGTCCGCCTTGGGTTTTTCAACCATTCCATTCACGGATACTATTGCTCCCATACCCTCCTTAACGTCCAAAACGCCATATGAAGACGTCCGCTGCATTGGGACTTCCATAGCCGCCACCATGCACCCGCCGGTTTCTTCGTAAGCTTCCACCATTTGCTGCAAACAGGGTTTTTCTGCGGCAATCACGTCATCGGGGAGGAGCACCGCGAAAGGTTCGTCGCCGATCAGACGCCTTGCACACCACACGGCATGTCCCAACCCAAGAGCCTCGCGCTGGCGCACATAAGCAATTGCGCCGCTGTCCATGTCGGTACGCTTCAAGGTTTCCAGAAGCGCTGTTTTCCCTTTCCGCTGAAGAGTGCTTTCCAACTGCGGGGCCCCATCGAAATAGTCCTCCAGTGCAGACTTGCCGCGCGAGGTCACAAAGATGAATTCTTCGATGCCGGCGGCTCGGGCTTCGTCAATCGCATACTGGATTAACGGTTGATCGACCAACGTCATGATTTCCTTGGGGATAGATTTCGTCGCAGGGAGGAAACGTGTTCCCATCCCAGCCACTGGGAAGATTGCTTTCGTAACCCTGTGTTTCATAACCTTGTCCTTGTCCGAACCGAACCGTTACACACCGCCGTCAGAGCTTCGATCCTAAAATCTCAACCGGCACGCCACCACCCCATCGGGCTGATTGCTTTCTTATCCAGTGAAGCCGCGCATTTTGCAATGCGGCGGTTTTAGTGGAATACCTTACGTTGTTTGGCCGATGCCACCCTACACCGCGTTACAGTGGTAGTGTGTACCTTCTGTTTAAGGCAGTGCAGAAACCGGGCCTTTTTGAGGTCGCAGCGGCGGTATGCCCATATTCCCAGCGTCGATTGGCTTCTATTCGCCGATACGACGTATGTCGGCCAATTGTCTACCTTTTTCCAGTTGTGACCTTGCGCGATGAACGTCGCGCGGTTCCACCTGTCCTTTGATCATGGCGCGTATAATGCCGACCATTTGTCTGGATTTGGCCAGTTCCCAGGCTTGGTTGCAGTCCTGCGCGTCAGCGTATTTACGGATGAAGTATTCCAGACTGGCACCGATTTCGGTTTGGTCGCGCAGCACGCCATCGGATCGTCTGTGTTGGCTGGCCGCAGGGTAGTGATCCACAATCGCGTGCGGCACCAGCGCAGTCCGAGCCCCCCGTGCCGCCAAGCGCATATTCACGTCCGCTTCATCCAGAAAGTATCTAAAGCCTTCGTCAAACCCACCAATGTCAGCCAAGCAGGCCACATCAAACGCGCAATTGGTGCCTATGGTGACAACTGCCTGTTTGTCCTTGGGTGGTTCAAGAGTGACCGTTTCTTGCGGTGGTGGGATTGATGTGACGCGCGCCCAACTGTCGATCACTTCTCCGCGGAATTGCCAGCGGGGGCCCCCATGATGGCGAACAAAACCGGTGGAGGCCATAACCTTGGGGCGCCCAAACGGTTCGATCAAAGAATTTAGCCAATTGGCAGAAGGGAGCGCATCGTCGTCGATGAACGCGATGAGGTCCGTGTAGGTTGCCTGGAGTGCTAAGTTCCGCGCCATCGAAATATTGGGAGTATCGAAGGGGATAACGTGCGACACCGCGGAGAGGGGACTAGAAGAAACCGACGCTAACGACGCCCTATCTGCAACAACGATGACTGAATTGGGCGATTGCGTTTCCAACGCTGTCAAACATTCTTGCAAGCCTTCTGGGCGACCATGGCTGACGACGGCAACCGTGACGCTGCGGCGGTCGGTCACTGCGTGATTTGGGCGGCCAACATAGCTTCGATACGCGGCACATCCTCGGGGTTGTTGAGTTCCCAAAACTGCTGACCGCGTCCATCGACTTCAACGCAGAGGATGGCTTTGCCATTTTCAAGGAAACGCAACTGCTCCAAACCTTCCAGGGCTTCCAAGGGGCCAGCCTTCATTTGAGGATAGGCAGCGAGCGCATCCGGTCGGTAGGCGTAGACCCCCACATGGTGATAGACCGGTGGAGAAGGCTCTTCGGTCGGGATTTGATCGGCGTAGGGTATCACTTCTTTGGAGAAGTAGAGCGCCGTTTTGTCATGGCGGAACACTGCAGTCGTGCCACCAACCCGGCCTGCTTTGCGGTCCTCGCGGAAACTCGCGAGCGCTCCCGCATCACACCGCAGAACCGGGGTTGCCACATCGGCCGAGGGTGTTTCACGCATGGCAAGCACCAAATCTTCGACGAACCAGTGCGGGGTCAGCGGCGCGTCCCCTTGTAAATTCACCACAATGTCAAAGTCTCCGCCGATCACCTCAAGGGCTTCTGCACAGCGTTCTGTGCCGTTTTCGCAATCCACCGAGGTCATCGCCACATCGGCACCGAAGCTTTTGGCTTCCGCTTCAATCCGCGCGTCATCAGTTGCGACAACCACTCGGTCCACGCCAGACACTTTCTGGGATGCTTCCCATGTGCGTTTGATCAGAGACTTTGCCTCGCCGTCTGGTCCACGCAACGTGGCTAGGGCTTTGCCCGGGTAACGCGTGGACCCGTACCGTGCCGGTATGACGATGAGGACTGACACGTCACCCCTGTTGGAGCGTTATGCCGGGTGCGTAGGCGATGAAAAACGGGTTGGCGTAATCCGCTTTGCCATAACCAAGTGGTGTGTGGTCGTCGAACCGAACCACGTGCCCGCCTGCGCCATTGAGGACAGCATGTCCTGCAGCGGTATCCCACTCCATCGTGCGTCCCAACCGAGGGTAGATGTCTGCCTCGCCGGTTGCCACCAGACAAAATTTCAGTGAAGAGCCGGCGCTCTTCATGTCGGCGGTGGCATACTTGTTAATGTATTCATCAGTGGCCGCGTCGCGGTGGGATTTCGATGCCACCACGCGCAGGGCGCTCTCATCGGGCGAAGACACGGCCATCGGTTTGGTATCTCCGACTGAGTCGTGTTGCGGGTCCGCCTCTTCGACGGATGCACCGTCGGCTTTCGTGTAAAACAGTCGACCTTTGGCAGGTGCGTACACCACGCCGCGGACCGGCGTTCCATTTTCCACGTAGGCAATATTCACGGTGAAATCGCCCCGGCGTTGGACAAACTCTTTGGTCCCGTCGAGCGGGTCCACGATGAGAAAGTTTTCGGCTTTTTCCGTGTGGGACTCCGCTTGTTCTTCGGTCACCAATAGAACATCCGGGAACGCGGCGCGCAGCCCGGCGGCGATATGGGCATCCGCGGCCTCGTCGGCTTTGGTCACCGGACTGTCGTCGCCCTTCGCACGCACGTCAAAGTCGTCTTCGCCGTAGATTTCCATAATCACGTCGCCAGCTTCCAGCGCCAATTTGCGCATGACTGTTTCAAGTTTGGCAAAATCCATCGGACAACTCCTGACACACTCGGGACATATGTTTCGGCTATGGCC
Source organism: Pseudomonadota bacterium (assembly GCA_039178645.1). Taxonomy (GTDB): domain Bacteria; phylum Pseudomonadota; class Alphaproteobacteria; order Rhodobacterales; family Rhodobacteraceae; genus Mangrovicoccus. The sequence goes on along the minus strand of JBCDFD010000245.1, from coordinate 448 downwards.
GCGGTTTAAGCCAACAGCAAGCATTTTACCCCCATGAGAGACCCCAAGTCGCGCCCTCAGGAGGCAGATTTGGAATACGCCAAGATCAATAAGCGGACTTCGGCCCGGCGGTTTTCGTTTGTGCAGGTTGTTTACACGGCCACCGTGCGCAAAATCAGGAAAAGCCATGGCAATGCCCTGTTCGGGCTGTTCCTGTCAGTGTCCCAGACCTTGCTCCTGGTTGGTGTGTTTTATTTCATGTTTTCCGTGCTTGGCATGCGCGGCGCGAGCATCCGCGGCGACTTTGTCCTGTTCTTGATGTCGGGCATTTTTCTGTTCGTGACGTTCAATTCAGCAATGTCTGCCGTGCTGTCCGCCGAAGGTCCGGCGTCACCAATGATGCTGCACGCGCCCATGTCTCCGGCGGTTGCCATTGTTTCCAGCGCTCTGGCGTCGCTTTACACACAGC
>JBCDFD010000244.1:0-4397 GCA_039178645.1 Pseudomonadota bacterium | reverse complement strand
TATCCGCCATCGCGCTTGCCGCTTTGGTCATCTATTGGCTATGAGTCCTGACCCTAGGGATTTCACAGGGACGGGATGCGAGGCGCGGAAGAGTTCTTAGCCGAAGCCGTTATTTGGAAAGGCAGTTCCATGATTGCATGCATATAGAACAGGCATCGCTTTGTGATGCTTTTCTAACCAAAGATAAAGGGGCGGCACGGCTAGCGAAAGCGGTTTACGGCTATGCTGGCCTTACAACGGAAGTTGCCTGTATTAAGTTCAAAAGGGATGTCTAAAACATCTCCTCCTGCCCCTCTTCACCGTCTTCCTCCTCCTTACCCTTCTCCCCTTCCGGCACCATGCGGGTGCTGTCGAGCAGCCCTGCCGCGCGGAGCTCGGATATGCCGGGGAGGTCTTTGGCGGATGACAGGGAGAAGTGGTCGAGGAAGGCTTCGGTGACCACGAATGTCACGGGACGGCCCGGCGTTTCGCGGCGGCGACCCAGGCGGATCCAGTCCAGATCCAGCAGCAAGTCCACCGTTCCTTTGGACACACTCACCCCTCGAATTTCTTCGATTTCGGCGCGGGTCACAGGCTGGTGGTAGGCGATGATCGCCAGGGTCTCGATGGCCGCGCGGCTGAGTTTGCGGGTCTCCACAATCTCCCGCTGCATCAGGAACGACAAATCGGCGGCAGTGCGGATGGCCCAGGCTCCGCCCACTTGGACCACATTCACCCCACGGCCCGCATAGCGTTTTTGCAAAAGCTCCAGCGCTTGACGCGCGTCGCAGCCTTGGGGCATGCGCGACGACATCTCCTTGAGCGTCAAGGGCTCCGCCGTGGCAAACAGCATGGCTTCGATCATGCGTTCCTGTTCGCCCAACGGCGGCGCGTCGAAGAGGATGGGGTCCTCTTCCGGCTCGTCCGCGCTCTGATCGCTCATTGGGTTGGCTTCCTGCGCAGGTGGATCGGACCGAACACATCGTCCTGACGGATGTCGATGCGCCCTTCTTTGGCCAATTCCAGCGAAGCGGCAAAGGTTGACGCCAGCGACGACCGCCGACGTTCGGGGTCGCCCTGCCATTCCACCGGCAGATAGGACGCCAAGTCTGACCAAGTCCCCGCGAAGTTGACCATGCCGCGCAGGCGGTCGAGGGCTTCTTCCATGGTCAGCACCGCCACGCGGTCCATCACGAACGGACGGAAATCGTCTCGGGTTCGGATCCGGGCGTAGGCTTGCAGCAAATCCAAGAGGTTGGCATCGAAAGTTACCGAGCGGGCGGTGGACACACCTTCGGGCGCGCCACGGACGAAAACATCGCGGCCCAGGCGGTCTCGGCCCATCAACTGCGCGGCAGCGTCCCGCATAGCGGCGAGGCGTTCCAGTTGGAACGCCAAATGGTCGGCCAGTTCTTCGCCGGTGGGGCCGTCGTCCTTGGGGTCAGGCGGCAGCAGCAATTTGGATTTCAAGAAGGCCAGCCAAGCGGCCATCACCAAATAGTCCGCAGCCAGTTCAATGCGCAGTTCCCGCGCGCGGTCGATGAAGGCCAGGTATTGCTCCGCCAAAGCGAGGATGGAGATTTGCCTAAGGTCCACTTTTGCGGTGCGGCTGAGGGTGAGGAGCACGTCCAGCGGTCCCTCGAACCCATCCACGTCCACCACCAGGGCCTCGGCCTCGCGGCGGGCGCCAACGGGGTCAAAGGGGACGGGTTCGCTCACGCCAGCATCTCCGACAGTTCCGCTTCCATGGCGGCGATGTCAGCGTCATCTGGGGATGTCCGCGCGGCCAGGGCGCGGTCCGCGCGCGCTTGGGCATCGGGGCTCAGCGTTCCGGCCGCCTTGGTGATGGCGGTCATCTCATCGGGGTCGCCGTTGCAGTGTAACGCGATATCGCACCCGGCTTTGAGCGCCGCCTCGGTGCGGGTGGCCATGTCACCGTCTAAGGCTTGCATGGATAGATCATCGGTCATCAACAGGCCGTTGAACCCCATGCCACGTCGAATGTGATCAATCATGGTGGGCGATTGGGTGGCACACCGATCCCGGTCTAGCGCGCTGTAGACGATGTGCGCCGTCATGGCGAGCGGCAGGTCGGCAAGCGCACCGAAAGCGGCAAAGTCCGTGGCCCAAAGCGTATCGGCATCTGTGTCCACACGGGGCAGTTCCAAATGGCTATCCATGGTGGCGCGACCGTGGCCGGGGATGTGTTTCAACACTGGCAACACCCCGCCGTCGAGGTGCGCTTGGGTCACCGCACGGGCGGCGGACACCACGGTCAGCCCATCGGTTCCGTAGCAGCGGTTGTGCAGCACTGGATGAGTGTTGGCGTGGGCAATGTCCGCCAAAGGCGCGCAATTTCCGTCGATACCCGCGGCGCGAAGTTCATGGGCAATGATGCGGTAGCGCAAATACATGGATCGGGCAGCGGAGGCAGGTTTGACCCGTGCCATCTGATCCAGCGCGGGCAACCACGTGCGCCAGTGCGGCGGGCCGAGGCGTTCCACCCGTCCGCCCTCTTGGTCGATGAATATGGGTGCTTCATAGCCCACGGACGCGCGCAGGTCGGATGTCAGTTGGCGCACCTGATCGGGCGTTTCGCAGTTGCGCGTGAAGAGGATGAAGCCAAAGGGCTGCACATCTGCAAAGAAGGCGCGTTCCCACCGTGTGAGCTGCGGCCCCGCGCAGCCCAGGATCGTCGCGCCCTGCCCCATATTCAGCGGACCAATGCAGGAATGCAGTCGGTGTTTTGGGCTTGCAATGCGGCGCAGAACCGATCCGCCTCGGCACGGTTTTTGAAGCCATGCACACGCAGCCGGTAGAATGTGCGCCCGCCGACATTGGCGCGCTGAATCACGCGCTGGCGGTTTTGGAAGTACGGCTCGAACCGGGCTGAGATCAGGTCCCACTGCGCCTGGGCGGTGGTTGCGCTGTCATAGGCCCCCAGTTGCACCAGGCGTGTTCCAGACGGCAAAGTCGCGGGATCAAGGTCCACAGGCAGGGCCAATGGTTCCGTCGCACGTGGCGCGCTGCGGGTCACTTGCGGTGTGTTGGGACGCTGCACGGGACGCGGAATGGCCCGCGCCTCTGCCAGCTGAGTTTCAGTCGGCGTGTCGATTGTCAGGTCTTCTTCGGGTGTAATTATGGGCACGGTAGGGTCTGTGGCCCCATCCAACTGCGCGTCCTGCACCGCACGACCCACAGCGTCGCGCATAATCGCGTCACGGGCCTGATCTTCCAATTGCCCGATGGGCTGATCCGCGGGCGCGAGGTCAATCGGTTCGGGCGCCAGCATCACCTGGTCCGGGGCGGGCGGCGCTTCGCGAGATGACACAGACGTCACAGCCAGCCCTTGATGTTCCGCCTGAAACCCGCCGGGGTCTTCTGGTGCCACACGTGCGGGACCATCCACAGCCGAAATCACCGGCAGCCCGTTCACATTTCGCACCGCCAAGTCGTAGGCCCACCAGGCCACACCGGCCATCAGGGCCACAGAGGCCCCCGCGCCCAACAGCGCCATGGCCATTCCAGGCCGCACCGTGGCGGTGTCCGCCCCGTGGTCGTAATCAAAATCTGAATACTCAGGGTTCGCCATATCAGCCCCATGCGGCGAGCCGATTGCGCGACTCGTCCCTTGCCTAACGTTCAATGCCTCATCGACCGCCAGGGGCGCGCTTGGTTTGGATCAGCGCAATTCTTCCAGCGGCGTCACCCCGAGAATACCAAGACCGGCTGAAATCACAACGCCGACAGCTTTGGGCAGGGCAATTTTACGGGCTGTGGCGGCGATGTCGTCGTCCTGCACAAACCTTAGGCTGGTCACCTCATTGCCGCGGTTCCACAGGGCATGGAATGCGCTGGCCAGCTCGTAAAGATAAAAGGCGATCCGGTGGGGCTCATTGGTGCGCGCGGCGATCTCCACCAAACGTGGCCATTCGGCCAGTTTCTTGGCCAAGGCAAGCTCTGACGGATCGGTCATCTCACCCCGGTCCAGCACTGCCGCGGCTTGTGGGTCGGTGTCCACGCCGAGCGCTTCGGCTTTGCGCATGACGCTACAGACCCGCGCGTGGGCGTACTGCACGTAAAACACCGGATTGTCGCGGGACTGTTCGAGCACTTTGTCGAAATCGAAATCCAGCGGCGCGTCATTCTTTCGGGTAAGCATCACAAACCGCGTCACGTCCGGGCCCACTTGGTCCACCACGTCTTGCAGCATGATGAAGGTGCCCGCCCGTTTGGACATCTTGAACGGTTCGCCATTTTTGTAGAGCTTCACCAGTTGGCAAAGCTTGATGTCCAGTGGCACAGACCCGCCGGACAGGGCCGAGACCGCCGCCTTCATCCGTTTGACGTAGCCGCCATGGTCCGCGCCAAAAACATCAATAAGCTCGTCGAAGCCCCTGGAAACCTTATCATAATGG
>JBCDFD010000243.1:0-4436 GCA_039178645.1 Pseudomonadota bacterium | reverse complement strand
TCGGGTTCCTCTTTGGTGGTCTCTCCATATATGAACGCGGATCGTAAGATCATTGGTGCTGTGGGCGTGATTGGACCGACTCGTTTGAACTATGGACGGATCGTTCCCATCGTGGATTACACGGCGCAGCTGGTGGGACGGGTATTGTCCGACCGTGCTTGAAAGGAGCGACCATGGCTGACCCCAAAGAGCAAAACGCTCACCAAGATGTCGACGAAACCATCGACATTGAGGCGCTGGCCAAGGGCTACGAAGACGCAGCCAACGGTGTCGGCGATCCCGACGCCCCGCTGGACTTTGAGGAGGTCGTCGAGGGCGGCGGACCCAACGTGGACGCCATCATCGCCGAGCGAGATGATTTCCGTGATCGGTTCATGCGGGCATTGGCCGACGCCGAAAACGCGCGCAAACGCGGCGAACGGGACCGCAAAGAAGCGGAACAATACGGCGGGTCAAAACTGGCACGCGATATGCTGCCGGTGTTCGACAACCTCACCCGCGCGTTGGATGCCGTCACCGATGAACAGCGACAACAATCCGCAGCGTTGATTGAAGGCGTGGAACTGACCTTGCGCGAGCTGGTCAACATTTTCGGAAAACATGGGATCCAGCCCATCGTGCCGGAAGTGGGCGACACCTTTGACCCGCAAATGCACCAAGCCATGTTTGAGGCGCCTGTGCCAAACACCAAAGCTGGCGACATTATCCAGGTGATGGCCAACGGGTTCATGATTCACGACCGGCTCTTGCGTCCAGCGCAGGTGGGTGTGTCATCCACTCCAGCCGGATAGCCAGTCACATAGCTTCCCTTTCGTGGTTCGTGTCCTTGGACAACGCCAATCGATAAAGCTAGCCAAGCTCCGGCAGTGTCCTAGGACCGACCCCTAAGGCTGCACTCCGCTGAACATCGCCGCCACATACCCCGCAAACATCTGCGGGGCTTCGATGTTCATGGAATGGCCAACCCCTGGTACTTCCACCAACCGGGCATTGGGCATGGTGGCGACCATATTTTCCAAATCTTCCCGCGGGATGATCGGGTCCTGCGCCCCCCAAATCACCAGCGTTTCGTGGTGTAGCTCACCGATCCGTTCCGCGAGCGCGCCGCTCTCGTGTTCCGCCGTGAGGTTCACCGGAGTGCCCATCCAAATACCTTCGCCCACGCTGAATGTCTGGTCGATCACCTTGTCGAACATCGACTGCATGTGATCTACGCCGGATCGGAACTGTGGCATCCCCCCAGGCACAAAACTGTCCATTTTGAACAGAGACGACGCTGCACCCGCCATCACCGCCCGTGTCATATCCCGTGATTTCCGCATGCCTTCGAACATGGCCATGCCCGCCTCGTCGAACTTCAGCCCAGCCGGGGACACTGGGTTCAGCGCAAGCACTTTCCCGAATCGATCCGGCTGTTCCAACTGCATCCGCGCCGCAATCACACCACCGGTGGAATGTGTGATCAAGTGGCACCGCTCGATCTCCAAACTATCCATGGCGGCCAACATGTCGGCGGCGTGTTGAGCCATGGAATAGTTGCCGTAGTCTTCATCCGGCGTCGGACGATCGCTGTCCCCGCAACCGCGCCAGTCGAGGCCGATCACCTTCAGATCCGGTGGGAACCAGGTGGTCGCCATCTCGATCCAATCTTTGCTGGCCAAGTTTCCATGGATGAATAGAACGGTGATGTCGCCCGATCCCCAGGTCCGCATCCCCAACTCAATCTCGCCAGCCTGTACTTTTGCCATCCATCGGCCTCCCGTCTTTCGCCACATGGTGAGCAAGGCTGAACCATATGTCACCGGGACGAATGCGCCGAGTTGCCCGCAACTTGCCTCTCTCGCTTGACCCCACCGTCGATCCGGCGGACCATCAAGTTGCGCAAAAGGATGCCGTGCCCGTGTCTCACCCAGAGCCACCCGATCAGCCAGAAATGCCATCTTCCCCTGCTTCACGGTTCGGGGGATGGGGGTTTTGGATGCTGGTCCTGTTGGTTTGCGCTCTCGGCGGCGCGCTTGGGCTCTACACCAGCCTGTCAGGTCCTGACATCGTGTTACCGCAGGTGCCCAGCGAACCACCTCCGCCATCCATTTCTGCGCCGGTCAAGAAACCGGAACATACCGATGTGATCTCACCGCCGACGCCTGAACCTGCCCCCGCAGTGTTGAGCGATGTCACAGTGGCGACCGTTGCTCCATCCAATGAACTGAATGCGGTGCCACCGCCGGATGAGCCAGCGCAAACCGAGATCGCCATGGTCCTGCCCGAAGAGGCGATTAATCCGGACCCTCCGCAATCGCCTCCAATGGACAAGTCCGCATGGGTGGCTGCCTATGACTTCGGGCCGTGCGCCCACGCGCATATCATTGACGACACCGGACCCAAGATCCGTCTGGCAGCATTTGGCCAGTCGCCCGAACCCTTTCTGACGTTCCTTTTGGCGTACTCCGCAGAGTTTGGCACAGAGCCAGACGTTGCGGTGCAAGAGGTCACCACACCCCAATGCGATTGGATCGAAGCTGCCGCTGATTTCGGCGCGCCTCGGATCGCCGTCATCCCAGATGACGACACACCCGACGGACTTACCCCGATTGTGGTTCGCCTCGAACCAGTTCCAGCCGATCCCACGCAGGTCATGGCAGTCGCGCCAGACGGCAGCATGGTAGATTTCCAGTCCACTGACGAGCCGGGTCGTTTCCAACTGACCTTTGAAGGGCCAGAGGGGAAGGAACTAAAGCCTGGTCCCCACCTGATCCTGGCCGTCCAGGACGTCCGCAACACGGCAAATGCCGACGAAAACGCTGAGGCTGGAGAACTCGATATGGTTTTCCTAGGCTTATCCTACATCCGACTCCGCTGACGCGTCACGCATAGGTTCTGATCCAACTGCCCAAGACAGCGGCATAAACCGCTCAAAAAGAGAGGCTGCGTCAACTGGCGCAGGGGGTTTTCCCATCGCCGTTGAGATTCTGTAATTGGCCTGTGCTTTTGTCCAATTTGAAAGGTCGCTCAACTTGTGGTTGGCCGATTCTGTCGAAAGGACGAGTGTATGTTTTCGTTACAAGGCCAGAAGGCCCTGATTGTTGGTGTCGCAAATCGCCAATCCATCGCCTGGGGCTGTGCCCAAGCGCTGAAGGCGCAGGGGGCGAGCCTCGCCATCACCTATCTCAATGAAAAGGCTGAACCGCATGTGCGGCCACTGGCCGAAGAATTGGGGGCCGAGATCATCCTGCCGCTGGATGTGCGCGATGACAATCAAATGGCGGCTGTATTTGCGGCGATCACGGACAAATGGGGATCGCTGGATACGCTCCTGCACTCCATCGCCTTCGCTCCCAAGGATGATCTGCATGGCCGAGTGGTGGATTGTTCCGCCCACGGGTTTTCCACAGCCATGGATATCTCGGTCCATTCCTTCCTGCGCATGATCCGCCGCGCTGAACCGCTGATGCCGGATGGCGGCACCTGCATGACCGTCTCGTTTCACGGATCCAGCCGTGTTGTGGAACACTACAATATCATGGGCCCGGTGAAAGCTGCGCTCGAAAGCGCCGTGCGCTATGTATCCGCCGAACTGGGACCAAAGGGGATCTCGGTCCATGCGCTATCACCGGGCCCGCTCAAAACCCGAGCAGCCTCTGGCATTGACGAATTTGATGCGCTTCTGGACGCCGCTGCGGCGCGTGCTCCGACACATCATTTGGCCACGATTGAAGACGTGGGGGCCTACGCCGCATTCCTGGCCAGCCGAAACGCCGCAAATGTGACAGGTGGGGTTCACGTGATCGACGGTGGATACAGCATCGTAGGATAGCCACCATGACAACCTATACCAACCGCACCTACGACATGCTGTCGGTGGGGGATACCGCTGATCTCACACGGGTTTTCACCGAGGATGATTTTTTCGTCTTCGCCAACAACTCCGGGAATCACAATCCGCTGCACTTGGCGTCCGAAGATGGCGATGGTGATGGTACTAAGGAAGCCGTGGCGCCTGCCATGTTCATCGGCGCGCTGATCTCGGCGGTCTTGGGGAACGTGCTGCCCGGGGCAGGGACGCTCTATCGGTCTCAGTGCTTCGATTTCTATGACCGTGCCTATGCCGGCGACGAGGTCCGTGCGGTGGTCACCGTGAAAGAAAAACTCGGGAACCGTGAAGTGGTGATGGACACTGTCGTCACCCGAGTGTCCGACGGTGCCAAACTGGTCTCTGGCGAGGCTGTGGTGATCGCGCCCGAAAAGGAAATGACCTTCCACGAACTGGAACTTCCTGGTCTGGTGGTTCAACGGCACCGTCATTTCGACGCCATGCTCGACCGGGTGGCGTCGCTGCCACCCATGCCCACAGCCGTGGTCGCGCCCGAGGAACCCAATTCCCTGGCCGGTGCCCTTTTGGCGGGCGAGGAAGGCATCATTATCCCGATCCTCATCGG
>JBCDFD010000242.1:0-4439 GCA_039178645.1 Pseudomonadota bacterium | reverse complement strand
CGGTAACAGATGCCCGACACACCAAAGGCACACCCCATGGCACGCATCCTCATCACTTCCGCGCTCCCCTATATCAATGGGATCAAGCACCTGGGCACGCTCATTGGCAGTCAGTTGCCCGCGGACCTTTACGCTCGCTACAACCGCGCCCGAGGGCATGAAGTGCTTTTTCTCTGCGCCACCGATGAACATGGAACACCGGCAGAGTTGGCGGCCGCGAAGGCGGGGCAGCCGGTGGATGCCTATTGCAAGGAAATGCACGCGATCCAATCGGAACTGGCCGAAGGCTTCGGGCTCAGCTTTGACCATTACGGGCGCTCGTCCAGTCCGCAGAACCAGAAGCTGACGCAAGACTTGGCCGCGGCACTCGACGCCAATGGTCTCATTGCCGAAGTGTCGGAAAAGATGGTCTATTCCAATGCCGACGGTCGGTTTCTGCCGGATCGGTATATTGAGGGCACCTGTCCCAATTGTGGCTACGATAAAGCCCGCGGGGACCAGTGCGAAAACTGCACCAAGCAGCTTGACCCCACAGACCTGATCAACCCGCGTTCGGCGATCTCTGGCTCCACCGATCTGGAAGTGCGCGAGACCAAACATCTGTTCCTGCGCCAGTCGGCCATGAAGGACAAGCTTGACGCTTGGATCGACAGTCAGACCGGGTGGCCGGTGCTCACAACGTCCATTGCCAAGAAATGGCTGCACGATGGCGACGGGCTCCAGGACCGGGGCATCACCCGCGATCTCGACTGGGGTGTGCCGGTGCAAAAGGGGCGGGAGCCCTGGCCAGGCATGGAAGGCAAGGTGTTCTACGTTTGGTTTGACGCGCCTATCGAATACATCGCATGCGCCGCCGAATGGGCAGAAGCCAATAGGTTGGACGATGGCGCATGGGAACGCTGGTGGCGAACCGACAAAGGCGCGGATGATGTGAAGTACGTCCAGTTCATGGGCAAGGACAACGTGCCGTTCCACACTCTCAGCTTCCCCGCCACGCTGATGGGGTCTGAACAGCCCTGGAAGCTCGTGGATTTCATCAAGTCGTTCAACTACTTGAATTACGACGGTGGCCAGTTCTCCACGTCCCAAGGCCGGGGCGTCTTCATGGACGCGGCGCTTGAAATCCTACCTGCAGATTACTGGCGGTGGTGGCTCCTGAGCCATGCGCCTGAAAGCTCCGACAGCGAATTCACCTGGGAAAATTTCCAAGCGGGGGTGAACAAGGACCTGGCCGATGTGCTGGGCAACTTCATCAGCCGCGTGACCAAGTTCTGCCGCTCCAAGTTTGGCGAAGTGGTGCCCGAAGGTGGCGCGCTTGGAGAAGCCGAAGAGGCCGTGATCGCCGATCTGCAAGCGCGGGTGACCGTCTATCAGGACCTCATGGAAGCCATGGAGGTGCGCAAAGCCGCCAATGAGCTGCGCGCCATTTGGGTCGTTGGCAATGAATATCTACAGTCGGCAGCACCCTGGTCGTTGTTCAAGACCGATCCCGAAGCGGCGGCGGCCCAGGTTCGGTTCGCCCTCAACTTGGGGGTGATTTATGCCAGCCTGTCTGAGCCTTTCATTCCCAATGCCTCGGAGAAACTACGCGAGACGTTCGGGCTCGATGCCCTGCCGTGGCCCGATGACATGGCGGCTGCGGTCGAAACACTCAAGCCGGGTCATGCCTTCACTGTGCCCGACGTGCTTTTCGCCAAGATCAGCGATGAGCAGCGCGAGGCCTGGCAAGCCCGATTTGCGGGCAGTTAATCGCCTCATACTATTGACACGTGCAGGTTGCCTTTCGGGTCGTGCGAAAGGTGTTACGCGATGGCTCAATCTTGTGGTACGTTTTGGTCCACCGGCATCGATACGCCATAGCCAAACGGATTAGCCAGCCATGCCAACTCATACGTTCATATTCGACGAGGTTTCCGGCCTGATGTATTTGGCCGCCACCCTTCCGTCGACCGCCACCAATCCCGACAGGCAACTGCTCCTGACATTCGCCTACGCTGATACGTTTTTTGATCCCAGCTTTACGGTGCCGCAGTTCCCGCAGGATGGATCGCTCGAGTTCGCGACCCAAGCCGAATACCTCGACGTTCTAAACCAAACCCAAATGGATTTCGCGTTGTTGGACGGTCGTCAAAGCGGCACCTTGCCTGGCTTGCTGTTTGAAGTGGGCGATGTATCGACACTCTTGATCACCTTCATGGTTGAGACCAATTCAGATTTCACTGAAATCAATGCGCTCGAATTGGCCTACACCTTTCCGAGTTTCACTGGGGACGTGGTCACATCGACCTTCCGTGAAGACTTCGGCGATCCAATTCTGGTTTCGGATGCCCTGGCCAACGCTCCAAGCCTCACCCAAGACGATGATGTGTTTAATGTCCCGAACCTCGGCGTCCCCGTCACGCTCGATGGGTATGGCGGCGACGATGAATTGGTTGGGTCCACTGGAAGCGACAGGCTTAGCGGTTCACAGGGTGACGATCTGATCCTTGGACTTGACGACAAGGACACATTGCTGGGCGGATCTGGCGATGACACGTTGCGCGGTGGCGAAGACTGGGATGTCCTGCGCGGCGGCATTGGCGATGACTTTGTCTATGGCGGACGTGGCAAGGACCGTTTGTTTGGTGAAAACGGCGACGATTATTTGGTCGGCAGTCTCGGCTCTGACACGATCAAGGGCGGTTCTGGGGACGACACCTTACGGGGTGGGCGAGAACACGACACTCTCGAAGACGGGGCTGGCAAAGACATCATGTATGGTGGATCAGACAGCTATGGGGCGGACGTGTTCGTCTTGGTGGCCGATGGGGACAAGGACAAGATCATGGACTTCTCGGCGAACGATAAGATCGACATTTCCGCCTGGGGGGAAAATCTGACACTGGCGGATTTGAAACTCACTGACACCGCCAAAGGTGGCGTCCGCATCCGATACGAAGACGAAGAGCTCGTCGTTGAGTTTCGCAGCAGCATGACCGTGACTGCGGAGACGTTCTTGGAGTCCTACCTCCTGTAAAGTATTGCTAAGACTGACCTAAAGCCGGGCCTAGCCACTCGTCTATCTGTTTGCGGGGTAATGCCTTTCGCGCGCGCTGTACGGGCAAGGATGTACCCAATAACAGTGGAAAAGTCCTGCTTGGGAGCTAACCAACGGATGCTGCGTCCATTTCGTTAGAACTTTAATCGAACATTTATCGGTTTGCTGCAAACGACGGTCCATATTTCGTCACATATGGATTGCCCCCCATGACTAACCTCCCCGCCCCATCTTTTGTCCTGGACCACAGCACCGGCGAAGTGACGCTTTACGGAAATGTGGCCTGGGACTGGCTCTGGTCGCCAGAAAACGCGGTTTCGACTGGGAAAACCTCGCTCTACGCACTGCAAATGGCCTGGGCTGGATCGATTTTCGACCCGACATTTTCGTGGCCGGATTTCCAAGACCCTGACAACTTCCCCTTTGCCATTTTGGACGTTCCCATCACCGTGGTCGTCCAAGATCTGAATCTGACAATAGAATATGTGAAGGGCGATGACCTCACAGTCTTGGCCGCGCAATACAGCGAAGATGATCCCATCAACGCTGTGATGGGCCCGTTCGCGCAATCCTTTTTCTTCGAACAGGGCACTGTGGAAAGCTCTTATGCCCTTGGTTTGCAATTCGATCCCAATGGGACCGAGCTTCAAAGTGTGACCATCCAATTGGACGTCTCCACTTGGTTGGCGGAGCAGAATTACAATCAGGCCCCATACACCGACACTTACGTCGGTTTCCACGCCACTTTGGGGACAGATTTGGTGGACGTGTTTGGCACAGAGTACATCGCGCCCGCAAGCGCGGGGGCCGACTGGCTGCATTTCGGAGATCTCAGCGCGATGGTCATCGCCCACGGGGCCCAAGGCGACGACACGGTTACGGGCGGTCGGGGCAACGACACGCTCTCTGGCGGTCGAGGCGATGACCAAGTTTTCGGGCAATCCGGCGACGACAGTCTGCGGGGTGGGTTGGGAAGCGACACAATAAAGGGCGGCCTCGGCAATGACGAGCTGTTCGGCAACCGTGGTGACGACGTCATGCGCGGTGGGCCCGGAAACGACTCGCTCAGTGGTGGCGTTGGCGACGACACCGTAGATGGTGGCGCGGGCAACGACATTCTGCTTGGCGGTGCTGGAAAAGACATTTTACGCGACGGTCACGGAAGTGACGTAATGTCCGGCGGATGGGGCGAGGATGAGTTTGTGCTCGTGGCCGATGGCGAATTTGACGAAATCGTGGACTTCAAAGTCGACAGCGATGTGATCAATGTGAATGCTTGGGAAGGCGCAAGTTCCTTCAATTTGCTGACGATCAACCATTTCCTTGGTGGTGCAGAGGTCCAGTATGGGTCAGAGACCGTTTTGGTTTGGTACGATGACACCGTAGGAGCCAGCACCCAGTT
>JBCDFD010000241.1:0-4746 GCA_039178645.1 Pseudomonadota bacterium | reverse complement strand
CGCGCCTTGATCCCGTTGATATTGAACGTGGCTACCTTCAACCGCCCACTCCTCGCCTGTGTTGGTATGCGTCTTGGCACGCTAGAGTGGGTTTGATAGCACTCTGGCCATGGGAGTAGAATGCCAAGGAAAGAGGTTTTGAAGAAACTATTTTATTGCCTTGGCGTGACGAAAGGGGGAACGACGTGGCTCTTCTGGGCCATCAATCGACACCCAGATATCTACCAGACTCCTCGGAAAGAGATTCACTACTTTCAGCGACAGCATACACCTGTGGATCGGCTCACAGACCACTCACGCATGAGGCATCTGGTCAACCATGTGTCCAGGTTCAAATTGCAAGCGCGCACCGATGAAAAGGGCATTCTAGAGCGGGCTGAGGTCGATCAGTACGGCGCGCCGTGGGACGCTGAAATGGCCAAGGACTGGGATAAAGGGGGCGGTGCGCTTCGCAACTACCGTCGCCTGTCCAAGGCTCTGGATTGGTACCAGATATTTTTGCGGGGTCCGATCAACGACGACTGGTATCGGTCCCTCTTCAAACAGGTTCCGAACCGTAAATGGGCCGTGGATTTCAGCACAACCGGTTACCTTTGCGGCAACAGCGGCATGCGGGACATGGCCAACTTCGCCAAAGACAACCGGGCCGTTTTGATTTTGCGCGACCCCATCGACCGGCTTTGGTCGCATATTCGGTTTCATGCCGAGTTGAGCGGTGAACTGGACGACCTCCGCACCTGGTCGTACGAACGCATTTGGGAATTCATTGAAGATTTCGACCTCCACAAAAGCAGCCTCTATGCGGATGGGGTCGAGGGGATGATCAAGCATTTTCCAGAAAACAAACGGATGATCATCAATTTCAGTGATCTAAAAGACCGACCCGAAGAGCTTTATGCGGATATCTTGGAGTTGCTTGAGCTAAAGCAAATTGAGCTGCCCACGCGTGCGGCCAAGGACCAACGGATGAACGTGGCCAAAGAAATCCCGTTGCCGCCAGGCTTGTTTGCGCCCTACGTGGATTTGTTTTTGGAGGACATAGGCCGTCTGGAGGACATGGGCCTCAGCTTTGTGGCACCGTGGCGGGAAACTGTACTCGGGCACCAAGACCCCAAATGGCATTTGCGACACTCAGCCAGTCTCCGGGCGAGGTCTTCGTGGCGTCCGAACACAGGTATTATTGCGCGGCTGAGGGGCACAAAGAAGTGACGTTGTCACCGAGGGGTGCTCCCCGCCAGCAAAAGTCGGGTACGCCTATAAGACGGCGGTGCGTTTTCTAGTGAGATCATTGCGAACGACTTCTTGCGCCGCCAGCTCAAGAGGAAGCGCCGGAGCGGTGACATTTTACATAGAAAAACTCACGCCGCAGCCACAGCTTGAGCTGGCGTTCGGGTTCTCGATCACGAACTTCGCACCGATCAATTCCTCGGTGAAATCAATCGTTGCATCGGCGAGGAACGGCAGGGAAACTTCGTCCACGATCACCTTTTGACCTGCGCCTTCCAGGATCAAATCGCCCTCGGCCGGTTCGTCCAGGGTGATTTCATATTGAAACCCGGAACAGCCGCCGCCTTCCACTGCCACGCGCAGTGCTTTGCCCCCGTCGGAAGCTGGGTCGATCTCTGCCAAACGCGCAAAGGCGCGGTCGGTCACTTTGGGGGGTAGGGTGAGTTCCATGGGATCAGTCTCCGCTCTTGGAAGGTGAGCTAGCCCGATATAAGCAACGCACGAGGGTCTGACAAGAAAAGGGATCCCAAACGATGGTCGACATACCGGCGGCTCCCTATGCGTCCGATCCCGCCCGCAGCCGTGGGCGGCTATATCCTGAAGAGGAAAGCAATTTCCGTACCGCATTCCAGCGGGATCGTGACCGGATCATCCATTGCAACGCTTTTCGCCGGTTGAAGCACAAAACCCAGGTGTTTGTGGAACACGAAGGTGATTATTTCCGCACGCGGTTGACCCATTCCATCGAAGTGGCACAGGTGGCGCGGACCATCGCGCGGGCTTTGGGGCTGAACAGTGACCTGACCGAAGCCGTGGCTCTGGCACATGACTTGGGTCACACGCCTTTCGGTCACACCGGCGAAGACGCGCTGGCGGATTGTATGGAACCCTACGGCGGGTTTGATCACAACGCACAGGCCATTCGGATCGTCACGCGGTTGGAAACTCAGTATGTGGCCTTCGACGGTCTGAACCTCACTTGGGAATGCTTGGAAGGCATTGCAAAGCACAACGGTCCGGTGGCGGGCGCGCTGCCTGCGGCGCTGGAAAGCTATCAGGGTTTGCACGATTTGGAATTGGACACCCACGCCAGTGCCGAGGCCCAAGTGGCGGCTTTGTCCGACGACATAGCTTACAACAATCACGACTTGTTGGACGGCCTGCGCGCGGGTCTGTTCACAGAAAGCGATCTGATGGATCTGCCACTGGTCGGGCCGGCGTTCCATGCAGTGGACAAGGCCCACCCCGGTGCCGAACAAATCCGCCGTCGCCACGAAGCATCCCGCCAGGTCTTCGGGACCATGGTGGGCGATGTGATCAGAGCGAGCGGATCGATTTTGAGCGACATCAATCCCCGCTCGGTCGAGGATGTCCGGCACGCAGGCCGCCCAGTCATTCAGTTTTCCAATGGCTTATGGCATGATCTTAAAGTGATCCGAGACTTCCTGTTTGAACGTATGTATCGCTGCGCGTCGGTCATGGAAAAGCGAGTGGAGGCCGAACGGATCGTGCGCGAGTTGTTCCCGCTTTACATGGAACGGCCGGAACTCCTGCCCGAACGCTGGAACCCAAGCACGTTTGCAGATGACAAGCCCAGGCTTGCGCGCATGGTGGCCGACTACATCGCAGGGATGACCGACCGCTATGCAATTCAGGCCCACGGCGCCGGTTTTCCTGACAAGTTGGCTCTCCTATAGATCGCTCAACCTTAAACTTGGCAAGCCAATACACTATCGCTCTTCGCGGTTGAGGGCACATTGGCGATCTGCCCTGTCGCAAGTCAAAAGCCGGACGCTTTCGGCGGGCGAAGTCCAGCCCCAAAGGTACGGAATGACCGCGCTAGACAGGGCGGACAGGTGTTGTTTTATTCAAATCGTTAACGGAGATTGGGGGGTGTTTGGTCAAAATGGCTGAAATCACGAAGTTCATTACCGAAATCACGGCCCTTCTCGTGGCACTGACAGCGCTCATCGGGGCGGGAAAAGCTCTGTTCGACCGGTCAAAGGCCAACAAAGGTGAAAGCCAAGAAAAACGCCGGGAACAGATGGTCAGTGATGGGATCTCCAGCGGCCATCTGGTCCACGCCGGTGACGCGGCCAAAGGCAAGGGCTTCGTCGCTTTGGACTCACCCGAGGCGGACGTGGTTTTCAAGGTCAGCACGGCCAAGCTTGCCATCCGATTGGCCATAGCCGTGGGGATTGCCCTGGTGTCGCTCTACATCGCCGGGTCCATCGATGAAACAACCGCCACGGGGGAAATCATAGTGATACTGACCTCTGTGGTTGCCATTGTGACCATGGTGGGGTCATTCGTTTTGCTGGTGCGCCTGATTTATCGGGGGTTCTGGGTGCTGTTCCTCAGATAATTTCGCCACGCCAGGCGCGTGCCGCGTTGCCCCCGGACCCAGACCTGACTAAGACGCCACGGTCCCAAGGTGAAAACGATGAACCTATTTTCCGATATCAGAACCCTTGTTCTGGCCAAACTTGATGAACTCGTGGCCGAGGGCGTGTTGCCTGCTGGCTTAGACACCAAGAATGTGGCGGTGGAGCCACCACGTGACCCTTTGCACGGTGACATGGCCACCAATGCCGCAATGGTGTTGGCCAAGCCTGCAAAGAAAAAGCCCCGCGAGATTGCCGAAGCCTTGGCGTCCAAGCTGGCAGACGATCCGCGGATCACGACCGTTGATGTGGCTGGGCCGGGATTTTTGAACATCACCCTGTCGGGGGATGTCTGGCAGTCGGCGGTTTCGGCCATTCTCACCCAAGGCAAAGCCTACGGCCGGTCGTCTATGGGGGCAGGGCGCAAGGTCAATGTGGAGTATGTCTCTGCCAATCCCACGGGACCGTTGCATGTGGGCCACACTCGGGGTGCTGTGTTCGGCGATGCGCTCGCCTCGCTGTTGGATTACGCGGGCTACGACGTCACGCGCGAATACTACATCAACGATGGCGGAGCGCAGGTCGATACGTTGGCCCGGTCGGTATACCTGCGGTATCTGGAGGCGCACGGCCAGGAAGTGGCTTTCGAGGAAGGTACCTATCCTGGCGACTATCTGATCGACGCGGGCCAAACGCTCAAAGACAAAGTTGGCGACGCCTATGTGGACCAGCCCGAGGATGTCTGGCTGGCTGATATTCGGGAATTTGCCACGGACGCCATGATGGACCTGATCCGAGCCGATCTGGCGCGACTTGGTGTCAAAATGGATGCGTTTTTCTCGGAAAAATCGCTCTACGGCACCGGGAAGATCGAGGCCGCTTTGGATGACCTGGATGGCAAGGGCTTGATCTACGAAGGTGTTCTGGAACCGCCCAAGGGCAAGACGCCAGATGACTGGGAACCGCGGGAACAGACATTGTTCAAGGCCACGGCGCACGGTGATGACGTGGACCGTCCGGTGAAGAAATCCGATGGATCATGGACCTACTTCGCCCCGGATATCGCATACCATTATGATAAGGTTTCCAGGGGCTTCGACGAGCTTATTGATGTTTTTGGCGCGGACCATGGCGG
>JBCDFD010000240.1:0-4760 GCA_039178645.1 Pseudomonadota bacterium | reverse complement strand
GCTTGATCGCTGTGGACGAGGCCCATTGCGTCAGCCAATGGGGCCATGATTTCCGACCTGATTATCTGCGCATAGGGGCAATGAGGCGCGATCTGGGCGTGCCCGTGGCCGCTTTCACCGCCACCGCTGACGCAGAAACCCGCGCGGAGATCATGACCCGCTTGTTTGACGATGTGGAGCCGGAGGTGTTTCTGCACGGGTTCGACCGGCCCAACATTCACTTGGCTTTCCAGCCCAAGGACAATCCGCGCCGACAGATCCTAGAGTTTGCCTCAGCCCGCAAAGGTCAATCTGGGATCGTTTATTGCGGCACGCGATCAAAGACCGAAGTGCTGGCGAAGGCTCTGAACGACGAAGGTCACAGCGCGGTGGCATATCACGGCGGCATGGATGCCGAAGACCGCCGCTGGGTCGAAACGCGGTTTCAACGGGAAGACGGGTTGATCGTGGTGGCCACAGTGGCCTTTGGCATGGGGATCGACAAACCGGACATCCGCTGGGTGGCGCACGCTGATTTGCCCAAGTCCATCGAGGCCTATTACCAAGAAATCGGGCGCGCTGGCCGCGACGGGGCGGCGGCGGAAACGCTCACGCTTTTTGGCGCGGATGACATCCGTTTGCGCCGCTCTCAGATCGATGAAAGCGCGGCGGCGTCCGAGCGGCGGGATGCCGATCACGGTCGTCTCAACGCGCTCTTGGGTCTCGCCGAAGCCCACGGCTGCCGTCGTCAGGTTTTGCTACGGTACTTTGGCGAGAACTCCGAACCTTGCGGTCACTGCGACACCTGTGAAACACCACCGGATTTGTTCGATGGCACCGAAGCAGTGCGCAAGGCGCTCTCGGCAATCTTACGCACGGGAGAGAGCTTTGGCGCCGGGCATTTGATTGACATCCTAGTTGGGCAGGCCACCGACAAGGTCAAAGCCCGTGGCCACCATCGCTTGCCCACTTTTGGCGTGGGCAAGGAATTCACCAAAACTCAGTGGCAGGGTCTGTTTCGCCAAATGATGGGCCAGGACCTCATGCGCCCCGACCGCGACCGCCATGGCGCATTGGTGATGACCGAGGCCGCGCGACCGGTGTTGCGGGGCGAAGCTTCGGTGGCTCTGCGCAAACATGTGGCCGTCAAAGCGGACAGGCGTCCTGTGGCCAAAGCTTTGGTGTCTGAGGATGACGCACCGCTGTTGTCGGCGTTGAAGGCCAAACGCCGGGCCTTGGCCGAAGCCGCCAATGTGCCGGCCTATGTGATTTTCCCCGACCGGACGCTGATCGAGATGGCCGAAAATCGGCCAAGATCGCTCGATGACATGGCGCGCATCAGCGGGGTGGGGGCCAAAAAACTCGACCGTTACGGTGCGATATTTCTTGAGGTTATCGCGGGCGAAGCGGCGGCTGATGTTCACCCGGCATGTAAGCGATTGGCCGGGCAAGCGGCGGGGAGCACCTTTGACCAGCTTTTGGCTGTGCAATCGGATTTGATGCGCGGCACCTGTGGGACCTTGAAACCCATGACCTGCACCGCTGCGCAATTGGCCCGCGTCGCGGAAACCAACCCCAAAGATTTGCCGTCGCTTGCCCAACTTTTGGACGAGCGTCGGGCAGAAAGGTTTGGGTCTGCGTTTTTGGCGGTGCTTTCCCAAGGATGAGCGCTGGACCGCCGCCGGGCGTCCGCCTATTTCTCTTACAAGACACGAAGGAGGTTCCCATGCTGGTCGTTGTTTCCCCCGCCAAGCGGTTGGACTGGTCGGTAGTGGCCATTGAAAGCGTTACCGAACCTGCTTTTCAGGACGACGCGGTTCATTTGGCCAAAGTGGCCAGCAAGCTGTCCAAACCCAAACTACAGGCTCTGATGTCCATCAGTGTGGACTTGGCCAAGCTGAACCAAGACCGGTTCCGTGCTTTTCAACCGGAAACACCCGATGATGCGCGGCCAGCGGCATTCGCTTTCGCTGGCGACACTTACCAGGGGCTAGAGGCTCGCACGCTGGACCCCGATGCGCTGTCGTGGGCGCAGTCTCACCTGCGTATTCTGTCTGGGCTCTATGGCATTCTGCGCCCGCTAGATCTGATCCAGCCCTATCGTTTGGAAATGGGCAGTCGTCTGAAGACCGGCCGCAAGGAGAACCTTTACGCCTATTGGGGAAGCCGACTGGCCGAGGCCTTGGATCAACAGGCGGAGACCACCGGTTCAACGGTCTTGGTGAATTGTGCGAGCCAAGAGTATTTCGGCGCTGTGGACCTCAAGACGCTCAAATTGGACGTGATCACGCCGACCTTTCTGGAAGAAAAGAATGGCAAGGGCCAGATCGTGAGTTTCTTTGCCAAACGTGCGCGGGGCGCCATGGCTCGGTTCATTGTGGAACGTCGCATCACGGAACCGCAGGCGCTCTGGGATTTTGACACCGGCGGCTACGCCTATCAGCCGGATCAGAGCACTCCGGACAAGCCGGTGTTCATGCGCACTGCTGAAGCTGCCAAAGCGGCATAGGTCTCGCTGGGCCGTGTCGCTGGTGACAGATTGTCTTGCGGACCCGACCAGGGTCCGCTCATTTTATCTCAAGCCACAGCGGCTGCACTGTCTTCGGGTTCTATGATCACCCCTTCAGGAACATGTTGCCGGATGCGGTCCAGGATCGCAGCTTTTTTCAGGGGTTTCGTGAGGTAGAAATCCAGGCCTGCAGCAAGGATCCCCTGATCGTCACCATCCATGGCATGGGCGGTGAGAGCGCAAATTGGGGTCCGTTCCATGCCAAGTCCGGCTTCAAAGGTCCGAATGGTGCGCGTGGCTTCTTTTCCATCCATTTCAGGCATGGAGATATCCATGAACACGAGATGCGGACGGAAGCTCTTGAACGCATCCACCGCCTCGCGCCCGTTGTTTGCGAATTCCAGATCCAGATCCAAGGACTTCACCATTTTCCGAAACACCAACTGATTGGTTTTATTGTCCTCGGCAGCCAACAGTCGCATGCGCTGTAATTCGGGTTCTTGAGTGGTGATGGGTTGCGGAGCGGGTGCTGGGGCGGAGGCCAGCCAAAGCCCGAGTTCACGTAGTCTTTCGTAAAGGTCCCGCCGGAGCAGCGGTTTTTGCATGATGGCAAACAGGTTGTTGGCACCTTCGGCCTGGCTCACAAAACTTGGGTTTGCGGTCATCAAGATGACCGGTGTGTTGCATCCCCGCGCCCGCAGTTTCTGAGTGAAGGTCAACCCATCCAGATCCATCGACGAGTGATCCACCAACACCATGTTCACATGTTCAGGATTGTCCGCCAACGCAGCGTCGGCGTTGCTGTGGGTGGTCACCGTCAGACCCATTGCCGTGAGTTGCTTTTCCAGGATCGTGCGATTGATCGGAAGATCGTCCACCACCATCGCCGACCTTAGTCCCTCCGGTATCTTCATGCTGTCAGGGGCGGGGACGTCTTCGGCTTCCACGGACACTTGGAAACCGAAACAGGACCCTTCGCCCAGTTCCGAGTCCACCCAAATTTCGCCGCCCATCAATTCCACCAATTGTTGGGTGATGGCGAGCCCTAAGCCGGTGCCTTCGTACTTGCGGTTCCGTTCGTCTTCCACTTGGTTGAATTCGCCAAAGATCGCTTCGATTTTGTCCTCGGCGATCCCTATACCCGTGTCCTCGACAGAGATATGCAGCGTGTAGTTGGAATTGTTCCCTTCCTCTGGGTAGCCGGTGACACGCACCAACACGTGGCCTTCGGTGGTGAATTTCACCGCATTACCAATGAGATTGGTGAGTACTTGGCGCATACGACCTGGGTCGGCCACAAAGCGTGTTGGCAGGAAAAGATCGAAATCCAACAGGAGTTCCAGCCCCTTGTCCGTCGCCGTCGGTTGCAACAGCACCAGCACTTCGTTGATGGCCCGTTCCAAATCGAAGGCCTCGGGGTGGAGCACCAGTTTTTCGGCTTCGATCTTTGAATAGTCGAGAACGTCATTGATAATGACAAGCAGGGCTTCGGCGGAGTTCCTGATGGTCTCAGCGTACAGCTGTTGTTCTTCGTCCAGTGAGCTTTCGATCAGCAGCTCCGACATGCCCACGACCCCATTCATGGGTGTGCGGATCTCGTGGCTCATATTGGCCAGGAAGGCGGTTTTCGCACGGGCGGCGGCTTCGGCGCGGTCGCGGGCTTCGGCCAGTTCTCTTTCGTGCCGGATCGTGTCGGTGATGTTGAGCGCCAGGCTCACCATGTCGCCATCATGGGCCCTGCGATCCAGGAACTTCACGTAGCTGTCGTTCCACAGTTTGAGCGTCAGCGGTTCGATGGGGTCATGGTCCCATCGGCCAACCATGAAGTCTTTCCACTTCACCGGGTCCTGGTGCCCAATGTCCACCAAGCCTTCGTCCACCATCAGGTCTAGCAGGTCCGGGAAAGTTACGCCCGGTCGAACCCCGTCAAGCCCGTCGAACATGGCCAGGTAGGCGCGATTTGCGATCACCAATTGATCCTTGCCGTTGAAAACAGCAAACCCGTCCTGGATGGTTTCGATGGCGTCCCATAGCCTACGCTCGGCCACCACGGCCTGCTTGGTGGCGCGGTCTAGGTCTTCGCGCACCTTTGTGTTCTGTCCTTTCAGCTTTTCCGCTTGGGACCGGACGATTCTTACCTCTTGGCGTTTTTCAATGATTTCTTCAGACAGGAGCTTTGCATGTTCGCCCAGTTTTCGGTTCGCGCTGGACAATTCCCGTTGCTTTTGTTGCAACAAGCTCTCCGCCGCCATGCGCGCACGGCGTTCGGCGG
>JBCDFD010000239.1:0-4817 GCA_039178645.1 Pseudomonadota bacterium | reverse complement strand
GATCACATCCAGGTTGTGTTCGATGACAATCACTGAATTGCCCTGGTCCACCAGTTCATGGAGCACTTCCAGGAGCTTCCGTACATCTTCGAAATGCAGACCGGTGGTGGGTTCGTCCAAGATGTAGAGCGTCCGTCCAGTGGACCGCTTCGACAGTTCCTTTGACAGTTTCACCCGCTGGGCTTCCCCGCCAGAAAGTGTGGTCGCTTGTTGGCCCACCTTGATGTAACCAAGACCCACCCGCATGAGCGCGTCCATCTTTTCTCGGATGGTCGGCACCGCCTTAAAAAACTCCTGCGCGTCTTCCACGGTCATGTCGAGCACGTCGGCGATGGACTTGCCTTTGAACGTGACCTCCAACGTTTCACGGTTATAGCGCTGACCGTTGCAGGTCTCGCAGGTCACATAGACGTCCGGCAAGAAGTGCATCTCGATCTTGATGACGCCGTCGCCCTGGCACGCCTCGCACCGACCGCCTTTGACGTTGAAACTGAACCGGCCAGGTTTGTAGCCTCGGGTTTTGGCCTCGGGCAGTCCGGCAAACCATTCCCGAATGGGTGTAAACGCGCCCGTGTAAGTGGCAGGGTTGGACCGCGGAGTGCGCCCAATGGGGCGCTGGTCGATGTCGATGACCTTGTCCAGATGCTCCAACCCTCGGATGGTTTCGCAAGGCGCTTGTGTCTCCCGCGCGCCGTTCAGCGCCATGGAGGCGGTTTTGAACAGCGTTTCGATGGTCAGCGTGGACTTACCGCCACCCGACACGCCCGTGACGCAGACGAACTTGCCCAACGGAAAATCCACGGTCACGTCTTGCAGATTGTTACCGCTGGCCTTGACCACCTTGAGCTTCTTGCCGTTGCCCTTGCGGCGCTCAATCGGCACGGCGATCTCACGGCGCCCTGCGAGGTAGTCTCCGGTGACGCTGTCTTCGGTGGCCATGATCTCCGCTGGGGTTCCCGCCGCAATGATGCTGCCGCCGTGCACACCGGCCCCGGGCCCGATGTCGAGCACGTAATCCGCCTCACGGATGGCTTCTTCATCATGCTCCACCACAATCACTGTGTTGCCCTGGTCGCGTAGGTTTTTCAGGGTGGTGAGCAGACGGTCATTGTCCCGCTGGTGCAAGCCGATGGAAGGCTCGTCGAGGACATAAAGAACCCCGGTCAGACCTGACCCGATCTGCGACGCCAAGCGAATACGCTGGCTTTCCCCACCGCTGAGCGTTCCCGCGTTGCGGCTGAGCGTGAGGTATTCAAGGCCCACATTGTTCAGAAACCCGAGCCGCTCACGGATTTCCTTGAGGATGGAATGGGCGATTTCGTTTTTCTGTTTGGTCAGGTGTTTTGGCACCTCTTCCACCCAAGCCAGAGCTTCGCGGATCGACATTTGAACCACGTGGCCGATGTGCAGCCGATCATCCGGCGCACCTTCCGCCGGGCCGATACGCACCGCGAGCGCCTCTTGTTTCAACCGGTGCCCGCCGCAGGTGTGGCAGGCGCGGTTGTTTTGGTACCGTTCGAATTCCTCCCGAACCCAATTGCTGTCGGTTTCGCGGTAACGGCGTTCCATGTTCGGAATGACGCCTTCGAAGATGCGCTTGACCTCGTATACGCGACCGCCTTCGTCGTATCGGAATTTGATCTCTTCAGTCCCAGACCCATAGAGGAACACCTGCTTGACGTGGGCGGGCAGCTTTTTCCAAGGCAGGTTCTTGTCGAACTCGTAATGCTTGGCGATGGCGTCGATGGTTTGCAGGAAGTACGGGCTTTTGCCCTTTCTCCATGGTGCTAGCGCGCCGTCGGCCAGCTTCACCGACTGGTCAGGCACCACCAATCGTTCGTCGAAAAACAGCTCCACCCCGAGCCCGTCGCAGTCTGGGCAGGCCCCAAAGGGAGCGTTGAACGAAAACAGACGCGGCTCAATCTCAGGAATGGTGAAGCCCGACACTGGACAGGCAAAGTTTTCTGAAAACGTGATGCGCTCAGGGGCCAGTTCGGTTCCATCGTCGTTAGGCTTGGGCGCTGTTTCCAAGATCGCAATGCCTTCGGCCAGATCGAGCGCCGTGCGCAGTGAGTCCGCCAGCCGGGTTTCTACACCTTCACGCACCACAATCCGGTCCACCACAACGTCGATGTCATGGCGGAATTTCTTGTCCAGCGTGGGCGGTTCGTCCAACTCATAGAACTGCCCGTCCACCTTCACGCGCTGGAACCCCTGCTTGCGCAGTTCAAGCATTTCCTTGCGATACTCGCCTTTGCGGTCGCGGATGATGGGCGCGAGCAGGTAGCCGCGCGTGCCCTCCTCCATTTCCATAATCCGGTCGACCATGTCCTGAACCTGTTGCGCCTCAATGGGTTGGCCGGTTTCAGGACTATAGGGTGTGCCCGCGCGCGCAAACAACAGACGCAGGTAGTCGTAAATCTCGGTGACCGTGCCCACGGTGGAGCGCGGGTTCTTCGACGTGGTTTTCTGTTCGATGGAAATGGCAGGGCTCAAACCACTGATGTGGTCCACATCGGGCTTTTCCATCATATCAAGGAACTGCCGGGCGTAGGCCGAGAGGCTTTCAACGTAGCGCCGCTGCCCTTCGGCATAGATCGTGTCAAAGGCCAGGGACGACTTGCCAGACCCGCTCAGCCCCGTGATCACCACAAGCTCGTCGCGAGGGATGTCGACGTCCACACCCTTCAGGTTGTGTTCCCGCGCCCCGCGCACTTCGATCTTCTTGAGCTCTGGCATACCCACCTCCGCACTGACCGACCAAAGGTAGCGGGAAGCCAGTGAGTCTCCAACGGGAAAATGTGAACGAAGGGTGAACTTTTAATCCCAGGCTCGATAATGTTGTCTGACAAGTGACGCCCAGTTCTGTATTGATGCGATAACTTGTACTTTTTCATCTTTAGAGAAACCACCAACCGGCAACTTCTGTGTAAAGACGTCAGTCACGCCATTGTCAAAAACACCACCAGAAATACCCTCTTCTTTAAAGACCATCAAAGGAAGACGCATCGCAAACAGAATGCCGGCTTCTAATTGGTTCCAAGGCGTTGGCAACCGTAAATCGTCTACCGTATTTTTCTCCAAGTTATCAATTTCCCAGGGCTTCCAAGTACCGCTGCCGTTTTGAAACTGCGAGAAACCTAAAATTACACCACCTGAGCAATGCCGAGCGATAAGTAGCACTTCCTTAAGAGGAAAATCGCTTGGATAGTCTGTTCTACCGAGGGCTCTACGTTCGAAGTTTTCCCTATCCAGTAACGAAACAAGTTGGTTATAGGTCACAGTCTGATCTGGACTCAAACTCGATGGTGCTGAAACAAATACGGGTATTTTGGCTGACACTGCCCTTCCTCCAAATCTGACTCACTTGTTTTTTTCTTCGCTAGCGATGTTGATCCTTGTTACTCTGCCGCAAGTCGAACTGGCTCTTTCGCCAAGTTTCGCAGCACGTAGTGGAGCACACCACCGTTTTCGATGTATTCGATTTCAACCCCAGTATCGATCCGACATTTCAGCATGATCTCTTTCATGCTGCCGTCCTCGTATGTGATCGTGCAAGGCACCTCTTGCAGAGGTGTCACAGTCTCCAGCCCGGTGATCGACACGGTTTCCGATCCGGTGAGGCCCAGTGACTTGCGTGTGTCGCCGCCAGTGAATTCGAACGGGATCACGCCCATGCCCACCAGGTTGGACCGGTGGATGCGTTCAAAACTCTCGGCGATGACGGCTTTGACCCCGAGCAGGTTGGTGCCTTTGGCCGCCCAGTCCCGCGAAGACCCAGCGCCATACTGTTCCCCACCGAACACCACCAAGGGCGTGCCTTGGGCTTGATACGCCATGGCCGCCTCAAAAATCGATGTCTGTTCGCCATCGGGACCCTTGGTGTAGCCGCCCTCTACGCCGTCTAACATTTCGTTCTTGATGCGAATGTTGGCAAAGGTGCCGCGCATCATGACCTCGTGATTGCCCCTGCGGGACCCGTAGGAGTTGAACTCACGCGGCGTGACTTGTCGTTCGGTCAGGTATCGGCCCGCGGGCGTGCTTTCTTTGAATGACCCAGCCGGAGAAATATGGTCGGTGGTGATCATGTCCCCGAGGATCGCCATAACTTTGGCGCCTTCGATATTTTCAATTTTGCCGGGCTCGTGCCCCATAGCTTGGAAATAGGGCGGGTTCTGGACATAGGTTGATGCGGTGGGCCAGTCGTAGGTCAGACTATCCGTGGTCTCCACCGACTGCCATTTCTCATCGCCCTTGAACACATCGGCGTACTTGGACTGGAACGCGTCGCGGGTGACGGTCTGTTCCACCAGCTCCGCAATCTCGCCTGATGTTGGCCAAATGTCCTTCAAGAACACGTCGTTGCCATCGTGATCCTGGCCTAGCGGTTCCGAGGTCAGGTCGATACTCATGTCGCCTGCGAGCGCATAGGCCACCACCAGTGGCGGCGAAGCCAAGTAATTGGCGCGCACGTCCGGTGAAATGCGGCCCTCAAAATTGCGGTTGCCCGACAGGACAGAGGTGGCCACCAAATCACCCTCGGCGATGGCATCGGAGATTTCCTGTTGAAGTGGCCCGGAGTTGCCGATGCAGGTGGTGCAGCCATAACCCACCAGGTTGAAACCGATGGCGTCCAGGTCGTCTTGTAGACCGGCGGCTTCAAGGTATTGGGTCACAACCTGGGATCCAGGGGCCAGCGAGGTTTTCACCCAAGGTTTGCGGTCCAGCCCCAAAGCACGTGCTTTGCGCGCCACCAGGCCCGCTCCGATCATCACATAAGGGTTCGAAGTGTTGGTGCACGACGTGATGGAGGCGAT
>JBCDFD010000238.1:0-4822 GCA_039178645.1 Pseudomonadota bacterium | reverse complement strand
CGCTTAAGACCGGCGAAGGCGTTGCCAAACTTGTGAAGGACTTTTTGTCCCAAGCCTTCCGCCATTCGATAATCTCGCGGTTCGCAGCTTTATTGGCCATGACGTCGCTCATGCGGCTTGGTCGCCGCATCGACCCAAGACGGGTGAATGGCGGTGTTTTTCTTGGCTTAACTGGCTCTGTGGTGAAATCACATGGCGCAGCCGACGCCACAGGCATCCAAGCGGCTGTGAAATTGGCGTACGATTTGGGTCGGGCAGACCTGCCGGGCCAGTTGGCGCACCGGGTTGCATCCCTGGCGGCAGACAGCCAAGGTGCACCGCAGCACGGGCAGTTCTACGGTAACCAAAAATGACAAGACGCGCGGTGATCCAAGGGGTCGGGCATTACCTGCCCGAACGGGTCGTCCCAAACAGCCACTTCGAAGCGCTCGTTGACACATCAGACGAATGGATCCGCAGCCGGTCGGGCATTGAACGGCGCCATTTTGCAGCAGAAGGCGAAACAGCCTCGGACCTGGCGGCTAAGGCAGCCGAAGCGGCGTTGAGTGACGCAGGTCTGTCACCGGACGATATAGATGCAATC
The DNA here is from genome assembly GCA_039178645.1 of Pseudomonadota bacterium. Lineage (GTDB taxonomy): Bacteria > Pseudomonadota > Alphaproteobacteria > Rhodobacterales > Rhodobacteraceae > Mangrovicoccus. The sequence continues at coordinate 4,239 of JBCDFD010000238.1, read as the reverse complement.
GTGGTTGCAACCTCCACGGCGGACCTGACTTTCCCGTCTTGCGCCACCATGGTGCAGCATAAAATCGGAATGAACCGCGGCTTTGCATTCGATGTGCAAGCGGTGTGCGCCGGATTTGTCTTCGCCCTGTCCAACGCCAATGGGATGATTCTCTCAGGCCAAGCAGACCGCGTTTTGGTGATTGGGTCAGAGACCTTTTCGCGGATTATGGACTGGACCGACCGCGGCACCTGCGTGCTTTTCGGCGATGGCGCAGGCGCAGTGGTGCTGGAAGCACAAGAAGGCACCGGAGACACCTCTGACCGAGGTATCCTTGCGACAGATTTGAATTCCGACGGGAAATACCGCGACATCCTCTATGTGGATGGTGGCGTGTCTACACAATCCACTGGTCATCTGCGCATGCAAGGCAAAGAGGTCTTCCGCCATGCCGTTGAAAAGCTTGCACAAACCGCCCGCACTTGCATGGAAAAAGTGGGCGTATCCGCCTCTGACATTGATTGGATTGTACCTCACCAGGCGAACTTGCGGATCATAAAGGCCACTGCGCAAAAGCTCGGGCTGGGTATGGACCACGTGATTGTCACGGTTCAGGACCACGGGAACACGTCGGCAGCCTCTATTCCGCTGGCCCTGTCTGTGGGCAAGGCCGAAGGAAAACTTCAACCGGGTCAATTGATTGTGGCCGAAGCGATCGGAGGCGGTTTGGCTTGGGGGTCGGCTGTACTTCGTTTCTGAGAGCTACGGTTATTTCGCCAGATTGGCCCGTCAGCCAAACCATTGAGAACTTTAGACATTGACACCGATTGAGCCCTGTTCCTATCGTGCAATCACAATTTCGCGCACCGGGGGGACAGCACCATGAGCAAAACACTGACACGGATGGATCTGAGCGAGGCCGTGTTTCGCGAGGTGGGACTGTCACGCAACGAGTCGGCGCAATTGGTGGAAACGGTATTGGCCCACCTCAGTGACGCGCTGGCCACCGGCGACAGCGTGAAAATCTCGTCCTTCGGCACGTTTAATGTCCGTGAGAAAGCCGCCCGTGTGGGCCGCAACCCAAAAACCGGGCAGGAAGTGCCCATTCATCCGCGCCGCGTTTTGACCTTTCGCCCGTCCCATTTGATGAAAGAGCGGGTGGCCGAGGGCAACCGTAGCAGCTGACCAAGAAGGCCACAGCGATGGAAAAAGCCTCCGATGCGTTCCGGACAATTTCGGAGGTTTCCAAGTGGTTGGGCGTTCCAACTCACGTTTTGAGGTTCTGGGAAAGTCGGTTTCCACAGGTGAGTCCGGTCAAACGTGCGGGCGGTCGTCGATACTATCGCCCTGAGGACATGCGCCTCCTGGGCGGCATCAAAACGCTGCTCCACGATCAGGGACAGTCTATCAAGTCCGTGCAGGACAGGCTCGAAGCAGAGGGCCTCGACGCAGTGATGGACATGAGCCCGGACATGGAGTGGACCGCGCCAATCGACGGTGAAGCCGATCCCGCAGGCGTGGAGGCATCTGGACGCCAGCCTATTCAAACGGACGCGTCAGAGCGACGGTGGACTCCGGTGCCTGAGGCCGTGCCGGACCCAGAGCAGGAGCCCGCGCTCGAATCACAAAGCGCTGAGTCGGAAAAGCCAGTGGCGGACCATACTGAACCAGACACACCTGGAGAGGTGGCCAGTCCTCCAGCGACTAACCCCTTTGCTCCTGCCGATTTCGATGCGGCTTTAGAGACGGACACAGCCCCACAGCAAGTTGAGGAAGATCCTGTTCCCCCTGAGAGCGTTGAGGAACCTGCGCCGTCAGAGGAAAACGATCAGCTTTCTTTCTTGGGCGAAGAACCACCCAACGAAACTCCACCAAAAGACCACGATACTTCGGACGCTCCACCGCAGGATGTGACGACCGACGAGCACGAACAGGCGACCAGCGCATTTCAGAGCCGACGGGCTAAGCGAAACCCGCAGGATGCGCCGCAGCAGGGTTTTTTCTTCAATGATATGGCAGAGGACGTACAACCTCCGCCTTTAACCGCCGAAGACAAGGTGGACGACGCATTGCTTGGGGGCGGGCATTCCGCGTTGGATGCCCTTGGGACAAACGATGACGTCCCAGAGACCTCCTCCCCCGTGCCGGACCAGGATGAAAAACCGGAACCGCAAGATACCGAGGACGAGCCGGAGATTAGCCTGCGCGTTCCGCCACCGTCATTGCCCGCGGATCTGCCCGACCCCAGTGACAGCGCCATTTGGGTGCCATCAGTGCCCGCCATGTTGCGAGGGCTTACGTCTGAGGAACTGCGTCGAGCGTCTGATCGCGAGCTCTTGAGCCAATCAGCCGATCGGCTGCAGTTTTTGAAAGACCGATTTGACGTGGCCGAATAAGCCCAGTCAAACCCACCAATTCCGCCTTGTGCCCCGTGGGAAAACCGCTAGAACGCTCAGACGTCGGGCCATGGCGCAGCCTGGTTAGCGCGTCCGTCTGGGGGACGGAAGGTCGTGAGTTCGAATCTCGCTGGCCCGACCACCAATCACCCGCAGCCGCGGGGACAAGCGGCGGGGACTATGGGAAACCAACCGACATCAGGCGTTCTTCCGCGGCAGACCTTGGCAAAGCTCTGGTCTCAAGGCGTGCTGACCGCCCCAACCCCGCCTGATCCCGATCAGATTCAACCGGCTTCGCTGGACCTGCGCTTGGGGTCAGTGGCCTATCGAGTGCGCGCCTCATTTTTAACGGGGCCCAGTGCCACCGTCGAAGAACGGCTGGCCGATGTGTTGATGCATGAGGTATCATTGGAGGGCGGTGCGGTCCTTGAAAAAGGGTGTGTCTATCTTGTGCCATTGATGGAGCGGGTGGCCCTGCCCGATAATATCGAAGGGCGCGCCAACGCCAAAAGCTCCACCGGTCGCTTGGACTTGCTCACACGGACGGTCACCGACAGGGGCACCGAGTTTGATCGTATTCCGGCGGGATATTCAGGCCCGCTCTATGCTGAGATTTGTCCACGCAGTTTTTCGGTGTTGGTCCATCCCGGCCAACGGTTGAACCAGTTGCGGTTGCGCCGGGGCGACGCGATCTTGAGTGATGAAGACCTGCTAGCCCGCCATGCCACGGAGCCGCTGGTGGACGGCGGACCGGCAACAATCGACGACGGGCTCGGATTTTCGGTGGACCTGCGCCCTGGCCCCGGTGGGTTGGTGGGCTATCGCGCCAAACCACATACGGGTGTCGTGGACCTGAGCAAGATCGGGCACTACACAGTATCGGACTTCTGGGATCGGCTGGAAACCACGGACGGGCGGCTGATCCTGGACCCCGGGGCATTTTACATATTGGTGAGCCGGGAAGCCGTGACCATACCGCCCGACTGCGCCGCAGAAATGGCACCGTTCTTGGCCATGGTTGGCGAGTTTCGGGTACATTATGCGGGTTTTTTCGACCCAGGCTTTGGCCACGGCGACGCCGGAGGCCAAGGTGCCCGCGGTGTGCTGGAGGTCCGTTGCCACGAAGCGCCGTTTGTCTTGGACCACGGTCAGATTGTGGGTCGGTTGATCTACGAACGGATGGCTGAGGTTCCCGACCAGCTTTACGGAGTGGATGCCGGGTCAAATTATCAGGGCCAAGGGCTCAAACTGGCGAAGCATTTCGCAGCAGACACGTCGATCTAAAAATGTGGTGCGGACCCCAGTCGGGTCCGCGTTGTTATCTGGCTCGCGGCACAGGCGTTCGGTTTGGTCGGGGCCAACGATGGTGGCACGTGCGTCGAAGGGGCGCTGCCCCCGCATGCTGCGCATGCCCCCCGGAGTATTTTGGGAACAATGAAGCCCTGTGCGCACTTGTGTTTGCAAGACTTCTGATCTTGGGGCGTGCTCAGTCGCAACTTCAGTCTTTGGTTGAACTCTGGTTTATAGACTTTACCGGCGGTCGCACGCGGCAAAAGTTGCAAGGCGCTAACATGGACATGGGACGTGCATTAATCGTCGAACGGATCAGTCACCAGAATGGTGTCATCGCGCTCCGGTGAGGTGCTCAGCAGAGCCACGGGACATTGGATCAACTCCTCAATCCGCCGGACATACTTGATCGCGGCTGCAGGCAGGTCGGCCCAGGAGCGTGCTCCTGCGGTGCTGTCGGACCAGCCCTCCATTTCTTCATAGATGGGAGTGACACGGGCCTGTTCGTTGGCCGCGGTAGGCAGGTAATCCAGGCGGGTGCCATCCAGATCGTAGCCCACGCAAATCTTCAGCG
>JBCDFD010000237.1:0-4915 GCA_039178645.1 Pseudomonadota bacterium | reverse complement strand
GGCATCACCCGAATGCGCGGTGTGACTGACTACGACGACCCGACGCGGTCCACACGCATAGAGTTCAACGACGCCGACAAGGTCCGGTCCTATGCCTGGGTGAACCCCTACACCGGCGAAGTGCTCAAGGTCGTGGCCCGCGATGAAATGGCCATGCGCGTGCTGCGTAAATTCCATGGCGAACTGCTGTTGGGCGATGTGGGCACCAAATTCGTTGAGGCCGCGGCGCACTGGGCCATCGTGATGTTTGCGACTGGCATTTTCCTGTGGTGGCCACGCGGGCATAGAACACTGTCCAAAGCGGTGAGCCTGCCCCGAGGCACGGGTCGGTCGTGGTGGAGGGAAACGCACCTGTTCACGGGGTTCTTGGCAACGCTGCTGATCGTACCGATTATCATCACCGGCCTGCCATGGACCGATGTCTGGGGCGGTGGCCTGTCATACGTGCAGGAACAGACCGGCACCAAGTCAAAGAGCCTTCGGTTCAGCGGTCAGGTTCCAAACTCCACCGCCAGTGAAGGGGACACCATCGCCTATTCGCAGGTGTTCGCCATGGCCCGAGCCGAAGGTCTGGTCGCGCCCTATGAACTGCGCCCGCCCAAAAACAGCGAAGCGGCGTTTTGGGTGCGTTCGGCCCACGTGGATCGCAACGAACAGACCGAGTTGATCGTGGACCAATACAGTGGCGAGGTTCTGAAGCGCCACGATTTCGGCGACAATCCCGGCGTGGCCCAAGCGGTGTCCTACGGAATTTCTTTCCACCAGGGCGAACTCTACGGCTGGGTCAACATTGTACAAAACACCATTGCGGCTTTGCTCGGGATTGTCCTGTCAGTCTCGGGTTTCGTGGCCTGGTGGATGCGCCGGCCCAAAGGCAGCCTTGGCGTACCAGCGGCCCCGGATGCGGCGCTGTCCACCGGTATGATCGTCCTGATCATTGCGCTTGCGATCTTTTTCCCGCTGATGGGCGGCACGCTGGCGGTGGCCTTGATCTTGGATTGGCTGTTGTTCCGACGGCTGGGATGGTTCCGCGCGCAAGCAGCGTGAGCCTGCCGGATAAAACTCGGAAGCGGCGCAATCCTAGTGCCGCTTCACACCACAGCTTCGACCAAGAAGGGCTCTGGACTGTCCAGAGCGATTTTGAGCGCCGCGTCAAAATCTTCGACAGTTTCGGCGCGTAGACCTTCGACCCCATGGCCTTTGGCCAATGACACCCAGTCCAGATCGGGCTCCACGATGTCAAACATACGTTGGGCATTGCGACCGGGCGGCGCAACGCCGAGAGCTGCAAGTTCCTCGTGCAGAATGCGATAACCACCGTTGGCGATGATGATGACTGTGATGTCCAGCTTCTCGCGCGCGGCGGTCCAAAGGGACTGAAGCTGGTACATGGCCGACCCGTCGCCGGACACCACCACCACTTTGCGATCCGGACAAGCGATGGCCGCGCCTACACCTGCGGGTAGCCCCATGCCGATGGACCCGCCGGTGTTTTTCAACCGATCATGGGCACGGGACTTGTCCACGTGGGGCCAGATGGCGTGACCGGCAGTCAAGGCTTCGTTCACCATGATGGCGTTTTCGGGACACTGCAGCGCCAAAACACGCCCAATAGCGTCAGTGGTCAAGGGACCCGGTGCGGGCGGCGAGGGCAGATTGAGTTCAACCCGGTCAATGGTCTCGCTGCCGTCGACGCCTGCCGCACGCGCCAATTCATGCAGGGTCCATTCGATATCCCAATCGCCGAAACAGAGACGCTCAATGTCCGTTCCCGGCGCGTCGGGCGTGCTCGGCTTGCCCGGATAGGCGAAGAACGTCACAGGTGGCGTTTCGCCGACGTAGATGATCCGTTTGAATTTCGCCAGGAACTCGGTGTTCTGCCCCAACTGATAGCGCATTTGCGCCATTTCGACCGCGCCTTCTCCGCGTGCCACACGCGGGGCGAAGAACGGTGCCAGCAACTCGCACCCAGTGCGGGCTTTGATACGCCCGGCGACGTCGGCCAACTCACCGTATAGCGCCGCAGCCGACACCAGTAATGCAGTGCCCGGTTCCCGCAACCGCGCGGCGGTGGCGCGCACACGATCTGCGTCTGGGCGATGTAAAGCGCGCGGTGCTTCGGCCACTTGACTGGCAGCACCGCCGGTGTCCGACCATGCCACATCAGCGGGCAAGATCAGCGTCGCGATCTGACCGTTGTTTGACTTGGCGGCTTTAACCCCCGCGGCGGTGTCCCGTGCAATGTCGTCAACGCTGTCGATCCGGCGGGTCCAGTTCGACACCGACCGCGCCACACCATCCAGGTCCGATTGCAGCGGTGCGTCGTATTTGAGGTGATAGTCCGCGTGATCACCAACCACATTCAACACAGGCGACCCGGCCTTGCGCGCATTGTGCAAATTAGACCAGCCATTTCCAAACCCCGGGCCGAGGTGGAGAAGCGTCACCGCAGGCAGAGCGGTCATCCGTGCGTAACCGTCGGCTGCACCGGTTACACCGCCCTCAAATAGGCACAGCACGCATCGCATGTCAGGGTTCGCATCGAGCGCGGCCACAAACGACATTTCTGACGTGCCAGGGTTTGCAAAACACACGTTAATTCCAGAGGCCAAAAGAGTTTCGACCAGTGCCTCGCCGCCTGTCATGTCCAAAGTCCTCCCACTCACGCATCGTTTGTGGCGGAGCGGCACAGAAATGCCAATGCGGATTTAGGCGTTGCGAGGCGGACCCGAACACCGGATTATCAAGGATCGGGAATTACGCGGCCCGTGCCCTCAACGAAAACATAAACAGCGGGTCTGGAATGTCGTCATAGGTCAGTTCCACTTCATTGGGGGTTTCGACCCAAGGGTCACGCAGGACCAGTTTTTGCTGACGCATCAAAACCATTGGAGCGTCGATATAAGTCATCTGCGTGAGCACTCGGGTGTGCCCAGGTTGCCCCACCAGCAATGGGTGTTTGGATAGGGCCACAACCCACGGTGCGAATTTCTCGGTGGTGTAGCTCCCTGGAACCATATCAGCGTAGCGATCCACACGAACGCGAAACGCGCGGCCAGTGTCATCGCGCCAAAACCCATTGGCGCGGGGAATGATGGCCGCATCATCGCGTGACCTGCATGTGTTTGGAATTTCCAAACGGTGCACAACGGAGTCGGTGGAAATCTTCGCCCCGTAGCCCCGCAAGAGGTACGCAATGGACGTTGCCCAGCACAGCGCTTTGCAAGGCTGTTCTTCGATCCGCGGCGCGTTCGCAAAACCCATTTTGCATCGGATGTGCTTGGGGCGTTCCTCGAAGCAACTGTGTGCCATGCCAGCAGACACAATAGTGGGCTTGCTGACCCAAGCCACTGCCCCCACTGCCCCAAGACGCACGACATCACGCCGGTCCATGGCATTGATCCTTCCCCAAAGGAGCCAGACCAACAGCGCGCGCAAGCGCGACTTCAGACACCGACCCCATTTCACCCGGGCCCGTGATAGGGACCAGCCCTTAACCGCAGGTGGGTAAAACGGACCAGAAGGTCAGTTTCTACGGAGCATTCAAATCAAACGGGCCAGCACCGTTGTAGCCGGGGCAAGCCATTCAACGGCAGTTGCAGTTTGGGTAAAAGCAACTCACGCTCGCTGGCCCGTTTGTCCTTTGTGCGACGGCGCCAGGGGTTAGGTGAACCGCGGCTTCAACAAAATGAAACCACCCAGCCCGACCGCCAGAAGCGGCAAGCCCGCAGGCAATGGGACTGGAGCCGGCAAAGCGGTCGCACGCACCTGTCGCAACATAAACCCGCCTTCATTCGGAACACCCGCGATGGCGAAGCTCGTCCCGATCAGGCCGGTGAAGTTGAAGTTGTCGTTTCCACCAGCGGGCATGTCCAGCACCTGGATGAGAGAGAAACTATCATCGAGCAAGGCAGCAGCACTGTCATTGCTGCCACGCTCGTCCAGGTCCAAACGATCCAGTGTCACGGCTTCGCTGAATGTGATCAGCAACGCTTCGACGACGTTTCCATTGTTGGTCGCGTCCACATTGATGCCATTGGGCGGTGATTCAACGCCGACAAAATTCCCGTTCCCGCTCTTGGATAGTTCGCCAATGATAGGATTTGGGACAATGTCAGACAGGGCCGTGAGCGTCAGTGTGAGCCCGTCGACCGTGTCGGTGAAGCTGCTTGTTCCAGCAACGACGCTGGAAAAGCCAAAGGTGGCGGCATGCCCGACAACCGGCGATGTCGACGCGGCCGCCGAAGCAAGTATCGCGTAGAGGTATTTCATGGCACTCTCCCGAGGCATGTTTCGATTTGAAACGAGAATACCTCTTTGACTGTCATTCCCTTTTGCCGAGCCCCTGCGATTGAGCAAAATCGGTAAACAATCGCTCATGCGCCCCAGAAATAGCCGGGAATGGCTGTGGTAATTGTCAAAAATTTAGCCACAATGAAATTTATTGCATACCCAGGCCAATGAATTGTGGAAACTTCTCAGCACAGCGAGAAAACAGAATCTTAACGTGTTTTGAAATTCGGGTTGTTCATTTTCGACAAAAAGCGAATTGGTCGAAAAACTCAGAAACCCCATATTTTCATGGAGAATCTGGACGAATTTGACTTTTGTGCATTTACATAAGTGTTACAAAACCGCTCTGCAAAAGCTGGGCACCATGGCAGTTCAAAACCGGCGCGGACGCAATGGGTCCATGTTTGAGCTCCGAAACTGCTCAACCGAAATTGATCTAAATTTGAACACAATACCAGCCTGAAAACCTGGTCGAAACAGTCAAAGGTCTTCGACCGTTTCCACGCCAGGCAAGGATTTCACGGCCCCTTTGATTTGCGGGGTCACAACGAATTGTCCAATATCGACGACGCCTTCGGCAATCTCAGACCCATCACGCATGCGAAGGCACAGATGCACGGGT
>JBCDFD010000236.1:0-4983 GCA_039178645.1 Pseudomonadota bacterium | reverse complement strand
TCGCGCAAGACGCGCAGGTCTGGACGTTCCACCACAGTGTACCCGGCAGCAAAGTCACCGAAGGCAATTGCACTGCTGTTATTGCTGATGTCGGGCATAGCTTCGGCGATCAACACAGGATAACCCATCAGCCGCGCTGGCTCACCGGCAGCCAAACCGTCCGACCAAAGGAAGCGACCGTCAGCATCCTTCATTTTCCGCACCGCGCCAGCAGTTTTTGAATTCATGACAAAGGTCGCATTGGCCCGATAGTCAGCGCCCAGGGCATAGACCAACTCAATGATCGCATCTGCCGGGTTGGACCCGTTGAAGTCACCGGCAGCGCCTGTGGCCACATAACCAAGCCGACCCCACGACCAGCTGTCATTCGGAGTGCGGAAGTGATCCAAAAAACCACGGGGTTTGTCCGCGCCGTCACCATTGACGAATGCATCGGCTTCAGAACGCGCAAACTTGTGTGCAATCCGGCTTGCCAACCAGGTTTCGATATCGAATGCACTGTCATCCAGCAAACGCTGGCTTGTCTTGGGAAGTGCGCTCAATTCGTGAAGCGGGATAGTGATGCGTTCAATTTGAGGCGTGTCCGTCTCGGTCAGTGTGCTGGTTTCCGAAATCCAACCACTGCCCACTTCGGTGTGGTCAATAAGGACATCGTAAGACGTGGACTCAACGGTCACGACGTTGGCAATCGCACGGATAGACGCTGTGGATTGTGCCACGCTTTGAATGGTTGCTGCGGTCTGAGGATCGACCAAGTAACCACCGTCGGAGTTGATCGCCAGTGCTTTGCTTTCAAATTCAATGCCGCGCAGACTGTCGTCGTCGCCGGTGCGAAGATAGCCTTCAAAGGCCTTCTGGTGCATATTCTCACCCTCTGCGGCGGTCGACAGCGCCGGACGACCGGCCAATGCAGTTTTGCGATCCAACATATTCAATCTCTCTTCGTTTGACTTAATCTGCTGTTTGATGTCTGCCTGGAAGACCGCCAGGTCGGTCATGAAGCCAGCCAAGGCGTGTTTGACCTCGACGGTGGCAGAAACAGGGGCGGCTTGGCCGTAGGACGCACTGTCCTCGACCCGAGCCTTGGTCTCGGGGGTGGCTGTCATAGAACCTCTCGTGGTGACGGCTACGGGTGACTGGAACGGGCGAAAAGGGTGCGCGCCTCTTCAAAGGCTTGCGCTAACTCGTGCAGCACCGGGTCCGACATATCGTCCGACTTGGCACCCACACGGGCGGTCGGGAGCATGGGGAATGTGACAAGCGACACTTCCCATAGCTCCACTTCCTGGAGCACACGGCGGCCATCCCCGTTGCGGGACGCTTTCACAGTGCGATAGCCGATGGACAAGCCGTCAAGCGCACCGGCTTCGATCAGACTTGCCGCCTCACGGCCCTTGGCAATGTCTGTCAGAAGCCTGCCTTTGACGTAAAGCCCATTGCCGTCTTCGCGGACCTCGTCCCAAACGCCAATGGGTTGGGTCGGATCATGCTGCCAAAGCAGTTTCACCCGGCGATCAGAATTGGCCAGTTTCTTTAGACTGGCGGCATAAGCGCCCGCTTCGACTATGTCGCCACCCTGATCTGTTTGACCAAAGAGGCTTGCGTAGCCTTCAATTTCAGTTCCGTCGGTGACCACAACACCGTCATCGAACCGGCAGAATTTGTGTTCTAATCCAGATGCTTGGGTCATCCAATAACTCCCAAGGGGGTGACGGTCAGCAAGGCGCGAACAGTCTGGGCCAAAATCGTGGCCACTACGCCATAGACGGTAATCCAAAGGCGCCGCTCCATTCGTTCCATCAGTCCCTCCATTCGTGCCAATCGCACATCGACGGCATCAAATTTCATTTGCAAAATCTTATCGTGTGCGGCTTGGAACTCTTTTGGACCGTATTGAAATGGCTCAAAGAGGAATCGGGACCCACCCGACGGCCGGGGTATTTCATTCACTCGGAACTCCTTCTTGCGGACGCGGAGGCAGCCCCAGCATCTGACGTTTTTCGGCGTCCGTCAGAAATTCGGCGTTTGCCACGCGCCGCCACTGGGCTTCGCGTTCGGTGGCGAGCGCGGGAACTTGATCCAAGTCAGGACGCAGCTCCACGGTCTCGCCCGTGAACCCTGTCAACCAGTGGCCCAGTGCGGCCAGAACCCGTGACGCCAAGGGCAATACAGTCAGGCGATAAAAGGCACGGTTGGCCTCTTGGTAATTCGAATAGGTGGCATCGCCCGGAATACCCAATAGCATGGGGGGAACCCCAAAGGCCAAGGCGATCTCGCGTGCCGCAGCCTCTTTGGTTTTTTGGAACTCCATGTCGGACGGGCTGAAACCCATGGGCTTCCAATCGAGGCCGCCTTCCAGGAGCATGGGCCGACCGGCATTCCGCGCGCCCTGATAATTGGCGGCCATCTCTTCGAGCAAACGATCGTACTGATCCTGCGCCATGCTGCCCTGCCCGTCCGCGGAACGGTACACAATTGCACCGGACGGCCGCGCCGCATTGTCGAGCAACGCCTTAGACCACTTCGACGCCGAATTGTGCAGGTCGATGGCCGTGGCCGCCGCTTGCATGGGGGCAAGACCGTAATGGTCGTCCTGTGGGTGAAAGCTCTTGATATGGCAGATCGGTGTCTGCCCGTTGCTGGCATCAAACCGGTGCTTCCGCCCGCCAACGCTATATTCGTAGGCCACGGGCCAACCGTCGGAACCGGGGACCAGGTTCATGCGGTCCGAGCGCAGAACGTGCAACTCGAACGGCAACGCATCCTCGCCCCCCACGGCCTCCACATAGCCATTGCCAGATAGGAGCAGTTGAGCAACCAAGCTCTCCAGCAATTCCGCCCGCCCTTGCGCGGCGTTGGGACGCGACAGCAGTGCGGCCACCGGATGGGTCTCGAACCGCTGTTCTGCATCCTGAACCACAATCGGCAAAGCCGCCGCTGCCTCGGCGATGAGTTTGACGGAACGGAAGCCCACCGGGTTGCTGGTAAATCCATTGCGCGCCAGCGAAGCCGTGTCCCGTGGGGACCACGCCACACGCCCGACCCCGGACCAGGCAATCACCGGCCCAGTGGCCGAGGCCTTCGCTTCCGGGGCCGATCCGCTGTCGCGCTTGAGAAAGTCCAATACCATCGAGCCAAGCTCCTTAATTCCAAACCCACGCCGTCGTTGGGCATGTGAGGGATAATGTTTTGAATGTCTTAAAGTTGTTTCCGACCACCGTTCGGTGGTCGAGATGTCGTAAAAACAATTGGTTAGAGGCCACGCACACGTGGGCGCGACCACCGCTGCGATGGTTCGATCATCAAATCGGTTAAGGCCCAGACCAACGCGTCCACGCGGTCTGGCGATCCCTTACCCCGATAGCCTTGCGCCGTCATCTGGCACATCTGATCTTCGAGCTGCGCCATGTTGCGCACGTGCCGCACGCGGCCCTGTTCATAGAGCGCCGCCACAGGCTCCGCCCGAGCCACTTTGTTGCGAGTGGCCCGCACGGCGCGGTAGGGCACCATGGGATCAATCTGTCGTATGACACTTTCCACCAGGTCGCCGCCCTGGTTCACCTCAGCCACAAGGCGGTCAGCCCCATGGCGCGCATAGGCATCCAGCGCAGCCTGTGCCCAGACCTGCGGACTTGCTCCCGACACGCTGGCGTCTTCCAAAACGCAGGCGTTCCAATCTTGGGGCTGCCCATGGGTCCGTGCGCCGACCACGAGGATACCGCATTCGTCCGACGCGTCGCCCCCGGTCACCGGCGGGTCCACCGCCACCACCACGCGATCCATAGCGGGCGGACGGTCCACTGACAGAGTTTCCAACATGGACATGGTCCACATGGCCCCCTCGGCGTCTTCCAACAAAATGCCGTCCAATTCCTGCCGCCCGAGCCGCGACCCATCGTACCGCATCCGCACCTCTTCCAGGAACGACTTGGCCAGGTAAGCTCTGTTGGCCTCGGTTGGGGCATGAGTCACCACTGTGGAAGGCGTGTCCAAAATCCGCTTCAGCACAGACACGTTGCGCGGTGTCGTCGTGACCACCTGCCGGGGCGTCTGTCCAAGGCGAAGGCTGAACTGAAGCATGTCCCAGGCGTCCTCCGCCCGTTTCCATTTCGCCAATTCATCGACCCAGGCAGCGTCGAACTGCGGTCCCCGCAACGACTCCGGTTCGTGTGCGCTGAACGCCTCGGCAATTGCGCCGTTGGGCCATTCCAATCGCTTCTTGGACGCCACCCAAACGGGACGGCGATCTGGCGGCGAACAGGCCAGGATCCCGCTGTCGCCCTCAATCATCACGGCGCGCACTTGGTCGAAGGTTTCGCCGACCAAAGCCACGCGCTTCGAACGACCAGCGTCCAACGGCAAAGCCCCTTCAACCTCGGCGCGCACCCATTCGGACCCGGCACGGGTTTTCCCCGCACCGCGCCCTCCCATGATCACCCAGGTTTTCCAATCGCCCTTGGGCGGCATCTGGTGCGGCAGAGCCCAAAATTCAAACAAATAAGGGAGTGCAAGGAGCGCTCCCTTTGACAATCCTTTGAGGAATGCCTCTTTGTCTTCAGGCGTCGCGGAGGCAAGCCAAGCGGCGCCCGATTTCAGCTCTGGCGGCGTCGAAGTCGATGGCGAAGTCGTGGGCGACGCCCCGGTGTTTCTTATTTCGTTCATCAAGCTTGATCCTCGCAGCCAGGGACATTTCAGACGCCTTTTCAAGCTGCGCGACGATGCGTTTCACATCCCCCGCATCACCAAAGTCGCCTTGATCGAGTTTTTGGAGCATTTCTGAGAGCGAGCCCGAAGCGCGCTCAAAGAAATCGCGAGCGTCCGCGAAAAGCTTATCCGCGTCACCGTTTTCCGCATTGGGGGTGATCAGAGTCGTTTCGTTGTTTTCAAAATCACTCATCGTTACTACCTTACTCTCTCTAAATCCCATGCAACACACGCACGGGTGGACATGAAAAAAGCACCACTGGGAACATCCCAGGGTGC
>JBCDFD010000235.1:0-5051 GCA_039178645.1 Pseudomonadota bacterium | reverse complement strand
ATCGTCCATTTTGACCGCCATGCGGACATCCAGGAAAAAGACCTCGACGAACGGATGCACACCACGCCGTGGTTCCATTCCACGAACCTCCCCAACGTTCCGGCCAAGAATCTGGTGCAGGTGGGTATCGGTGGCTGGCAATTGCCGCGCGAGGCCGTGAAGGTGGCCCGCGAGCGCGAAACGAACATCATCACCATGGCCGATATGGAACGCATGGGCGTGGACAAGACGGCAGAGTTGGCGCTGGAAATGGCCTGGGACGGCGTGGACATGGTTTATATGTCGTTTGACATCGACAGCATTGATTGCGGGTTTGTCCCTGGCACCGGCTGGCCCGAACCGGGCGGTTTCCTGCCGCGCGAAGCGCTGGCGCTGGCCTCCAAAGTGGCCGCCGAAGGCATTTGTGGCATGGAACTTGTTGAAGTGTCACCGCCCTATGACACCTCCGATATCACGGCGTTGATGGGCACCCGGGTCATCGTGGATGTCCTGGGCGCGATGGTGTCTGCCGGCAAACTGGGCGAGCATAGGTCGCTGATCGACAAGCCTGTGTCCTTGCCCATGGGCGACTATGACCCTGCGCGGGACGGCAAACGCTGGACCACACCCGCGAAGAAGGGCTAAGCCGATGCCCCATGACATCGTCAACGGTCACATCGGCCACAACCACGCTGGCGACCACCTGCATTCGCACATGGCGCCCGAGGACGACGCAGCGGACCTGGCGGTCCTTTGTACGCAGTTCATCGACGGGTTTCGGGACGCGGTGGATAAGGCGTCATACCTGCGCATAGCCGGGGTGCCGTTTGAACGGTCGTGCGACCAGGGTGGTCCGGGTTTGAAACTGGTGGACGTATCGCTGACCACCGATTGGCAGGTGGGTACGGCCTCACCGTCGTTTGGATCAAAGGAGCTAAGCTATCTGCCGTTTCCCGGCGAGATGATCAGCGAACGGACCAACATGGCTTTCGTATATGTGTCGACTGCGCGGCGGGAAGAGTTGGACCTACGGTCGTTCCTGCAATCCAAGGGGTAAGCGCGGTGGGGTGGCTTGCCACCCGGCCTATCACTCCGCCGCTGGCTTCTTTGCGGTCGTTTTCTTGGCGGGAGCCTTCTTCTTCACAGCAGGCTTTTTGGCGGCTTTCTTCGTGGGCTTTTTCGCACCTGTTTTTGCCGCACGTTCGTTGACCAGATCCACCGCATGGTCGAAGGTCAACTCATCGGGTTCCACAGTGTCCGGTATGGTCGCGTTGACTTTCCCCCATTTCACGTAGGGCCCGTAACGCCCTTTGAATACGGCCATTTCTCCGCCGTCGGGGTGTTCTCCCAACTCTTTCAAAGGCGTCTGTGGCGCGGGTTTCCCGCGCTTCGGTTTGGAGGCGATCACCTCCACCGCGCGGTTCATCCCGATGGTGAAAACCTCCTCCACATCCTCCAAGTTGGCATTGGTGCCGCCTTTGTGGCTGATGCTGTCGGCGTGTTTCAGGTAGGGACCGTAGCGCCCGATATTGGCCCAAATCATAATCCCGTCTTCGGGATGCGGACCGATTTCGCGGGGTAGGGACAGAAGCTTGAGCGCCTGTTCCAAATCCACATCCTCCGGCGGCCACTGCTTCGGCACGCCCTGGCGTGGGGGTTTGGGAACCTCTTCGGTCACGGCACCCCGTTGGACAAAGGGTCCAAAGCGTCCTTTGAACACACGGATGTCTTCGCCGTTTTCATCCTCGCCCAGCAATTTGCCTTCGGGCGGAATGGCGCGGGCGGCCTCGTCGCCTTCCAATGGCGGGCCAAAGGGCCGTGTGAAGCGGCATTCGGGATAGTTGGAACAGCCGATGAAGGCCCCGCCGGTGCGGGCGGTTCTCATGCTCAGCCTGCCCGTTCCGCAGTTGGGGCACAGCCGAGGGTCGGTGCCGTCTTCTTTAGGGGGGAACAGATGGGGCGCCAGAACTTCGTCGATTTGGTCGAGAACTTCGGAAATGCGCAAATCCGCGGTTTCGGCGATGGAGGCAGAGAAGTCTTCCCAGAAGGCCTTCAGCACCTCTTTATATTCCCGTTCCCCACGGGTCACGTCGTCTAGCTGTTCTTCCAGCCCGGCAGTGAAGTTATAGCCCACGTACTTGCGGAAGTAATTGATCAAGAAGATCGTCACTAACCGGCCTTTGTCCTCGGGGATCAGTCGGTTCTGTTCTTTGACCACATATCCACGGTCCTGGATCGTGGTGACGATGGATGCATAGGTGGACGGACGCCCGATGCCCAGTTCTTCCATTTTCTTAACCAGCGTCGCCTCGGTATAGCGCGGCGGCGGCTGAGTGAAATGCTGGTCGGGTGTGACGCTGTCTTTACCCATGGCTTCGCCAGCGGCGACCTGGGGGAGCCGTTTGTCATCATCATCTACAACGGCATCGTCGCGGCCTTCTTCGTAAACCCGCATGAAACCGTCAAACATCACCACTTGTCCCGTGGCGCGCAGGCCTACCTGTCCGTCGGCGCTGCCCACATCCACTGTGGTCCGTTCCAATCGCGCCGCAGCCATCTGACTGGCAATGGTCCGTTTCCAAATCAGATCGTAGAGTTTGCGCTGGTCATTGTCGGGGTTTTTCAGCTGGTCCGGGGACAGTGCCATATCCGTCGGGCGGATACACTCGTGCGCCTCTTGGGCATTTTTGGCTTTGTTCTTATAGATGCGCGGACTGTCGGGAAGGTAGCTCTCGCCGTAGCGGTTTTGAATGGCATCGCGGGCGGCGGTCACGGCCTCGGGCGCCATGTCGATCCCGTCGGTTCGCATGTAGGTGATGTGACCGGCTTCATAGAGCCGCTGCGCCGCCGACATGGTTTGCCGTGCACCCATCCCAAACTTGCGGCTTGCCTCTTGCTGAAGCGTCGATGTCATGAAGGGTGCCGACGGGTTTCGCGTGCCGGGCTTCGCTTCGACCGATGTGACGGTTAGATCACGGGACTGGATCGCTTGGACGGCCAGTTCCGCAGCCTCTGCGGTTGGGATGTCAAACTTGTCGAGTTTTGATCCCGCCAGTGTCGTCAGTCGCGCCTCAAGCGTTTGGCCGCGTGGCGTGCGGAGAATGGCTTTGACCGTCCAGTATTCCTGGGGCTTGAAGGCCTCGATCTCCATCTCGCGCTCGACGATGAGCCGGAGGCACACCGATTGCACGCGACCTGCAGATTTCGCCCCCGGCAGTTTGCGCCATAGGACAGGCGATAGGTTGAACCCCACAAGGTAGTCCAAAGCACGGCGGGCGAGGTAGGCTTCGACCAATTCCATGTCCACGTCCCGCGGGTTTTGCATCGCGGTGGTGACGGCGGATTTGGTGATGGCATTGAACACGACGCGCTTCACGTCGGTGGATTTTTTGATGGCCCGCCGTTTGGTGAGCGCCTCTTGTAAGTGCCAAGAGATCGCCTCTCCCTCACGGTCTGGGTCAGTGGCCAGGATTAGAGCGTCATCATCGGCAAGGGCGTCGGCAATGGCTTTGACATGCTTTTTGCTGTCCGAGGCCACCTCCCAAAGCATCTCAAAATCGTTCTCGGGATCAACGGAGCCGTTTTTGGGGGGCAGGTCGCGCACATGGCCGTAGGACGCCAGAACGGTGAAGTCAGGGCCCAGGTATTTGTTGATCGTTTTGGCTTTGGCCGGGGACTCGACTACTACAACGGGCATTCAGACTCTTCTGTCGCGACATCACATAAACCGAGCTGTAGATGTGGCGGTCCCCCAGCGATTGTCAATGCGGGGTCTTGGCGGAGGTTAGGGTGTGCGCGATATCAAGCCGCCGGCTTGGCGCGCGATGCGACCGTCCAATTCCAGCGCGAGTAAGGCCGGGGCCAGTTCTTGCGCAGGCATGTGGAGGTCGCGGATCAACTGGTCTTCGGCAATGGGCGACGGCCCCAGTCTTGCTAGGATCTGTTGGTGAAGCTGTGCGGTTTCCACAAGGCTTTTGCGATGTTTCGGCCCATTGGGATTTGGTGGATGGACACCGTTTGCAGGCAGGTTTGAAGGAACGCTCTCTTTCTGGGGGCGTGTGGCGCATGGGGCGGTGAGCGCCTGCGTATGGAATTGGTGCGCTTGGGCTTCGGCCACTTCGCTGGGTGATCCAAGCGCCTCCATGATATCGTCCACGTGACGCACCAAACGGGCACCGTCGCGGATCAGCATGTTGCATCCCGCTGCGCGCGCGTCGAAAGGATGGCCGGGTACGGCCATGACTTCCCGCCCCTGATCCAGTGCAGTCCGCGCGGTGATGAGGCTGCCGGACTTTGCGGCGGCTTCCACCACCACGACGCCGTGGCTGAGGCCAGAGATGATCCGATTGCGTGGCGGGAAATGGCGGGAATGGGGTGACAGTCCCAAAGCTTGCTCTGAAATCCGGAGACCCCGCTTGCCGAGGTCATAGAAAAGTGATGCGTTTTCCTTGGGGTAAATAGTATCCGCGCCGCCTGCCAATACCGCCACCGTCCCATTGGACATGGCAGCTGAATGTGCGGCAGCATCAATGCCGCGGGCGAGGCCTGATACCACAACGAACCCGGCCTCAGACAATGCTCCGCCCAAAAGTTTCGCCATGCGTTCACCCAACGACGAGGCATTTCTGGCCCCAACCACCGCCACCATGGGCGTGTTCAGAAGCGACAAATCACCAATCGCCCAAAACATCGGCGGGGCATCCTCGAGCTGGGCGAGGGCAATGGGATAGTCACGCTCACCGTAAAACACCAATCGGGCATTGGATTTGCGCCCCAAGCGTATTTCGTCTTCGGCGGCTTTGACTGAGCAGGCTTCGTAGTCTTCGACCCCAGCGGCTCTGGCCACGCTCGGCAGCGCGGTAAGTGCAGCTTGTGCCGTGCCGTGTTCGCCCATCAATCTGTAGAATGTGGAAACCCCAACGCGTCTGGAGCGATAAAGGCGGAGCCACGATAACCTGTCTTCTTCCAACTCGGGTGGGGTGAGGGGTGTGGGGGTGGAAGAAAACAGTTCTTCAGTCATCGCGGCTCCGCCCAAGGGGTGCAGCCCTTATGCTCCTCCTCTTCGTCTTCGT
>JBCDFD010000234.1:0-5094 GCA_039178645.1 Pseudomonadota bacterium | reverse complement strand
CCGGGCATAGCGCAAACGGCACCCCCGCTGGCCCGCCGCCGCTGCGTTACATGAAGACTACGCAGCGCCGGGCCAGCTCAGCCCTGAAGGGGGTCAATATTCGACGCCGATCAGGGGTCACAATTGGATGCCGATTGACAGAGTTTATCCACAAAAGCTTCGGTGAATACCTGGCGGCCCGAGGGTTGATCTCGGCAGCTTATCGGTCCGCGAAACAATTGGCTGATGATGACAACGACAAGGACGAAGCGGACATCGCCGAGGACTGGGCGCGCTTGATCCAAAACGCGGAATTCACGAAGGTAACCGAACAGGTCATCACCTTCCTTTACGACGAAGCCCGCCGACGCCCCGATGCAGGCGTTCAAGCGGAAATGCAAAAAGTCTTCACCTGGGTCCAAACCCACGGCGCGCCGGTCCACAAAGTGTCCACCGAGCCGAGCTACCGCGAATTGGAAACCCAACAACGTTGTACCGAAGCCGCGATCTTAGGTGTGACGTCTGCCTTGGCATCGGCCAACTTTGAGAACGCAGAAACCGACGAAGCGCGCCAAGACGTCCCGCGAGTTGCGTTCCGGCCTGGCACTGAGGAAAAGTCCCTTAACCGTCTGCACACGACATTGGCACACGCAAACCGCCGCCTTCTGAAGATGGCGTACCTCAGTGGGGCGGACCTCAGTAGGGCAAACCTCAGGGGGGCGTACCTCAGTGGGGCGATTCTTCATTCCACTGACCTGACACGTAGCGTTGTCACAGGAGCACGGGTCAGGTCAGTGGACCTAAGTGAAGCAATCGGTCTGACAGACGACCATGTCAACCGCTGCTTTGGTGTTAAGTCTGGGTATGGCAAGTCCGATCTGCCCTCGGATCTGACCTATCCAGACCACTGGCACGCCGCCGACGATGCCGACGAAGACAGCTTCGAATTGTACCAGGCATTCGACGAAGCCTACCGCAAATGGCGCGCTACGCTCTGACTGCACTTCCCTCACATTCGCCTCAAATCCACCGCACCTCCACACCCCGCTTTAACGGCATCGGGACCACACTCCGCCCAAACACCTGCGGAGATTTCCATGGCCCAGATCGGTCTTTGGTCCTTTGACGACACCGGCGGCGCGTTGCAGTTGGATGGGCGCGACAACTACCACGAGTTGCCCGCCGACGACGCGTACCAGATGGGCGCGGGCACCTTGGTGGTGGAACTCACCCCCGACACCCGCCACACCGGCGCGATCCTGTCGCGGGATTCATCCATGTACGACGAAGGCGGCCATTTCACCGCCTGGGTGAAATCCAACGGCAGCGTGCAAATCCGCCACCAAACCGATCACAACAGCGAATACTATTCCACACCGTCCGGGTTCTACGACGCCGGCGATACGCTGCGGTTGACCTACGCCTGGGACGAGGCGGGCTCGGACGGGTTCCTGAAGGTGGAAAACCTCACCACCGGTGACACCCATGGGGAGGACATCAGCGACCCGCTCACCTGGGATCAGCAGGGCCACAGCAACCCCATAACCTTGGGCGCGTCCCAAGCGGGTTCCAGCGACAACACCGCCGACAATCTGCGCGACCATTTCGATGGCGAGATCGGGTATGTGTCGCTGTTCAACACATTGGAGGACCCCGGCGGTCCCACCCTCGGCGATGGCGTCGTGACGGGCAGCGATGGCGATGACGCCTTCGACCTGGGTGACACCGATGCCGACGGTGATGCCATCACAGACGAGGCCGACCGGATCGAGACACAAGGCGGCCAAGACAAAGTCTACGCCGGCGGTGGCAGCGACACAGTGATCGCGGGCGATTGCAACGATACTGTGGACGGCGGCGCCGGTCGGGACAGCCTTGTGGGCGGCGAGGGCAACGACCTGCTCACCGACACCGGCGAGAGCGCCTCCACCATCAACGTCGTCGCCGATGAGGATTTCAGCGACGGGGCGGGGGAGAGCTGGACGCTCACCTCCTCCGGCGCGGGTGCCACCGCCAACGAAGCCATGGACGATGGTGACGCGTTTCTGGGACGTTTTGCCGGGCAGTCGGATGGGCGTGCGCAGGTGGAGAAGACTTTCAACCTGGACCCCAACGCCGCCCACGCGGTGATCGAGTTTGACTATCTACAGATCGACAGTTGGGACTGGGGCGAAAGCGCCACGGTGTTCATCAACGGCGAACAGATCATCACGCACGACGCCTGGGGCACGGACAAACAGTCCGACGGCGCGGCGAGCGGCACATTCGACGGCGGCAGCTACACCGTCACGCCATTGGTTGAAGGCAAGAACCTTGGGTTCAAAGACTATTCGTCCTGGACGGAAAGCGTGTATCGCGTGCGGATCGTTTTGGATGATCCGGGCGAAACCGTGACCCTGGGCGTTGGCGCCACCACCAACCAGGATATCGACGACGAAGCGTTCGGGATCGACAATGTCTGGGTGGCCTCTGACGACGACCCAAACGTGACAGCCTCCGACTACGACAGCAACAGCGACACCTTGGAAGGCGGCGCGGGTAATGACACGCTGGCAGGCGGCGCGGGCAGCGACCGGCTCGACGGTGGCGAAGGCACGGACACCGCCGATTACTCGGAAAGCGAAGAGGCGGTCGCGGTCGACTTGGGCGACGGTGCCAGCGAGTCCGGCGGTGACGCAGCGGGCGATACGTTGGTCAGCGTTGAGGCGGTGGTGGGCAGCGATCACAACGACACCCTGATAGCCGCTTCTGCCGGAACGCACTTGGACGGTGGCGAGGGTATGGACCTGCTCACCGGGCGCGAAGGCGACGACACTTTGATCGGCGGCGAAGGCAGCGACACGCTCACCGGCGACGCCCAGGGCGCGGGCAAGTTCTCATTCCAGTTTTTCGAACGCGATGGCCTCAACACGCGCAACTTGGCCGAGGCTGGGTTCGATAACGATGGTGTGAACAGCAACCCGCCAGACGCCGAAGGCACAGTGGACGATTTGAACGTCGGCAACTTGGCCATGGCGCATGGCACCAACACCGACACCTTCGCCGCGCGGTTCGACACCGTGATGACCATCGAAAAGGCGGGCACATACAAGTTCGACGTGTCAGGCGACGACGGTGTGCATCTGTTCATCGACGGCCAAAAGGTGGTGGACTACGACGGATTGCACGGCGCGGGCTGGCGCAACGGGTCCATCGAATTGGACGAAGGTCCGCACGACGTTCGCATCACCTACTTCGAACATTACGGCGGCAACGTTCTGAAAGTGAACGTCACTGGCCCCGATGCCGAAGGTAGCGTCGCGTTGGAGGAATTCACCGTGGCGGCCGCAGCCGGCGGCAACGATCTGCTTGATGGCGGCGCAGGCGACGACCTGATCGAAGGTGGAGCCGGAGACGATATCCTCGTCGGCGGCGCGGGCGTGGACACACTGCGCGGCGGCGATGGCGACGACACAATCCAGGCAGATGTCGACGATGCCGTGATTGATGGTGGCGCGGGCGATGATGTGCTCGACCTCACTGACGCGGTGGGGTACGGGTCCTCCAAAGTCCACTGGGACAGCGACGGTGCGGGCAACCGGTTGGACACCGGCAGCGGCACAGCCACGCTCTACGATGCAGCGGGAGCCGAAACTGGGACCATCCAATTCACCGGCATCGAAAACGTTCTGCCCTGCTACACACCCGGCACGCGCATCCTCACATCCCAAGGGTGGCGACCGGTGGAAACTATAAAGGCGGGCGAATGGGTCCAGACCGCCGACAACGGATATCAACAGATCATCTGGGTCGGCGCGCACCGGGTCAGTGCAGAGATGCTGCGCGCCGCACCACATTTACGGCCTATCTGGCTGGCTCCTAACGCGATCGGAAATACAATCCCGATACTGGTGTCCCCACAGCACTGTTTTGTCGCCCGCCATGGCAAAACCGGGGGTGAAGCGTTCGTTAGGGCCAAACAACTTTCGGTTGTTCTCTCAGGGAGCGCCAATTGCGCAACCACCAAACAGGGCCTCACTTACATTCACCTCCTCACGGAGCGTCATGAAGTGATTTTTGCCGAAGGCGTGCCTAGCGAAACGCTCTATCCCGGCCCCCTAGTGCTTGGCTCTCTACCCAACGATGTCATCGCTGATTTGTTGGACCTGTTCCCCGACCTTTGTAGCACCACCAAACTCAACCAGAACGGCTACGGCCCAAGGGCGCGCCCTTGTCTGCGGCTGAAGGACATTCGATCCGAAGCCCCCAAGTTTTCTACCCCATCCAAACAGTATTCTGTCGCCGTGTAGAGCAATATGGCGCCCACCAGCATGGCCGGGGGAATTTGCCGAAGGTCAAATGGGGGCAGAGCCCCCCTCCACCCGGACGCTGCCGGAGGCAGTGGCCGGGGACATGTCGGCGACCGGCGCAGCCGGGCGTCATTTAGGACGGTGCCACCACGGCCCCTTGGGAGATCAGCATCTCCACCCGATCCGCGGCAATACCGCGTTCCAATAGAACCTCGCGGCTGTGCTGGCCGAGCACAGGGGCGGGCCGCGCCACCTGAGCAGGTGTGTGTGAAAACTTGATGGGATGACCCAGAGTGTCCATCTGGCCCGCCACCGGATGATCCAGGGACACAACCATTTCTCGCGCTTGGGTTTGCGGGTCGCCATGCATCTCGGCCACGTTACGCACGGGCCCCGCTGGCAACCCGGCATGCTCCATCACGTGCAACCAGTGGTCCGTGGTCTCGCGATCCAAATATCCGTTCAGAACCTCGACCAAGGCATCCAAATTCAACATCCGCTCACGGTTGGTCGCAAAGCGTGGATCGTCGTTCAACTGCTGCGCCCCGATCACATCCAGCAACCGCAGCCAGTTTTTCTGGTTCGCGGCACCAATGTTGATCCAACCGTCTTTGGTTCGAAACGCCTGGTAGGGCGCGTTCAACGGATGCGCTGACCCCATGGGGCCAGGGGGCTCTCCGGTCGCAAACGTGATCGCTGATTGCCAATAAGTTTGAGTGATCGCCGCCTCATAGAGCGAAGTGTCCACCTTCTGGCCCTGCCCTGTGGCTTGGGCGTGGGCATAGGCCGCCAAACACCCCATGGCGGCGATAATGCCCGCCGTGAT
>JBCDFD010000233.1:0-5100 GCA_039178645.1 Pseudomonadota bacterium | reverse complement strand
CCACGTGGTGCACTTCGCCCGTCACGGCCTTGCCCATGTCGCTGAGCAGATAAAGGGCGGAGTTACCCACCTCGGTTTGTGTCACGGTCCGGCGCAACGGCGCGTTGTACTCGTTCCACTTCATAATGTAGCGAAAATCACCGATGCCCGACGCGGCCAAGGTCTTGATCGTACCTGCGGAAATTGCGTTTACGCGTATTCCCTGCTTGCCAAGGTCTTCGGCCAAGTACCGCACCGAGGCTTCCAACGCGGCTTTGGCCACGCCCATCACATTGTAATGTGGCATGACTTTTTCAGCACCGTAATAGGTCAACGTCAGGCACGATCCGCCGTCGGTCATTAGCTTCTCCGCCCGCGCGCAGGCGGCGGTGAAGGAATAAACCGAAATGTCCATGGAGGTGCGGAAGTTGCCCGGCGACGTGTCCACATAGCGACCCCGCAGTTCGCCTTTGTCGGAAAATCCGATGGCGTGGACCAGAAAATCAATCTTGCCCCACCGTTCTTCCAACGCCTCAAACAACGCATCCAGCGACGCTTCGTCGGCCACATCACATTCATAGACCGCGTCGGACCCCACGCTTTCGGCCAGCGGAAACACCCGCTTCTTGAGCGCTTCCCCTTGGTAGGAAAAGGCGACCTCCGCCCCAGCATCGGCGCACGCCTTGGCGATACCCCAGGCGATCGACTTATCGTTCGCGACCCCCATAATGAGGCCCCGTTTGCCTGCCATGAGCTGGTTCGTCATACCGCTGTTCCCCACACGTGAAAATTTGTGGTCCCTTAGGCGATTGTGCTAAGTCCATCAAGGCGACAGGACTGGACGGTTTGTCCGTGCTGGTCGGGGGGCAACACCACAGTTGAGGCAAGAATGAGCGATCGCGAAGGCATATTCGTGGGGGACGATCCCTACGGTCTGGTGCGCCAGTGGATGGCAGAGGCAAAAGACAGCGAAATCAACGACCCCGATGCGATGGCCTTGTCCACAGTGGATGCCGACGGACTGCCCAACGTGCGCATCGTGCTTCTGAAGTTCGTGGACGACGACGGTCTGGTGTTTTTCACCAACTACACAAGCCGCAAGGGGCAGGAGTTGGACGGCGCAGGCAAAGCGGCCATTGTCCTGCACTGGAAGTCGTTGCGCCGCCAAGTGCGGGCCCGCGGCACCATCAGTCGCTTGGACGATGAGCGGTCTGACGCCTATTACAAGTCCCGTGCTCTGCAAAGTCGGCTGGGGGCTTGGGCGTCCCAGCAGTCGCAACCGCTGAAGTCTCGGGCCGCGCTGATGGGCGAAGTTGCCAAAGTCACTGTATCCAAAGGACCAAATCCGCCGAGACCACCCCACTGGGGCGGCTATAAACTGGCTGTGAGCGAGTTTGAATTCTGGGCCGATGGCGATTTCCGTCTGCACGATCGTTTTCGATGGGAAAGGCCAATTGGACAAGATAACTGGTCAATCCAAAGGCTTTGTCCCTAGGTATGGATGAAATTGACAGACATCGGGTTGGGATTCTCAATATTTCTCCTTGAAACCATCAAATGTGTACCCCTACGGTGATTTATGGGGATTGGAGGAATTCCATTGAAAATGTACGTGGATCGAATGGATGTAGAACAAGACGGGCAAATCGTTCAGGGCCACGTCAAATGGTTCGATCCTGGTAAGGGTTTCGGGTTCGTTGTCGCGCAAAATGGCGGGGGTGATATTCTTCTCCACGCCAACGTGTTGCGCAATTATGGTCAAAGCTCTGTAGCGGACGGTGCCGCCATTGAGGTCGTGGTCCTGTCCACAGACCGTGGTCGTCAAGCCATTGAGGTTCTCCGGATTGATCCGCCGGTAAGCGGTGATGAACCCATGGCGACCGACTTCATGGGCGACGCCATTGATCCTCAGGATGTTGGACCCTTGGAACCGGCTCGGGTGAAATGGTTCGACAAATCCAAAGGGTTTGGGTTCGCAAACGCCTTTGGCAAGCCCGAAGACATCTTTGTTCATATTGAGGTCCTGCGCCGGTCGGGATTGGCCGACCTCCAGCCCGGTGAGGCGATCTGCCTCCGCGTGGTCGAAGGCCGCCGCGGTCTGATGGCCACGACAGTGTCGTCTTGGGAAATGGCCGTTCAGGATGGCGATTTAGACGCCTGATGCACGCAGCTATTCGGTTTTGCGCCATTGCTCTGATAGGGGCGGTTCCCCACGGTCTGTGGGCGTCCTGCTCAAGCGATCAACTGCGCATCGATACCGGGCGCGATGTTGTGACCTTCGACATCGAACTTGCCTTGACCCCCGCTGAACGCAATCGTGGACTGATGTTTCGTGAAAGCATGGCCATGGATGCGGGCATGCTGTTCATTTTCGACCCGCCGCGCCAAGTGGCATTCTGGATGCGCAACACACTAATCCCGCTGGATATGATCTTCATCGACCGCCAGGGTGTCGTGGAAAAGGTCCATGCCAATGCCATTCCCCACGATGAAACGGGCATCCCCAGCGATGGTCCGGTTTACGGCGTGTTGGAAATCAATGGCAACCTAAGCGCTGGACTGGGTATCGAACCGGGCAGCCGCATTCAGCATGATCTGTTTGGCCCCAACGCGGCGTGGCCCTGTTAAACGTCATCGAGATTGCCGAGGCTTAATCCACCTTCGGGGATAATCGCCAAGCGGTTTCCTGAACGTCCGAGTTACCTTTGAGCCCACCGGGGACGGGGGACCTGTCCAAAAGCTCCAAGTCGTAGTTGGCACCATACAGCGCCGTCATCATCTTGGGCCAAATGGCAAAGGGTGGGCCGCCCATGACCGCTTGCTCATACTCGAACGCCACAACCAATTGAGGTGCAAGGTTTGTAATTTGAGCGAGGTGGGCCGCGTAGTCGGAGCGCATGGCATCCGGCAAGGCCACCACGGCTGCCCGATCATAGATCGCGTCCACCTGCGCAAGCACATCAGGCGTCAGAGCAAACACATCGCCCACGAACACATCCAATCCTTCAATGGCGTGATGGCGAAAAGCGCCATGTTCGGTTACAGTCGGAACCACGCCCAAATCTTCGAACAACTCATCAATGGCCGTTTGGCTTAATTCACAGGCCACCACCGCATGCCCTTGTGACATCAACCACGGGATGTCGCGGGTCTTCCCCGAGAGTGGTACAAACACGCGGGATCCGTTGGGCAGGGCAAGCGTGTCCCAGTGCTCCGTGAGGTACCGGTTGGCCTCGCCTTCGTGGAAGTTAATCTGGCGGGACGCCCAACGGTCGTGCCAAAATGCTGCTTCCATGTCGCTGTCTCCGATTACTGAAACGTCAGTCGATCCAGTTTATGCCTCAAACCACCCTGTGGCCAAGGCTCGGGCCCACTCGGGTCGCCCATTCTGCGCCGCTTGCGCGCTGGCTTGGCCCCAATCATAGGCGACCAAGTGAAAGGTCACTCGCCAATCGCCCTTGTTTCCTTCCACAATGGCATAGGACGCATGGGGTGTGCCCGTTTGCATATGATGCGGGGCAGGGGTGTCGTCATCATATGCAGGGCATCCCAAGCTGCCCGGATTGACGATCAACCGCCCATCCCGCAGACGCACGTGCCCTGGAATGTGAGTGTGGCCGCACAGGATCAGGCTGGCGTCGACACCGGCAGCCTCACGTTCCACTTCGGCCAAGGTCGCATTCCGCACCATGCCATTGGGTTCCACGCGCTGCAGCCAATAGGTCGTGTCGCAGCTGGGCGTCCCATGGCACAGGAACACATCCCCAAAAACCGTTTGCGTGG
Organism: Pseudomonadota bacterium; assembly: GCA_039178645.1. Classification (GTDB taxonomy): domain Bacteria; phylum Pseudomonadota; class Alphaproteobacteria; order Rhodobacterales; family Rhodobacteraceae; genus Mangrovicoccus. The sequence continues at coordinate 1,338 of JBCDFD010000233.1, read as the reverse complement.
ATGGCAAGGTCTTGAGCCAAGCCAGGTCCTGATCACGAAGCTGTCCATGGGCCACCTTGTCCGATGGTCCCATGTCCACAGGGTCTTCTTCGATCAAATATCGATCATGGTTGCCCAAGATGGACGGCCAGTCTTGCGGGGCCAAAAGATCTGCCGTGGTTTCAGCGTCCAATGGACCGCTGAAGAAATCACCCAAATTGACCGCCTGTGTCACGCCCAACTGTTCCATGTCCGCCAACACAGCCTCAAGCGCCAAGGCGTTTCCGTGGATATCGGCAAGTACGGCAAATCTCATGGCGTAAGTGTCCTAGGAAGCGCCAGCAAACTCAATGGGTTTAGGCTCTCAGCTTCTCACAAATTCGCAGCGTTGAATGCCACCGCGTGTTCGTCTCCCCAGCGGTATCAAGAGACACTCGTGTCTCGCTATTCCAGAGCAGGGGCATACTATCGGCGTTGCAAGTTGACAGACATGCGCCACAAATTCCGTCTTTTTGGGCTTTCGTTTCGCCAGAGCCTTCGATAAATGATCCGCCAGTCGGGGCGTAGCGCAGCCTGGTAGCGCGACGGTTTTGGGTACCGTAGGTCGCAAGTTCGAATCTTGCCGTCCCGACCATCATGAAGATGCAGAGTGATGCTTTCCGCTGTAACTTTCCTTCTTGGGACACAGTTTTGCCATTCTGAACGCAAGCCTGACCCAAAGGCCGCACGCAGTGTAATGCGATTGGCGCCTCGCCGGGCAGGATGCGTTTTCAGAGGAAAGCTGTCTGGTGGCTGGTCGCGACCGAACTGTCGGAAGGCTTCAGCTGCTTCAGCCGAGCGCAACTATAAAGCTGGGTGTGGTTAACCGGCAAGCGCCGGCGTGAACTGTCTTGCCGAGCCGCATCTTAGCGCGTTTTGAGAAAGCTTTGAGACACCAAAAACCACCAATATTCTGAGAGTGTAAAGCATGATAGGGCATTGGCGATTGGGCGATTTCCCGAAGCGCTATGTTTTCGCGAACGCGCTCCCTAACGTCTGTCGGTCAATCCAAAGGCTTACTCTTCCGCGCTCAGAGCAGGCTTCGTTTTCTTGAACCGGGCGTTGCGGGCCTTGGCGTTTTCGACTTCGGCAGCCATTCGATCCGTAGGCGGCAGATCGGCGATGGCGTAGAGCTTCGTATGGCCCGGCTCATCGATAAGCGGGCGCAAGCCCAAGCGGTCAAGGAGTGGCTCCATCTGTGTAACGGCATGCAAGTTTGACCCCTATCTTGGGGTGATCGGCGTCCAAAAGTGACCCCCCTTATAATTCTGATCAGAAGCTTCCTCAAAGGCATGAGGGAGCAGTCAGGGGATGTTGGTT
>JBCDFD010000232.1:0-5116 GCA_039178645.1 Pseudomonadota bacterium | reverse complement strand
TTTCCAGCGTGGGTTGTCGACCTCAGCCCCCAAGCCTGGCGTTTCCGCGTGCTGGTAGAATTGCAAGCCGAAGATATCGTTGCCGTTTTCTTCCAATGCGATGAAGCCATATAGCGTTGACCAAAGACCATAGCCGTGGATCGGAAGGATAACCTTGTCCAAGTCACCGGCGGCGTCTTTGAGCAGGTAAACGGTCACGAAGTTTGACTGTCGGCCAATACCCGCTGGATCGTCGTCAAGTGCTCTGCTGGTTGCGGGGTCATCGGCAGCGGCACGGTCATCGAACGTGCTTGCATCGAACAATTGAGAGAAAGTGCCTGACGCCAATTCCAGCACCTGAGGCTCGAAGGCTTGGAAGGCGTCGGCAATGTCGATGCCGTCCTCGTACAGCCCTGCCACCTGCAGAATGTTTTTCTGCTTGTCCAGGAGCTTATTGGCATCTTGGATAGGACGCAGGCTAACGGCAGCGACCGAGACAATCATTGAGCAGAACAGGCACAGACCAACCGCCACGAAAAGCGTCTTTCCGGTGCTGTCGGCGGGGGCGTCGCGCAGCCAAGCAACGAAGCCGCCCTTGGTGGGTTGGGAGGTGTCAGACATGACGCTTAGCCCTCCGGGCAATGTTGGCCTGCACAACGAAGTGGTCGATGAGCGGCGCAAAGATGTTGGCGAACAGAATGGCGAGCATCATGCCCTCGGGGAAAGCCGGGTTGATCACGCGGATCATCACCACCATCACCCCGATCAGCGCGCCATAGATGTATCGACCCATGTTTGTGTGGCTGGCGGACACCGGTTCCGTGACCATAAAGGCCAACCCAAAGGCGTACCCACCCAAGACCAAATGCCAGTACCAAGGCATTGCAAACATTGGATTGGTGTTGCTCCCGACCACGTTCAGCAGGAATGAAAAGGCAATCATTCCGCCCAAACAGCCCACAACGAGACGCCAGTTGGCGATGCGTGTGGTCAGAAGGAAGGCAAGCCCAGTCAAAGCGGCGAGGGTTGAGGTTTCGCCCATAGACCCATCGATGGTTCCAAGGAAGGCATCCCACCACGAGATGCCTTGCGCAGCTAAGGCCTGAACACCCTCGGCGGCCGACACGGCCAGCGCGGTCGCCCCTGAGTATCCGTCAACGGGCACCCAAACGCTGTCACCGGACATGGATGCCGGATACGCAAAGTAGAGGAATGCGCGCCCGGTTAGAGCCGGGTTGAGGAAGTTTTTTCCCGTCCCGCCAAAGACTTCCTTCCCAAGCACAACCCCAAAGGAAATGCCCAGAGCCACCTGCCAGAGGGGCGTAGAGGCTGGAAGGATCAGCACGTAGAGCATCGAAGTAACGAGAAAGCCTTCGTTCACTTCATGGCGGCGGATCGTGGCAAACAAGATTTCCCAGAAACCGCCCACCGCCAAAGTGACGATATAGATGGGCAGGAAGTACATGAACCCATGCAAGAAATTTGCAATGGGGTTCCCTGGGTTGAACCCTATCCCGAGGCTGGCCAGAATGATCTGTCGCCACCCCGAAGGTTCATAGTCAGGCATCGCCGCGATGGCTGAATTGGCCTGGAACCCTTGGTTCCACAATCCCACCATTATGCACGGGATCGTGGCCAACACGACGTAGGTCATGATCCGTTTCATATCGACAAAGCTCCGCGCGTGGGGCGCGGCCTTGGTCACAGTCTTGGGCGTGTAGAGAAAGCTCTCTATCGCCTCGTAGATTGGATAGTAGGTTTCATACTTGCCGCCCTTGGTGAAGTGCGGCTCGATTTTGTCGAAGAAATCACGGGCTCCCATGGGTTTAGCCCTCCTTCTCGATCTTGGCGAGGCTGCGACGGAGCGCTTCGCCGTATTCATATTTCGCCGGACATGCGAAGGTGCAAAGCGCCACGTCTTCCTCGTCCAACTCCAGCGCACCGAGTTTTTGAGCACTGTCAGTGTCCGTCACCAGAAGTGAGCGAAGTAGCTGAGTGGGCAGGTAATCCTGCGGCATCAGTGTCTCGAAGGTCCCTGTGGGGACCATCGCCCGACGCCCACCGTTGAGATTGGACGTGAGATCGAACAGCTTCGAAGGCAGGAACGATGACAGCAGCACCGGCTGAACCGAGAATTTCTCCGGCTGAGGTGCGAGCCAACCCAAAACCAGTTGATCGTGGTCTTCGGTGATCAATGTGATCTGGCGATGGTAGCGACCAAGGAATGCGAACGGACCATCCGCTGCCCGGCCAGTTAGAACGGAGCCTGACACGGGACGCAGCGGTTCGTCACCGGCCACTTCGCTTTCGATCAGTTCAACGATGCTGGCACCCATCATGGTGCGCACCATACGGGGGTCTTTCGCCCGCGGTCCTGCGATTGAGACGACCACTGAGGGATCAATGTGACCCGTTTGGAACAGACGCCCGATGGCAAGCACATCTTGGTAGCCAATGCTCCACACAACTTTTGCGGCACTGGGCGGTTCGATGAAGTGCATATGCGTTCCAGCAAGACCCGCGGGGTGCGGACCTTCGAACGTATGCACTTCGACACCGTCCAGAGTTTCGCTCATGAGCGGTTCGCCGGGCCGCTGGCACAGATAAGTCTTGCCATCGGTCAGTTTGGAAATCGCCCGAAGGCCCTCGTCAAACGCTTCGATATGGTCATGGAGCACCATGCCCGCGTCGGGTGCGAGCGGTTCCGTTTCCATAGCCGTCACGAAGAGCGCCGACGGGCGGTCGTCACTGCTCGGCACTTTGGAATAGGGCCGTGTGCGGAAGGCCGTCCAAAGACCTGACTGCAACAACTTGCTGGCCACGTCGTTGCCATCAAGGCTTGCAACATCGGCCTTGCCAAAGTCGATACCGAGGTCATCGGGATCGCTCACGTCAATGACGACGCTTTGCAGAACCCGTCGGGCACCGCGATTTATGGCACGAATTCGGCCAGAGGCAGGTGCGGTGAACACAACGTCTGGACTGTCTTTGTGGCTGAACAAAGGCGTGCCGCGGCGCACCTCTTCTCCTTCTGCCACAAACATTTTTGGTTTGAGCCCGTTGTAATCGTCGCCAACCAAGGCGACGGACACCGGGGGGGCCGCAGTGTCGATCCGAGCGGCGGGCGCTCCGGTGATCGGCAGGTCGAGGCCTTTTTTTAAAGCATGATGAGTCATGTAGCTCGCGGACGTCCCTACGTTCGGCTGCTGACGATTTTTTGTCGTTTGATTGCGCACTCGGTTTACGGGAAAGCTGCGCAGGGCCGGGATGTGGCATTGTGCCTTGAAGGCTGCAATTGCAGCGACTGAGCCAGCGTGACGCACCCCAGATCACCAAACTTGCATACAACCAGAACGTTGACACGCACACGGAGGGGTGGAAGATCTCTTTTAGATGCACATTTTCCCGAGGCACAGCCCATGCGCACGATTCTAATCCCACTGGCGTTCGTCCCACTTTCGGCCTGTTGGCCATTTGGCGCGCCTGAGAGTTTCACCATCTCGGGCGAAACCATGGGGACCACGTACAATGTGACAGTGGTCGACCCGCCCCGTGGCGTGGATGAAACCACGGTGAGCGCAGCCATCGAAGGGGCATTGGCCAATGTGAACGGCAAAATGAACAACTGGAACCCGGGATCGGAAGTCAGTCAGTTCAGCGCGTCAGACAGCACCGACCCCGTGCCGGCATCGTCCGAGATGGTCACCGTCATGGCCGAAGCCAATCGCATCAACGCGCTGTCCGGGGGCAAGTTCGACGTGACCCTCGCCCCTTTGATCAACCTTTGGGGCTTTGGACCCAAAGAGCCGGGCGAACCCATCCCGTCCGATGCCGAAATCGAAGCCGCTTTGGAGCATGTGGGGCAAAGCACTTTGCTCACCCTGAGAGACGACACATTGCAGAAGGCGCTGCCGCAGGTGTCGGTGAACCTGTCCGCCATCGCAAAAGGCTATGGCGTTGATGCCATTGGCGGCGCTTTGGAAAACGAAGGGATCGCGCGGTATTTGGTGGAAATCGGAGGTGACCTTCTGGCCAAAGGTCAAAATGCCGAAGACCGGCCTTGGTCCATCGGGATTGAGCGACCCGATGCGGCGCAGCAAACGGTGGAAGTGATCATCCCGGTGAGCGATCTGGGTCTCGCGACCTCGGGCGATTACCGCAATTACTTCGAAGAAGACGGTATTCGCTATTCGCACATTATAGATTCCACCACCGGGCGCCCGATCACGCACACAACAGCGTCCGTCACTGTTTTGGCAGACAGCGCCATGACAGCGGACGGTTTGGCCACCGCACTGTTGGTGGTGGGGTCGGAAGAGGCGCTGGAAATCGCCGAGACCGAGAACGTGGCGGTCATGGTGATAGACCGTCGCGACGGTGGCTTTGTCACATCCACAAGCCCAGCGTTTGATGCTTTGATCGCGCAAATGGAGAATTAGCGTCTTCGGGAGCCCCCATGGCCACCTTTGCCTTCACCTTCGCTTTCCTTCTTTTGGTCGTGCTTGGCATGTCACTGGGCGTGCTTTTGATGGGCAAAACCATCAAGGGCAGCTGCGGCGGTCTCAATGCGATCTCCGGTGCGGACAAATGCGTGGTGTGCAAAAAGGACGTAGACCCGAACTCGCCTCTACGCGACAAGCTCCAGTGCAAACGGGCTCGTAAAATGGTGGAGCGGATGGAAGCTGAAGCGGCTGAAAAGGCCCGGGCCTAAACCCGCCACGACCTATAGCACTTCCAGTATAAGTTGGATCGCTTGTTCGCTGCCTCTCGCAAAGCTCGAACGCGAAAAGCGATACCTGGAGTTGCGACAAAATCTGGAAGTGCTTTAAACAGCAAATTTTGTGATCACATCGGTTCCGGGTGGTGTTGGACCATCCATGGCGCGAAGCGAGGCAGACGCTTGGGTCAGATCGATTTTGTTGGCCACCAAAGGTGTGAGATCCACAGCGCCGCTTTGAATCAGGTCGAGAATCGATGGGAATTTCCATGCGGGCATCCCGCGGGTCCCGAACACAGCTAGGTTTTTCAAATAGACTGCGCTCATATCGATCTGCATCATCGCGGTTTTCCCAACCGGCATTCCAACCTGAACGTGGCGACCAAGTGGCCGCAAACAACGCCGGCCCCGAGGCATCGG
>JBCDFD010000231.1:0-5140 GCA_039178645.1 Pseudomonadota bacterium | reverse complement strand
CCGTTCACGCTCGACATCGACCACAAGCGGTGGTTGCCGAACCTCAAGGCGATGGAGCAGGCGTCGCGGGACATCGACGCGGCGAAGAAACAGGGCGGTCTTGGCGGTAAGCTCGCCCAAGCCTGGGGATCGCTGCGCGCAGCACGGGCGTTCATCGCGCTCTACACCATTCCGGTGATCCGGCACCAAGTGCCCGAAGTCACCCGGTTGGAGCCAACCTACTGATGCGGCTTGGCGTGGCATATCCAAAGGCCTCGGTGGCGGTTTCCGTCACTGTGGCAAAGGGGGCAGCATGACACTGACCCCCTGGCTTGCTGCGCTGATCGCAATCTTTCTGTGGTGGTTTTTCACTGGTGCGATCCTGTGCCGTGTCCGGATCGCGGACCGCATCGGTGGGGACGCGCACCTGTGGTCGGTGATCCTGACCATGCCGTTCGCCTTGATCGGCGTCTGGGGAATCCAAGACAGGGCATCGGACCCATCTGCCATGGGCGCGGGACTGGCGTTTTTCGCGGCCCTGATGGTCTGGGGGTGGATCGAACTGGCGTTTCTGTCGGGCGTCGTCACCGGCCCCTACAAAGGACCTGCCTTGGACAAACCCTCTGCGTGGCGCCGCTTCCTCGCCGCGTGGGGGACTTTGGCCTACCACGAAATCCTACTGTTGGCGGCGCTCACGCTGCTCACCTATGTCTCGCTTGGCGCGGCCAATCCGTTCGGGCTTTGGACCTTTGCGGTCCTGTTCTTTGCCCGCATCTCTGCCAAGTTGAACCTCTATTTCGGTGTCCCGCGGATCAACACCGATTTCCTGCCGCAGCCCTTGGCGCATCTGAAAACTCATTTTCGCCAAGGATCCCCGAGTCTGTTCTGGCCCATCTCTGCGATGGTCCTGACTGGTGTGTCAGCGCTGTGGCTTTTGCGCTTGGGAGAGGCGACCACGCCGGGGGCGCAAACGGGCTACACGCTGTTGGCGGTGCTGACACTTCTGGCCCTGTTGGAGCACCTGTTCATGGTGGTGCCCCTACCTGATGACAAACTTTGGCGCTGGATGTTGCCCGCGCCCAAGCCAGAAACGAAAAACTAAAGGGACGTTCCGCAAATGGACTACGACGCGCTATTTACCGAACAGCTTGACGCGCTGAAGGCAGAGGGCAACTACCGAATTTTTGCGGAGTTGGAACGCCGGTGCGGGGAATTCCCCCGTGCGGGCAACCACTGCGCTGACGGTGTTGGGGAAGTCACTGTTTGGTGTTCGAACGACTATCTTGGCATGGGCCAGCATCCGAAGGTGCTGAACGCCATGAAGGACACCATCGATGCCTGTGGGGCCGGGGCCGGAGGGACCCGAAACATCTCGGGCACCAACCACCACCATTTGCTGTTGGAACGGGAACTGGCGGACCTGCACCGCAAGGAAGCCGCGCTCCTGTTCACGTCGGGCTACGTGTCCAACTGGGCCGCTTTGGGAACGCTTGGGTCACGGTTGAAGAATTCTGTTATCCTCAGTGACGCGCTGAACCATGCCTCCATGATCGAAGGCATCCGTCACAGCCGCGCGGACAAGGTGATCTGGAAACACAACGATCCCGAGGACCTGAACCGCAAGCTGGGCGAGATCGATCCATCGCGGCCCAAGATCGTGGCGTTTGAGAGCGTCTATTCCATGGATGGCGATATTTGCCCCATGGAAGAGATTCTGGACGTGGCTGAAGCCCATGGCGCGATGACCTATCTGGACGAAGTTCACGCCGTGGGACTTTACGGCGAACGGGGCGGCGGGATCAGCGAACGGGAAGGCCTGGCCGACCGCATTACATTAATCGAAGGCACCTTAGGCAAAGCCTACGGTGTTGTGGGCGGCTATGTCACCGGTTCCGCAGCGCTGTGCGATTTTATCCGGTCGTTCTCGTCTGGATTCATCTTCACCACGGCTCTGCCCCCCGCGGTGGCCGCGGCGGCGCAGACATCGATCGCGCACCTCAAGCAAAGCCAGATTGAGCGCGCCCAGCAGAAGCGCCAAGTGGCCCGGCTGCGCGCGGCCTTGGATAAGGCGGGTATCCCGCATATGGAAAACCCCAGCCACATCATCCCGGTGATGATCGGTGATCCGGTGAAGTGCCGTCAGATCAGCGATTGGCTGATGGAGCGGTTCAACATCTATGTGCAGCCGATCAATTACCCGACCGTGCCCAAAGGCACCGAGCGTCTGCGGTTCACTCCATCGCCACTGCACACTGACGCCGATATCGACCGTTTGGTGTCTGCGTTGAAAGTCCTTTGGGACCAATGCGCCCTTTCACGGGCCGTGGCCTGAGGTTAGACAAAACCGTCGCCGCGTTCCGGCGCGGCGCCTTCATTTGGCAGCGCAGCCGAGTTTTGATCACAATAGATCAATTCACAATGTTCTGACCTGTCGAAAATGTGTGGTCGCTGTGCGCGCCACACTATATTCTCGCCCGAGAGAGGCAGCGGGACCGCTACTGATCTCCTCTTAAAAAAACGCAACGGGAGACGGAGACTATGAAATTCACCCGACGTGACGCAATCGGCACCATGGTAGCAGCCACCGCAGTGGCGGCAGTGCCAGGCACAGTCGCAATTGCCGAAGGCACCGTGCATGAAGTGCAGATGCTCAACGCGCACCCCGAAGACAAAAAAGAACGCCAAGTGTTCTACCCCGACATCGTGCGGGCGATGCCAGGTGACACCATCCGCTTTATCTCTGTGGACAAGGGCCACAACGCGGCCTCTGACAAGAAGATGATCCCGTCGGGCGGTGAAGAGTGGAAAGGCAAAATCGGCGGCGACGTGGAAATCACGATCACCACCGAAGGGGCCTATGGCTACAACTGCACGCCACACTCCACCGTGGGCATGGTAGGTCTGATCCTCGTGGGTGATGTGTCGGGCAACTACGACGACATCAAAGGTGTGCGCCAGCGGGGCAAAGCCAAGCAGCGTTACGAAGACATCTTCGCCCGTGCGGATGCTATGCTGGCTGAAGAAACGGCCTAACAGAACGATAGGGTTGAGAGGCGGTCCTAGGGCCGCCCGACCAAACCAATGCTTAGCCCACGGGCGACCGGATCAGTTAAACAGGCTTGTGATACGCCGCAGGGCGTGAGGCAGCCAGGGTCCATCAAAGGCAGGTGACGGCAGGTCTGCCACAACCGCGTTCTTCCCCGATACATCGGCAGTGAACGACGCCCGCGGCACCCAATTGTCGTAGATTTCAAAATCGACGCTGACCATTTGATCGGCGCTGTCTTTTGGTCCAACGGCAAAGCTGCCCTCTGGATAGACCCCATCCACGATGAAACCCGCATAAAGCGTCAGGTCTTGAACGGGGACAGGCTCGGCCCCCACAGGCGCTGTGCAGACGGAAATTGCGGTGTAGCCATCCAAAGGTGTCTCGAAGGGTAGGGGCAATGTGTCTGGATGGACCATTACTGACATGGCGTCGATATCCACTTCCAGTCCGTCGAACGTGACCTGGAGCCGTTCGGCCATCCATGATCCCACATCATAGGTGCCGGTGAGAAGTGTCCGGGCGTCCAGTGCGCCGTCCACCGGTCCGATGCGGTCTGGCAGGCTTCCAAACATGGCGTGCAGTTCGGGTATGGACACCATGAAGAACAACTCGGTGCTATCGGCTTTTCGGTCCATGATGAGGGTCATGGGCTCGCTGGACACAGCGGTCCCGAGCGACAGCAAAGTCCCTGTCACAAAACCGAAAACGGCTCTTGTTGTTTTGTCCCGTTGGACCATTTGACCTCCTGCGAGGGTGGTCATTCTGTCGCAGGCAGAACGTGCACCCCATAGCCACATACTACACTTAGGGAGCTACCCATGAAACATCAAACCAAGCTCGCTGCTGCGATGGGACTTATGCTTGGTATCGCGCCTGCCTTCGCTGACGACGATCCGTTGTCTGGCGATCCGGTGGCGGGTGCACGGGTTTTTAACCAATGCCAGGCGTGCCACGTGGTGCAGAATGACGCCGGCGAAACTCTGGCCGGACGCGCTGCGAAAACCGGTCCGAACCTCCACAATGTGAATGGCCGCCAGGCGGGCACAGTGGACGGTTTCCGGTACTCTGACAGCATTGTGGAAGCCGGTGAGGCGGGCTTGGTCTGGGACGAAGAAACCTTCGTCGCTTACGTCCAGGACCCCACGGGTTTCTTGCGCGAATATCTGGACAACCGCCGCGCCCGTGGAAACATGGCGTACCGCCTGCGCGACGCCGGTGATGCCACTGACCTGTACGCTTACTTGGCAAGCTTGCAACAGTAAGCACTGCGCTACTCTGCACTGAACACCCGCGCCCGCCTTTGGCGGGCGTTTTGCGTTCAAGTGGTGATGGTCTGAGAGGGACCGTAGCGCGCCATGAACATATCCACGGCGGCGGCGATGATGCGGTCAATGTCGTCTTGGTGAACCTCGTCGATGACATTGAACATCAGCCGGGGCCAAATCTCTGCCTTACACAGTTCGGCGAATTGATCGGCGGCGAGGTTGCAGTCTTCGATATTCAACTCGCCCGCCTCCACGGCACCTTCAAGGTATTCGACCACCCGGTTACGTGCCATTTCAGGGCCACTTTGGTAGAACGTACGGCCGATTTCCGGGAACCGATCGGACTCTGCCATGCAGATGCGGAACACGTTCTTGCCCAGGTCGGAAAAGAAGAACGCCGTCATCCTTTGGGCGATGTCGGTCATGGTTTCCCGTGCCGATTGTCCAGATTTGGCCAGTTCCATGGCAGCCTCGGATTGGCGCAGGCATTCCATCTTCGCCACCGCAAGGAACAATTGTTTCTTGTCGGAGAAATAGCTGTAGAGCGTCGCTTTTGACACTCCGGCGGCCCTGGCGATGGCGTCGACGCTGGCCCCTTCAAATCCCTCGCGCATGAACACGGTGCGGGCACCGTCTATCACTTGGTCCACTTTGCGACCGCGTTTGGGATCGGGAGAGAGGTCTTGCACGTGCGCCGGCTCCGCTAAGTCTTGGTTGTTTGGGCGAACCGGTCGGGTACGCCACAATCATTGATATATGACAGCCCATCCAAAAGTGAACCGATGAGTTCAGTCAAGCCCACGGTAGCTTTCCCGCTGCCCGGCACCGTTGCGGCTGGGTAGGGTTT
>JBCDFD010000230.1:0-5155 GCA_039178645.1 Pseudomonadota bacterium | reverse complement strand
GTCAACGGTGTAATCCGTCGATCCGTTATCGAAAAGGACAACGCCATTTGTGCCATGGTCGGTGGCATGGAACTGGGCCCAGTCTCGGATCCAATCCAGATGGTTGTTCTTGGAAACCGCCACAAGCGCATTCAGGCCCGCGAAGGATCCAGCGTAACTGGACCGACCGGGCATAGGATATGTGTCCTTGCCTATTTTCAGCGTGAGACCATCCCGCGGACCTGGAACAAAAATCTGTTCAAAGCGCAGCCAAGTGAACCGCAGGACGCGTTTCACTTTTCGACCGTTCCGCCGGAGCCCTTTGCGAAAAAGGTCCCAAAGATTGAGGAATCTCGGCGCAGTGAACAGGTGCCCGCGCTCCCGTTCAATGTAGACACAATCATAAAACAGCGTGGTTCGGTCGTAGTTTTCCAGATAGTTTCTGGTTTGGCGCAGCAGCGGGCGCACATGATCCCGCAGATGCGGACCTTTCGGGCTCAGCCGAAACCCGTTCAAATGGTGAATGATGACCTCTGCCACGTCCTCAGGTCTCGAAATACTGTGCCATCAAAGTTACCAGTTCGGGATCACGTTCCAACCCATCGGGTAGTGCGTATCGCCCGCTGCCTTTCCAACCGGTGGATGTCGCGCGGCAATGGACAAATTCGCAGTCAGTTGTTGTGGGAAGCGTTTGGAAAATAGACCCGCCCACATGGTGGACGAACCAGCCCAAACGGCTCAAGCGGCCTTGTGGCACAGCGCACCATTTTTTGGGCGACGCATGGTCATCGGCAATGCGATTGATGTGTTTTCCATGCCCGCAGGGCAAGGGGTCGTCCGCCGATGGGTAGGCCCAAGCCCCACGGATTTTGACGGCACCGGCCCAAGTCTTGACGGCGCGGTCAAAGACGCTGTCACCGCCTCGGCGCAAAACAACTTCGTCGATATCCACGCCCAAGACCGCACGGGATTTGCGCAGTATGTCAGTGCGCGCGATGTTGATAACCGCGGGTTGGAGAAACTTCGGCCTGAGCTCAAACCCCTGGCCAGAATCCCGTGGGCCATAGGGAAAATCCGCCAACACCACCGCGGCAGCCTTGATACCGTCGACCCCGGCCATGGCGTCGGCCAACGCCTCCAGCGGGTAGTCTCGCGACCCGTTGTCGAAGATCAGAACGGCTTCGAGCCCGTGTTGTGTCACGAGATAAAGCAACCAATCGCGCACCCAGGACAAATCGTTGTCCTTGTTCATGGTCACAACCGCGTTGAGACCGGCAAACATGTCCGAAATGTCCAAACGTGGCACGATTGGGTGTGCTCCACCGGGGAGGTCTAGAGCCATCTCACCCAAGGGCGCGCTCAACAGGACCTGTTCGTACTTGGGCGTTCGCCGTCGCTTGAGATCACGAACTGGTTCGCCGTTGTAGCGTATCCGGTCACGGAATTCGGCCCACAGGTTTAGAAACCTGGGAGCGGTGAACAGGTAATGGCCTGCATCCTCCTGGTAAACACAGTCGTAAAACAATGTGCTTCGATCATAGGTCTCCAGGTAGTGGGGCGTTTGCCGGTCACCTTTGCGGGCATGGCGCCGTTTTGGCTCCATGGTATCGGGCAGGACTGCCCCCGAAAGGCTCAGGCAAATGGGGTCGGCCATGTGGGACTGCGGGTCACGGTCTGATTGGTTTGCCCGCTGTATGGGCGCACCGGGTTTCCCGCGTCAATTCCCCAGTGCTCAGTTCCCGGCCCGCTCACGGAAGTGGCGCAGGATAAATAGACGCATGGCGGACGCGAGACCCATGTCATCGGGACGGGCTTCGTCAATTTCGGCGGCCAATGCGTTGATTGCCTTGCTCCGCTCTGCGGCAATCTCTTGCAGCGCAGACCAGAAATCATCCTCCAAAGACACACTTGTTCGGTGTCCCTTCAACGTGAGAGATCGCTTCTTGGGTCGGTTACTCATGCCAGTTACTCCTGGTGACGGCCTGCTCCGTGAAGCGCAGGCGTCGTTCGTTTGGGCATACTTATCAACTTTCTGACTGGCCAAGCGGCGACAGCGGTCTGCCACAGTCTCGGCGATATTCTGCTTTTTGTAAGCACTTTCGTTTCCAAAACTGCGCTTATCTTGACAGAAAATGGGTCGTCACACTCGATGCTCAGATCGAAGACCCCATGTCAGAGCAGCCATCCTGGCCACGGCACCATATTACCGGTTTGCAGCGGTAATTCGAAGAAAACTCTATTCAAATGGTTAAGAGGACCACTGCGCAAGGCGTAGCCGCGATTGGGCTATCGCGCTTCCACTTTTCATTGAAGCATCTGCCATCGCTTTTCGCGTTCGAGCCTGAGCCGAGAGGCGGCGAATAAGTGATCCAGTGTAAAGTGGAAGCGCTTTAGTCTTCGCGTTTGTGATCGGACCACAATTTGGTCACGCGCGCCTCGGTGTCAGCTTCGCGGGTCTTTTGAGCTTTGGTGCGGCCAAACTTTGCAGAATTGGCATCAGCCTTGGCACGCTTCTCTGCGCGTGCCCGTGCTTTGCGGGCTTTGGACAGGCTGATGGGTTTGTCATCCATGGGGATAAAGTGGGCGGAAACTGGCCCGCCCACAAGATGTGATCAGATCACTCTTTGGGACCGATCATCTGTTCAGGCCGGACAACGGCGTCGAATGTTGCCTCATCCACAAAACCCAAGGCCACGGCCTCTTGTTTCAGCGTTGTGCCATTCTTGTGCGCCGTCTTCGCCACTGTGGTCGCGTTGTCGTAGCCAATGGTGGGTGCCAGTGCCGTGACGAGCATAAGGCTTTCGTTCATCAGCTTATTGATCCGCGGTCCATTAGCCTGGATGCCGTTCAGCATCCGTTCGGTGAAGCTGTCGGCCACATCACCCAAAAGCTGCATGGATTGCAGAAGGTTGTAGGACATCATCGGATTATAAACGTTCAGCTCGAAATGTCCTTGGGATCCTGCAAACTTCATCGCGGCGTCATTGCCCATGACATGGGCGGCCACTTGGGTCATGGCCTCGGCCTGTGTTGGGTTCACCTTGCCAGGCATGATGGACGAGCCGGGTTCATTTTCTGGCAAGATCAATTCGCCCAGACCGGACCGTGGGCCCGAGCCCAGGAACCGGATATCGTTGGCAATTTTGTACATGGACCCCGCGACCGTGGCCAACGCGCCTGACATGAACACCATGGCGTCGTGGGCGGCCAGGGCCTCGAACTTGTTGGGTGCGGTTACGAACGGCAGGCCAGTAATTTCCGCCATGTTGGCGGCCACAGCTTCACCCCAGCCAGGCTTGGTGTTCAGCCCCGTGCCCACCGCGGTGCCGCCTTGGGCCAATTCGTAAATGCCAGGAAGAGCCGCTTCGACGCGCGCGATGCCTTGGCGGATCTGGTGGGCATAGCCCGAAAATTCCTGACCCAAGGTCAGCGGTGTCGCGTCCTGCGTGTGGGTCCGCCCGATCTTGATAATGTCTTTGAACTCTTCGGATTTGGCGTCTAAACCCGCCAGCAGCTTTTTGAGGCCCGGCAGCAACACATCCTGCGTGGTCATCGCCGCGGCGATGTGCATGGCCGTTGGGAATGTATCGTTGGACGACTGCCCCATGTTGCAATGGTCGTTGGGGTGCACCGGGTCTTTTGTCCCGATGGTGCCCCCCAAGATCTCGATGGCGCGGTTAGCGATGACCTCGTTGGAGTTCATGTTGGATTGGGTGCCCGAACCGGTCTGCCACACCACCAGGGGGAAGTTGTCATCAAACTTGCCGTCAACCACTTCGCCCGCCGCTTGGATGATCGCATCGGCCAGCTTCGCGTCCAAGCTGCCGTTGGTCTTGTTGGCCATGGCGCAGGCTTTTTTGATGCATCCCAACGCGCGCACGATGGGTATAGGCTGCTTTTCCCAACCAATGGGGAAATTCATGATGCTGCGCTGTGTTTGAGCGCCCCAGTATTTGTCCGCTGGGACCTCCAAAGGGCCAAAGCTGTCGGTTTCAGTGCGCGTTGCGGACATGGGCAAGCTCCTCCATGGTCGAATTTGCCAAGGGCTTACCGGGGGTAATCCGAGCGCGCAACGCGACGGCTTTGCGCCAATTGGCGCAGGTATGAAAGATTTGGAATGGGTGGCGGCGATTTACTTGCGGAAACTGTCGAGGCTGACTACTTCGGCGTCTTTGCGCGGCTCGTCGTCTTCGGTGGATGACACATCCTCGGCCATGGGGGCCTCGTCTGCACCGTCCTCTTTGTCTTTCGACATTTCGGTCGTTTCAAAGCGCAGACCGAACTCCACTGACGGGTCCACAAAGGTGCGGATTGCCTCGTACGGAATCACCAGGGGTTCCGGTTGATCCCCGAAGTTGAGCGTGACTTCGAAACCCTCGTCGGTGACGATCAAGTTGTCGTACCATTGCTGGATGACGATCGTCATTTCCTGCGGGTACCGTTCGGCCAGCCATTCGGCGATCTCGACACCTTCACAGGTCGTGTCGAACGTAATGAAGAAATGGTGCTCGCCCGGGAGCCCATTGTCCGCCACATCCCCCAAGACCTGACGGATCAAGCCGCGCATGGCGCGGTGCATGAGATTGCCGTAGTCAATGCTTCGGGTCATTGGCGTCCTCTTTGCTCCTCCCGGTGTAGCCCAAGGCGTACCCCATTGGAAAGGTCGCCATCGTTGGAAATAACGCGACAATTATGACCAAATGGTGAGGCTTGCACTCAATGCGGCACAAACGCCGAGCACTTGCCAAAGTGGAAGCTTTTTCCACAGCAACAAAACGCCCGCCAGTGCTGCAAGGGCGCACACCATTAGGCGAAGCGAGCTAAGATCTGGGGTCAGAAGCTGGAGTGGTCCGACCGCTTTACTGGTGACACTGTCAAAGAACACGTGCACGGCAAACCAGACGGACAGGTTCAGGATCACGCCCACCACAGCCGCAGTGATCGCCTGCAAGGCGCCCGCGAGTTTCGGTCGACTGGCGATCCAGTCCACGTAAGTGGCGCCGACGAAGATCCATAGGAAACAGGGGACAAACGTCACCCAAAGGGTCACCACCCCTGCGGCCAGGGCCAGGCCGATGCCGCTTTCCCCAGCCCCGGCCAGCATCCCCACAAACTGCAAAACCAGGATAAGCGGCCCCGGTGTGGTTTCGGCCAATCCCAGCCCGTCCATCATCTG
>JBCDFD010000229.1:0-5194 GCA_039178645.1 Pseudomonadota bacterium | reverse complement strand
TGCCGACATCCGATCCCACCGCTTCACCCAGATACCCGCGCCGAACTGATCCGCTTGATCCGACCGCTTGATCCAATTGTATTAAACTGGGGGCATTGATGAGCCAAACGGGCTTCAAAATAGACGAAGCAGGACTGACGTTGGACCGGTCGCGGCAGACTCTAGCTGACCTGACCGCGGACAAGTTGCGTGAATTCATCCTGTTGGAAAAACTCCCCGCCGGGGCACCCATCGTCGAACGTGACATCGCCGCTGCACTTGGGATCAGTCGGACGCCGCTGCGGGCCGCACTGTCGATCCTGGAACAGGAAAAGCTGGTCGATTACTCCGTTACCCGCCGCCCCCGCGTGGCCAACCCCTCGCTCGAAGACATTTCCCAAAACACCGTGGTCATGGGAACCTTGGAGGCGCTGGCCGGTGAGTTGGCCTGCGCCAACGCCTCAGACCAAGAGATCACCAAAGCGCTGGCGCTCATCGACCAGATGGAACGGGACTCAAACCGCATCGCCGCGTTGGACTTTTTCCGTGTCGACATGGAGATGCATGAAACCATCGTGCGGGCTTCGCGCAATGACGCATTGATCGACACGCACCGGCAATACAACGCACGGCTATGGCGCGCGCGGTTCCTGTCCTCGCGTCGCAACGCGGGTCGGGATCAAACCCTGGCAGAACATCGCCGGATCGGCGACGCCCTGCGCCTGCGAGATGGCAAGGCCACTGCGGACGCCATGCGCATTCATATGAGTTCCGCCATCACCAACATCACAGCGGCCTTGGCCGAACAAACCGACACCCCAGCAGCGGAGTGACTTATGTCCCACAGAACGGCTCCACGAATTGGCATCATCCCCGGTGACCCCAGCGGGATTGGACCCGAGCTGATCGCACGCCTCCTGGCCGAAGACTGTGCCTCGCAAGCCGACATTCTTCTGATTGGCGACACCCACGTGTTCGAATTGGGGCAGGAACAGGCCGGGATTGACCATCCCATGACCGTGATGGACCCGATGGTGGACGACTGGCACAGGTTTGACCGGTTCGCGATTTATCCGATGGACACGATCGCGCCTGAAGACGTGCGGGTGGCGCAAAGCACAGAGGCGTCGGGCCGATCCACTTTGCAGGCGCTTGACCAAGCGCTGGATTTCGCGCGCCAGGGGATCATCGATGCGGTGATGTTTGGACCGTTCAACAAGGCGTCCATGCACATGGCGGGGCTCGGCCATTCCGATGAACTGCACTACATGGCGGACCGGTTGGGTGTGGACACGTACATCAGCGAATTGAACACGCTCGACAATATGTGGACCAGCCGGGTCACCAGCCACATCGCCCTGCGCGAGGTTGGCGATGCCATTTCCGAAGACCGCATTTCAGAGGCGACACTGCTGATTGAAAACACCCTGCGCCGGGCAGGATATGCGCGTCCGCGGATTGGGGTCGCGGCGCTCAACCCCCATGCGGGCGACGGCGGTAATTTCGGTCGCGAAGAAATTGAGATTATTGAACCAGCTGTGCGCAAACTGGCGGGGCGCCAGCTTTCCGTAAATGGGCCTTGGCCATCGGACACGGTGTTCCTGAAGGTCGTGCGCGGCGAACTGGATGCGGTGGTGACCATGTATCACGATCAGGGTCAGATCGCATTGAAACTTTTGGGTTTTGAGCGGGGCGTGACCGTCCAAGGGGGCCTACCGATCCCCGTGACGACCCCGGCCCATGGAACGGCCTTTGACATTGCGGGTACGGGCAAAGCCGACGTTGGGGCCACACGCGCGGCGTTTGAGGTGGCCTGCCGAATGGTCACCCATTGGGACAAGGCCGCTGCGGCGTGAGCAAGGACCGGATCGGGATCATCGGCGTTGGCATGATGGGCGGGGGCATGGCGCAGCGTCTGCTCGCCGCTGGACACGCCGTTCGCATCCTGGTGCATCGCAACCGACGTGGAATTGACGCCCTGGTGACGCTCGGGGCCACCGAAGCCATTGACCATGCTGACTTGGTGGCAAATTGCGATGTGTTGCTCACCTGTTTGCCCAACGCCGAAAGCGTTCAGGCGGTGTTTGATGCAGTCAGAGACAACCTCCGCCCCGGCCAACTGTGGATCGAAACGACCACATCGCGACCCGAGACCACGCGCGCCATTGCATCCGCGCTGGCCGTACAAGGCGTGAAATTTGTAGACGCGCCAGTGACTGGCGGACCGCCAGAGGCGGCAGAGGGGCGGCTGGCGTCGCTCATTGGATGCCCAGAGGCCGAATTTGACCGTGTGGCGCACGTGACGAACACCTATTCAATCCGCTCCAGCCGCTTTGGCGAAGCGGGCAGCGGACATGCCGCCAAACTATTGAACAACCTTGTCAGCCAAGGGGCCATGATCCTGTTGGCTGACGCTTTCCGGTCGGCGGATGAATTGGGCTTGGATCAACAGGCGCTTTTCAATGCCATGCAGGCCGGGGCCGCTCGGTCGGGAACTTTGGAAAAGGCCGTTGGTCCCGCGCTTCTAGGCAACTTCCAGGGCGCACGTTTCACCATCGCCAATGCGCACAAAGACCTGCGCTATGCCCAGGACATGCTGGCCAACTTGGACGATGACCGCGCTAAACGCACGGCCAGCCTGGCACAGCGCTTGGACAGTTTGATCGCTGCCGGATGCGGTGATCGTTTCGTCAGCGAAATGCTCGACCCACGCCTGGTCGCCGCCGCACCGTGAGATAAAGGAGCCGTTCCCATGACCTTCACCCCCCATGGTAAGAATTTCATCGCGGGAACCCGTGTCGATGGACCTGGCACCTTTGAAGCCAGTCCACCCCACAGGTTCACCACCGGCACGCCAGAATTGGTGGCCGATGCCTGCGCCGCCGCCGAAGAGGCATTCTGGAGTTTCGGCTACAGCAGTCGGGAAGCCCGGGCAGAGTTCCTTGAGCGCATCGCCACCGAAATCGACGCCCGCGGTGAGCAAGTGACCGAGATCGGCACCGCCGAAACCGGCTTGCCCGCCGCCAGGTTGGAAGGGGAACGGGGCCGCACCTGCGGTCAACTCCGGCTCTTTGCGGCTCACATTCGTGAAGGCAGTTACCTGGACCAGCGCCACGACCCGGCTTTGCCGGACCGCTCACCACTGCCGCGGCCCGACCTGAAACTGGTCCAGCGTCCCATCGGACCGGTTGCCGTGTTTGGCGCGTCGAACTTTCCGTTGGCGTTCTCCACCGCCGGGGGTGACACCGCCGCCGCCTTCGCCGCCGGTTGCCCCGTGGTGGTCAAAGGCCACCCTGCCCACCCCGGCACGGCCGAGATCATCGCCGAGACGATTGACGCGGCACGGGACGCCTGCGGCCTGCATCCCGGTGTGTTCAGCTTGATCCACGATGGCGGCCCAACCGTGGGGGCGGCCTTGGTCCAGGACCCACGGATCAAAGCGGTCGGTTTCACTGGATCCCTGCGCGGCGGGCGCGCGCTGTTTGACCTGTGCGCCGCTCGGCCAGAACCGATCCCGTTCTTTGGTGAATTGGGTTCGATCAATCCCATGTTCCTGTTGCCAAGGGCCTTGGCCGAACGCGGGTCAGAGATTGCGAAAGGCTGGGCCGCCTCCCTGACCATGGGGGCTGGCCAATTCTGCACCAACCCAGGTTTGGTGATCCTTCCCGCTGGCGACGGTGCCGAGGCATTCCTGGACGCTGCGTCAACGGTGTTGTCAGAAACGGCTCCGCAAACCATGCTCACCGACGGTATCCGCGATGCCTTTGCCACTGGCCAAGCGGGCTTGGCTTCGGTGGAAGGCGTGGATGCTGTTCTGACCACAGATGCGGATGGGCGGAATGTGGGCCCTCAGTTGTACCGCACGAACGCTGCCACCTTTGGAGCGAACCCGTCACTGCACCAGGAAGTGTTTGGCCCACTGGGATTGGCAGTCACAGTCGACGAGACCAAAGATATGGCCGACATCGCCCGCGGGTTGGAGGGTCAACTCACGGCCACCCTTCACATGGCCGACAGCGACGCGGAAACGGTTCGCGCGCTTCTCCCGATCCTGGAACGCAAAGCCGGTCGTGTTCTGTTCAATGGGTTCCCCACGGGGGTCGAAGTTGCCGACGCCATGGTCCACGGTGGCCCCTACCCCGCCTCCACCAATTTCGGCGCGACCAGTGTGGGAACCCTGGCCATCCGCCGGTTCCTGCGCCCGGTATGCTATCAAAACCTGCCGCAAGACCTGATTGATTGGGCGGGCTAGCTGGGCCCACTTCCAAGTGGGCCATGCCTGTCTAACAGTCCTTCACATGTCGCCATGGTCCAAACCGGTGTCGCTGCCGGTGTGGACGCCTCCCCAGCCCCTGACATCAACTGGCACCACTCACGCAGGCATTGCTTCGACTTGCCTTTCACCAAACGCGAAAACAGTTGGGACTGGAATGATACAAAACCCGCTCACAGATCTCACAGCTGTTCGCATCTCGGTTGACCGGGCAAGCGGGCTGCCCAATCCCCACTACATCGATCCCCATGTATTCGAGGAAGAAAAACACGCCTTGCTGTTTTCTCAATGGGCTGGATTGGCGGTGGCGGCTGATATCCCGGAGGCGGGGGACGCAAAACCTATGGAGTTTCTGGGGCAGCCTCTGCTGCTCATCCGGGACAAAGACGGGCAAGTCCGCGTGTTCAACAATGTCTGCCGTCACCGTGGCATGGTCCTGGTGGACACACCCCGCAAGATCGCCGGTGCCATCCGATGTCCGTACCATTCCTGGTGCTACTCCACCAAAGGCGACCTGGTCTCGACCCCCCATGTGGGCGGCCCGGGACAGAACACCCACCCAGCCATCAACCGCGCTGACCTTGGGCTCTTGGAGGTGCGCAGCCACATCTGGCGCGATGTGGTCTGGGTGAATATCGACGGGACCGCGCCACCTTTCGAAACCGCAATGGCAAATGTGATGGACCGCTGGCGGGACTTTGACCAACCGCTGTACCACGGTGGGGCCGACAGTCGGTTTGAACTGACGGTGAAGACCAACTGGAAACTCGCCGTGGAAAACTACTGCGAAAGCTATCATCTGCCCTGGGTCCATCCGGGCCTGAACAGTTATTCGCGCCTCGAAGATCACTACAATATAGAGGAGCCCGGGCTCTATTCCGGCCAGGGCACGCTTGTTTACCGGCAGTTTGAGGATGAAGGCAAAGCCGCCTTCCACGATTT
>JBCDFD010000228.1:0-5264 GCA_039178645.1 Pseudomonadota bacterium | reverse complement strand
TTCCACCGCATGCGCGGCGTAGTTCCTACCGATACAATAGACCCTGCGGACCGGAAACGTTTTATCCGACCCGACGATGGGAGCCAGGACCGCAGGCGATGGTGGGAAAACGGTGTTCATGGTTGGCCGGTCCGCTGCTGGTTCGGTGACCACCAAGCAGTAGCATCGGCAGCATCACGTCTCCCAGACCCGATGTCCCATGGCTGATGATCCACCAAAAATAGGCGCACCCAATGGATGCGCCCAGATTTCATTTCACAGGGATGTCTGCCCGTCAGGGAACCAGCTTGTGGATGATGCCCTGGTCAACGGCGGTATAAAGCGCACCGTCTGGCCCCTGAACCACCGACCGGAACCGGCCTGCTTCCATGGGCAGGGTCATCTCGGTCACGTCCACCACGGACTGTCCGTCATCGCTCAGTTCGATCACGTCGATGCGCTGACCAATGGGCGTGCCGCCGAATCCGATACCCATGATGCCAACAACCATGGCGTTTTCCCAATCGCCCCACTGGCTGCCCGTCAGAAACTCCGCCGAGGACGTTCCCTGGGACCAGCTGTTGTTGTCCCACATGGGCTGCATCGCATCGGGGTAGGTCTCAAGGTCGGTCATGGGCATAAAGGACGCCCGTTCAAACCGGTTCATGCCGCCGCCCTGGTTGGGCAAGTATCCGCAATAATCATCGTTGCAGTCGCCGCGCACATGAACATTCGGGCGTGGGTCCCAACCGCCGTTGCCCCCAGGCACCAGCGCAGTGATCTCATCGGAGTGCCACGGACCATGCTCTGCGATGATGGGCTGGAAAGTCACCGGATGGAAGCTGATGCCTTGGATGTTGCGGTGTCCGTAGGTGTAGATGCGAGGGTCGAAACCGGCAATTTCATTGTTGCCCGGCGCGGCATTGCCGTCGGTATTGATGCGTAGGACTTTGCCGCCCAGGTCAGTTCCGCTTTGAGGCACAGCCCCGTTGTGGGTGTCGCCGGTTGTCACATAGAGGAACCCATCGCCTGGGTTGAACCGGATACGCCCGCCATTATGCGCACCTGGCCCACCGAAGGGATGATCACTGGCCGCCATCTTATAGTTGATGTCCGTCACGATATCGACGCGGTCGGACACGGTGGACAGGTCCTCGCTCACGGTCATCTTCAACACACGGTTGGTGTGCGGCGTGGCCATGTTGGAGGTTGAGTAGACATAGATCGTGCGGTTCTCAGCGAAGTTCGGGTCAACCGCGACGCCCTGCATGCCTGCCTGACCTTCGCAGAACAGGTCCTCGGCGGCGACGGCATAGTCATCGGTTTCTCCCATCCCCAAGAGCCCCGCGGTCGATCCATCGCTTTTGCGGACAGACAGCCCTTTGCACTTCTCGGTGTAGAACATCGTACCATCGGGCAAGAATGCCATGTCCCATGGGTTTTCAAGGCCGCTGAGGACGATCTCGTGGCCCATGGCCGAGATGTTCTTGCCAGATGTGGCCAGTGCGGTTGTGCCGGTGAGAGCCGCAGCGGCGGCCAATGCGCAGACAGATGTGACTGCCGTGTTCGGCAAGGTCATGGATAGTCCTCCCAGGTGTCCATTGTATGTTTTGACAGAACAAAGGTCGGCGCTTGGGCTCTTTCCCTCTGCTCCCGTGCAAAATCATAACGCGACATTCCGACGCATCAATGGTTACCTTGGGAAAACTTCCGCCGCGGCGCAGCGACCTCACTGGAACTCGTTGGCGATCAAGTCTGCAAGCGCTGTGATTTCGGCATCCGACAAATCGGTGGCCATTGGGATCATGAGCGCCGAATTCCAGCTCACGGTTTCGCCCGCCCGGTACTGCTTCAAACGCATCTCCAGATAGTCGGCAGGTTGGCCGGCGAGACGGGGGTAGCTGGCCATGCCCTTGGCGGTGGGGCCATGGCAATTGGCACAAAGGCCGCTGTAAATCTCACTCGCTGACTCCGCTGCCGTGGCAAACGGGCTCCCTATGATCCACAAGGCTGTGGCTATCGCGATCTTGCGCATTGGCGTCCTCCCAGACTGGCGATGTTCTTGGTTTTTGTTTTTGTATGGAAACAAAGCTAGTGGGACGGGTTGGCGGGTCAAAAACGCACGCGATTAGCCATCAGGTCGGGCAAGCATCGGGTAGAGTTTCAAAGCGCCGGGACCTTTAGACCGCAACGTCGAGATGACCGCTCCTGAAGAACGAAAAAGCCTTACTAAATTACCTCTTTCCACGGACTTAGCACAACCAGAAGGACCATAAGCGAACTTCCGCTAATGGTTCTCCTTACTATTACCCAAGGTAAATTTTAGGTTAACTTCGCACAACGAGCGTCTGACGCTCCGGTCGACCTATGGGGCGGCGACCAATTTGAACGAAGGGGACAGCCATGGCGTATATCACCGACTACTACTTCGATCCGAACACTGGCGTTTACACAATCGATGGAACTGTTTTCACAAACATAACCCGTTTCCAGAAAGTGCAGGCCGCCGATGGAAGCACGGTCAACATTTTCCAAGGTCTTGAACAGGGCGGCAACTTCTTCCGCGTTTACATCGACGAATTTCCCAACGACGATCAGGTAGGCTTGAAAGCGCTGTCCGCCGCTTCGGCCTCGCAACCGGCCGCAACCTATTTGCCCGACGGCTCTCTAGCGATTGTTTACGCACAGACCTTTACAAACAATTCCCAGACCTTCGCCCGTCTGTTTGTGGATGGGCAGGCACCAATTGCTCAGCTTTACCCAAGCGGGATCACGCTGTCCTCGCAAACATTTAACGGGTCGCAACCGGCAACCATAACAGCCGACGGGGCCGGAAACCTTTTGGTTGTCGCAGGCACGAATTTCACCGGCGGACCGGCGCAGTTCGTGGGGTGGACGTTTAACCCATTTGGCGCGAGCCAGTCCGTAATTCAGCGCCCGATGACAACTCCAGCGGTGCAAAAGGGCCGAAACGAGACAGGGTTCTTGGATGTCTTCGTGGACACCAACGGGTCCAACCGCGATCTGAAAATGAACATCCTCAGCCAAGCGGGCGCCATCGAGAACACAGTGACGATCGCGTCGTTCTTCGGGGTGCCGTCCATCGGCAGCCTGGACGTGATGGAACGGCAAGACGGGACATTCGCCGTGTTCGCCCAAGTCAACACGCAGCCGACTTTGTATCTGTTCGAGATCGACGATTTCGGACAACTGAACATGCTGGGCAGTTTCACAAACGCATTCGGTGCGCCACAACCGTCGGCCCCTGAATATGCGATGATTGAAGACGAGAACGGCGATATTCGGGTCATATACAACAGCTTTGCCGGCACCGTGGTGTTGTTCAACCCAGCCGATGATCCCAACAGCTTCGTGCTGGAAACCCTGTTGTCTTCGGGTTTGACCGGTGGACCGGCCACGGACCTGACGGCCCATGATTTGTTTGGCGTGGATAGAGGTTTCACCGTGACCTTCGGCAACGGCACAGGAAGCCACACCATGGTCTACGGCAGTGGGGCGCCGGTGAACGAAGTGTCTTATGTGCAGTTGGGAACGCAGACCACCTACACAGGGGGCTCGGGCACAGACATCGTCCTGGGCACCGACGGTGACGACACAATCATCGGGGAATTTGGGGACGACCAACTGCGCGGCGGCGACGGGGCGGACCTGCTGATTGGGGATGGCTATAGTTTCGGAACCCTGACCAGCACAGAAGACACAATCTGGGGCGGGAATGGAAATGACCTCATCTACATGGACAACCCGATCAAATACGACGAGAGCTTTGCAACGGCGGTCGAAGTCGGGCTGAGCCTAGACGTTGGCTATGGCGGCGCCGGAAAGGACACGCTTAGCAACCAAGCTGGATTTTCCAATCTTTATGGAAACTCCGGCGACGATGTTCTGATCGGCGGCATTTACGAAGACCGCCTTTTCGGCGGCACCGAAGATGACATGCTCTATGGTAATGAAAGAGACGATACCCTTGATGGTGGGTCTGGGCAGGACCTGTTGTCCGGCAATCGCGGAGACGACTTCCTGAAAGGCGGCGCCGACAACGATATCTTGAAAGGCGGCCTCGGCAACGACCTTTTGCGCGGCAACAGCGGCGATGACCTGATGCGAGGTGGCGCAGGAGAGGACACACTGCAAGGGCAACAGGGCGCCGATACGCTGGATGGCGGCATGGGCAATGATATGCTGAACGGCGGCAATGGCAGCGACGTGTTCCTATTCCGCGGGGACGGAGAGGTGGACGAGGTCGATGTGATCAACGATTTCCGTTCGGGGTCCGACACGATCAAGATTGCGGGGGCCACGGGGGTGACATCGTTCAGCGATGTTTCGATCACTCAAAACGGAGTGCTAGCAGAGATCACAGTGGGGAACCGGACCATCGAAGTTGTGCTCATTGGAAGTCCGCTGGGCTCCGGTGACTTCGATTTCGCCTAACTGAACGGCGTTTGCGGGTCATTCACTGCCGGGTGTTTGACACCGACGCCGGTTCGTGGACAGCTTGGGGCGCGCACGGTATCGCCCGCGCGCTCCACTGCACCGGGGTATCCATGGCTCAGCACAGAAATACTTTCGCGGTTTGCGCGATTTCCCTTTGCGCGACCACCACGTGGGCGGACGCCGAATGCCCGACGGGCCCTTGGGCCACCATCGTCAGCCCAGCCCCACAGGAACACCAAGTCAGCCTGTCCCGCGATTTGGGCGATGGTCGCCACTATGTGGAAGTTCAGTTCGGCGACAGCCTGGGCGACTGGCCAAAGGTCTGGGCCGCCTATCTTTTCGACGCAGGCTGCCTGGACACCGGCGTGCTGTTGACCCTGTCCGTCGACCCAGAAACCGAAACCACGCTGCTCCCATTCGCGACCGTGAAGGACGGGCAGTATTCGGTGCTGGCTATCTATGCCGAAGCGCCTGAGCCGCAAGAGATATGGACGCGGACCATGGATGCTCTGGGCCTGACCACAGAAACAATCGTCAACGCCACCGATGTGCCACCGCCCCCACTGGAATTCTGACTGATCGAAAGGTCCGCCCATGCCCGGCAACCTCACTTTAGAAACGCTGACGTCCCTGGTGGCGTCGGGCGACATCGACACCGTCATCATGGCCCAGGTGGATATGCAGGGCCGGCTGATGGGCAAACGGTTCCATGCCCAGCATTTCCTGGATGTAGGCGTGCATGAAACTCACTCCTGCAACTACCTGCTCACCGTCGACATGGAGATGGAGCCGGTGCCAGGCTTCAAATCCGCGTCCTGGGAACAGGG
>JBCDFD010000227.1:0-5270 GCA_039178645.1 Pseudomonadota bacterium | reverse complement strand
GGGCGAGGGTCGCGCGCTGCTCCTTGGGGATGTGGTGGACGGGGACGGACAAGGGTGGGACATCAAACTCAACGGCTCTGGCCGCACCCCGTTTTCGCGCTGGGGCGATGGGCGGGCCTGGGTGGGGCCGGTGATCCGCGAATATATCGTCAGCGAGGCGATGCATGCCATGGGCGTGCCCACAACGCGGGCGCTAGCGGCGGTGACAACCGGCGAACCGGTGGTTCGGGAACAGGGTCCCCTGCCCGGTGCCGTGCTGACCCGCGTGGCGCGCAGCCATATTCGCGTGGGCACGTTCCAGTACTTCGCGGCACGGCGCGATCTGGAGGCGATCCAGACGCTGGCCGACCATGTGATCGCGCGCCATTACCCGGAGGCGCAGACGCCGTTGGACTTACTCAACGCGGTGATCCGGGCTCAGGCCCAACTGATCGCCCACTGGATGTCCGTCGGTTTCATCCACGGTGTAATGAACACGGACAATTGCCATATCGCCGGCGACACCATCGACTATGGGCCGTGCGCCTTCATGGACACCTATGCCGAGGATAGGGTGTATAGCTCGATTGACGCCTACGGGCGCTATGCCTATGGGGCACAGCCAGGGATTGTGGGGTGGAACTTGGCGCAATTCGCCACCTGCCTCCTGCCATTGATTGACGAAGACCAAGACAAAGCGGTGGAGTCGGCTACTCAAGCGGTTCACCGGTTGCCAGAGCTTTACGGGTCTGCATGGCTGGCCCGGTTCCGTGCCAAGCTGGGGCTGACCGGAGACGAGGATGGCGATGAGACACTGATCAACGGTTTGCTGGACGCGATGGAGAAAGGCTTAGCCGACTTCACCAACGTGTTTGCGGGACTTGCCGATGGCACCGCCAAGGACTGGTTCACCGATCGCGCTCCGTGGGAGGCGTGGGAACCGCAGTACCTCGCCAGGCTAGACCGCCAAGGTGGGCCAGACCTGGACGCCATGGCCAGGACCAATCCCCAAGTGATCCCGCGCAACCACCAAGTGGAGGCTGTTATTCAGGCTGCAACCGCTGGCGACTATGGCCCATTCTTTGAATTGCTGGGTGTGGTGACCGAGCCTTACACCACGCCATCAAAACAGTTCACGCTGCCACCTGAGGACCATGAGGTCGTGCGCCAAACGTTTTGCGGGACCTGACCCGTTTCGCTTCCACGCTCCGTGTGAGGCCGCGACTAGCTTCGCCGCCAGTTGATCAGGATGAGACCGCTGGCCACCAGGAAAAGCGCGGCAAAAATGCTGGGTCCCAGGGTTTCGCCCAGCAAAGCCCATCCCATGATGACGCCAAACACTGGCGTCAGGAAGGCAAAGCTCGCCACCGCCCCCGCCGGGTAGATGGAGATGAGCCAGAGCCAGAACAGAAACCCGCCTGAGGCCACCACGCCCACTTGGAACACCAGCCCGGCCCAATGGATGGGCGCGAGGTCTCGGACATAAGGACCAAAGAGCGGCGACAGCAGCAACAGCAGCGGCGCGGACACGCCCAATTGCCAAATGAGCTGCATCTCGGGCGAAACCTTCTCCAACCCTGTGGCCCGTGCGCACAGTGCGATGCCAGCCCAGGCCAGAGCGGCTCCCAAGGCCAGAAAGTCGCCCAACAAGCTGGTGCCGGTATCGCCATCGTCTCGAACGCCAATGGCGACGATCACGCCGAGGAAAGCCAACGCCAGCCCTGCGGTCTTGAGCCAGGTGAGCCGTTCGCCGGGGATCAGGAAATGGGCGGCCAAAGCCAGCCACACCGGCATCGAATAGAAAATCACCACCGACCGGGACACAGTGGTGTAGTCGAGCGCCAGAAACAGGCACACGAATTCCACGGTGAAGCAAAGCCCGATCAGAATGCCGCCCTTGGTGGCATCGGGCGGAAACTCCAGACTTCGACCCCGCCAGCGCAGCCACAGGTAGACGCAAACCAAAGCTCCGACGCTGCGGACGCCTGCGAAGAAAATCGGCTGAAATCCCTCATTGGTGACTTTGATCACCACTTGGTTGAACGCCAACAGCACGCCAAAGACGATCAACCCCGCCGCACCGGCCGCATCCATCCTGTCTTTGCGCATGGCTCCCCCCAGAGCCACGGCCAAACCGCGATCCCTGGCCCGCGTCAAGGTGGAATTGAGCGCTGACGCCCCAGGTGAGTTGAAACCTCGGCCCCGCGCCCCCATGCTCTGATCACAGAACCAAAAGCGCACAACTTGGAGTACGCCATGAGCTTCATGCGGACATTGATCACTGTGGGCGCGGGATTTGCCGCCGCCAAAGGGATCCAGAAATACCAACAGATGGGCGGCATGGCCGGGGTCAAGAGCGCCATGAACAAGCCCGGTGGCATGGCCGACCAGATGGGCGCCATGGCCGACAAATACGGCGTGCCGGGCGGGTCCCAAGGCATGAAAGACATGATGGGCAAGTTCGGCCTGGGCGCGGACAATCCGGCCAATATGGCAGGCATGGGCGGCATGATGAACGCCATGGGTGGGGCAGCGGTCGCCACCGGAGGCTCCATGGCCGACCTGTTCAGTTCCTTCACCGAAGGCACCGCCTTTGGCGACGCGGCAGAGGCCAATGCCAAACTAATGATCAAGGCGATGATCATGGCAGCCAAGGCCGATGGGGAAATCGACGCCGAAGAACAGGCGGCGATCATGGCGCATCTGAACGAAAACGACCCTGAGGAAATTGAGTTCGTGCGCGAACAATTGGCAGCCCCACTTGATCCGACGGCACTGGCCCAAGAGGCCACCGAGCAGACCAAGGCGCAGGTTTATTCCATGTCGCTCATGGCGATCACGGTGGATAATATGGCCGAAGTTCAATACCTCGACGCGCTGGCGGCGGCCTTGGGTCTGACGGACGAGACCCGCGAGCAGATCCACACGCAAATGGGCATCAACCAATAGGGGCCTGACCCGTGGCGCAGTACCAATACCGCACGTTCGACGTGTTCACCGACACGCGGTTCGGGGGCAATCCCCTGGCCGTCGTGCTCGATGCCACGGGTCTGACCACAGGCCAGATGCAGACCATCATGCGCGAGTTTTCCTATTCGGAAGCGACCTTTGTGTTGCCACCGGAAACCCCTGAGGGGACTGCCAAAGTGCGGATTTTCTCCCCCGGAGGAGAAATGCCATTTGCGGGTCATCCCACCATTGGCACGGCCATTTGCCTGGCCGAGCAAGCGCAAGCTGAAACTGGGCCAGCGCCTACCCGGCTGGTGCTCGAAGAAGGCGTAGGGCCGATCCCATGTGAGATCACGTTCGAGGACGGCAGGCTCCATGCGACCCTGACCACCCATGTGCCGTTGCACTTTGGCAGTGAAGTCTCCGTTGAAACGGTGGCAGAGCTGCTCGGGCTCCCAACGGACGCCATTCGAACCACCGGCCATGGACCGCAATTCGCCTCCAAAGGTGTGCTTTACCTTTTGGTTGAGATCGCATCGCCAGATTTGCTGGCCCAAGTCACCTTGAACCACCCCGCGTTTGTGCAGGCCGATGCCACATACCCCGAGGCCGAAGGTGATGTGGCGGTGGCCGCCTACGCGCATACGGGACCGGGCGCGATTGATATGCGGATGTTTTCACCGCTCGACGGGATCATAGAAGACCCCGCCACGGGCAGCGCGGCGGCGGCGTTAGGGGCGGTCTTGCACCATCTCAGTGGTCAACCGCAGCGGTTCACCATCACCCAAGGGGTCACCATGGGCCGCCCGTCCACCATCCACGTCACCGCCGAAGGTGACACTGTGACCGTGGGCGGCACCGCAGTGGCTGTGATGGACGGCACCCTGACCGTGGATTGACCGGAACCGGGTGGCCTTGGGCGTTCGTTTCGCCTACACCGCTTGGGCCAAACTACACGGACACGACCATGGTCAAGGGTATCATCGACCGTTGCGAGGCCAAGGGCCTGCGCATGACAGAACAACGCCGCGTCATTGCGGGCGTGTTGGAACAGTCCCACGACCACCCGGACGTGGAAGAATTGTTTGAACGCGCCAAGGCCGAAGATCCCAACATCTCCATCGCCACTGTCTACCGGACCGTAAAGCTGTTTGAAGAGGCGGGCATCCTCGACAAGCTTGAGTTCGGCGATGGCCGCGCGCGCTATGAAAGCGCCGACCGCGATCACCATGACCACCTCATTGATCTGAATTCCGGGGAAGTGATCGAGTTCATGGACCCTGAGATCGAGGCCCTGCAAGAAAAAATCGCCGCCAAGCTTGGCTACCGTTTGAAGGGCCACCGTCTGGAACTCTACGGCGTGCCCCTGCCCCCTGGCGACGGCTAAGACGCTCCATATGCGGTCAGAGACATTTACCAGCATCCTTTGGATGGTGCTCGCCATGGCGTGTTTCGCGCTGGAGGATGTGGCGATCAAGGCGGCGTCTGCGTCGCTGCCCATCAGTCAGATCCTGATCCTACTAGGGTTTGCCGGGGCCGGTGTGTTTGCGGCGTGGGCCCGGGCGCAGGGCGTCCCGTTTCGGCCCGACTTGGCCACCCACCCGGCCGTGCTGGCCCGCAACTTCGCCGAGATGATGGGAACGGTGTTCTTTGTATCCGCCATATCGCTGCTGCCCCTCGGACTGGTGTCGGCGATTTTCCAAGCGGCCCCCTTGGTGGTCACCTTGGGTGCCGCGGTATTCTTGGGCGCACCGGTGGGTTGGCGACGGTGGAGCGCGATCCTGGTGGGGTTCGTGGGCGTCCTGATGATCGTGCGGCCCGGCGCGGCGGAGTTTGAGCCCGCGGCCTTGCTCGCCGTGGGGGCCACATTCTTCTTGGCCATGCGGGACCTCGCCACGCGCAAAGCGCCCGAGGGAATTCCGTCCTTGATCCTGGCCATGTATGGCTTCGGCAGTGCAGGCATCGCGGGCATCGTTTTGATACCGCTCACCGACCCCTTTGCCTGGCCGTCCGCACTGGTCTGGAAATCACTGGCGGGCGGGCTGTGTGTGGGCGTGGGGGGCTACTATGCGATCACCGTCGCCATGCGCGCGGGCGACATCGCATCGGTGACCCCGTTTCGCTACACCCGACTGTTGTTCGCCATGACCTTGGGGTTCGTGATTTTCGGCGAGATCCCGGACGGATGGACGCTGGCTGGAGCGACGCTGATCCTGGGATCCGGGCTTTATACCCTTGCCCGCGAACGTCGGGTGCAACGCTAGATCGTTCGATCACTCAGCGGGTTGCAGGAGTGCGCCCTTCACGCTTCCGCAACGGGACCTTTTCGGCGAAAGAACGCT
>JBCDFD010000226.1:0-5341 GCA_039178645.1 Pseudomonadota bacterium | reverse complement strand
CGCCGGAATGGATCTCAATACAGCCCGCGTTGCCCACGAAGACCATCACATTGATGCGAGCGTCGCGCACCAAGTGGAGCGCTTTGTCCACCGCATCCGGTGCTAATGGCCGAACCCACGGCGCCCCGGCAATGCGGTAGGCCCCCAGCCGGTTCATTTTCATCTTCGACGTCAGTCGCATGAATTGGTGGGTGTCCGTCAGACGCGACCATTCTTTTAGAAGAACGTCGAGCTTGTCGGGGTTGGATTTCGGGGCTTCTAGAGGTTTGCGAGGATCCGGGGTCAGCGTATCTCCAACGTCGGCCTTGGTGTACTTTTCCTTGATGTCCGCCCAGGCATCCAGATTTGACGCGTCCCGAAGGAACACCTTGTGGACGGCATCGCCCGCCGCGTCGAAGGCCTGGATGCTGCGCATGGTGCCCCGGTCGGTGTCTTTCTCCACCATATACCCATGGACCCAGCGGGATGGGAAAATCCGCAGGTCGATGGCTTCGTTCACGAACATGCTGGCATGCACGCCATGGGTGTAATTGGCGTAGAGACCGTCTTTCTCAATCACACACGAGTCATTGCGGGTGAGGCCCATGACAGTGCCCAGGCTTTCCAAGTCGGGCATCAGGTTTTCCAGGTCCAGGTGGATCGGTGTCACGCCATGCCCCACATGAGCGGCCACGACTTGGGCCTCAGAGATGCCCAAATTAGTGGCTAAATCCCGCTCTCTGAGCTTCGGTGAGTCGATCCGAGCTGCCCGGATCTCTTCTGCGGTCTTCACAGTCTGTTCCATGGGACTCCCCGTTTATTCGTTGTTTGGCTTGTCGTAGCGGGCCGGTCGCGGCTGGCTGGACCATAGAAACATGTTCTATAGCCTACCGAGATAGTCGGGTAAGGCACAACCGGCAATGGTTTCTGCTCATTGGATGCGCAGAGTGTCTTTTTCCGGCGTGGCCAGTGTCAAAGGCGCATCCAAATGCCCAATCCATGTGCGGGTTTCCGGAGGAGACACACGGTGGTCCACCACCGTCGTCAGCAAATGGTGATCAAGCGGCAGGTTGATGTTGGCCAAATCGAGGGTGACCGTGGTTTCGGGCGGACCCACATAAACGGCATCGATGACAATATCGAGCACAGTGGGCTCTTCGAACGAGATCTCGTGGTACTCGGACGTATCGATTTCCCTTAGCCGCGCACGTGCCGCGACCAGTTCCACGTCACCGGCGGCGCTGTTGGCTTCTCGGATGGAGAAATTCAGCATTTTCCCAAAACCCGCCATGGCATGGTTGATCGCATTTAAATCGGCTTTTTCGGGTTCCGACAGCCACTTACGCAGGAGCATGTGAGACAGCTCCGCCCCATGGCCTTCCGCGGCAGCAGCATACACCGTCACCAACGGCAGGGACACTTGGATCACAGTGGCCCGTTTGTTTTCGGCAATCACCACATCGCGCGCCACGGGGGTGGAGGACTCCTGTGCCGAACAGGGTAAAAGAAAGGCCAAAAAGACGGCCAGAGACCATTTAACTACAGACATGGGTGTTTCCCCGATGGGGCCAGCAGACTGCCAAAGCAAAGCTGGCGGTGGATATTCTGCCGGGACGTGCCTGGGGCAAGGCAATTGTCTGGGTCGCTTATGTGTGCGCGTGAGAGGTCGACATGGTGTTCAACAGCCTCACGCCTCCCATCACGATGCCATTCCTGATAGAAATAGTCAAGTTTGTAATCTGCGGCAGAATAGGTCGTAGCGCATGACCTAATTGGCATGTAGATTGCATCGTCACTCTGCTGCGTGGATTTGGCACAACGACACTGCGCAACGGGCCACTATCTATTTTGGCAACGAAAACGTTTTCAACCTGAGCCAGCCGCGCCTCGCCAAGGTCACACAGCAGCCCTCGCTGTCAAACGTCGGTCGGTCGGCTTGGAACGCCATGATTGGAACCGGAGCGAGTCCATGTCCCATCTGCCGTCCCCATGTCTGGATATCTGCAAATTCAAGTTGCGTGGCCATTGCATCGCGTGCGGCATGACCAGATCGCAAAAGCAGATGTTCAAAAGCATCATGGGCCACGATGCACAAATGAACTTCATCAAGGAGCTGATGGAGCAACAGGCGCGTGTGGGATCAGCGCGCACTTGGCCCATGGAATATGTCCGCCAATGTGAAAAGAGGGGCATTGAGCCCCCCTTTGATCTCGCTGGCGAATAGCTGGCGTCTGTATTTAGCTGGCATCAAGCTGGCTAATCTGTGTGGCTGGCAATCCGCTCGCTAAGGTACGTGGCTGGCGATACGCTGGCTGCGAGAACTCCGATGTCCTTATCTAAAGGACGTATCAGGACAGGTGCGAGCGCAGGAACCAAGCGAACTTTTCGTGCACTTGTCCCCGTGCGATGCACAGGTCTTCGGTCAGTGTGTCGCCGTGGCCAGAAGCCAACTCGCCACATCCTGCCAGTGTCTCTGCCAATGTCACCTGAGCGTCCAGCATGGTCTGGATCATCTCTTTGTCGGTGGCGTGACCGTCATGTTCTTTCACTTTGGACCGCGCGACCATGTCGCCAAGCTTGCCTTCGGCGTGGCCGCCAAGTGCTTTGACACGCTCTGCCAGATCGTCTTGACCTTCGAAGTGGTCTTCGTAGATCTTCTGGAACAGATCATGCAGTGGACCGAACGCCATGCCGGTCACGTTCCAATGAAAATTCTGCGCCAACATAGTGGTCACGGCGGTTTCCGCGACGCTCTGGTTCAGCGCGTTGCAGATTTCAGTTTGGGCGTCGGTGCCCAAGGAGGCTGCAGTCTGAGTCATACTCCCCGCTCCTTTGCATATTCTTACATTCAAGCGCGTTGGCTTGCTTCCCGCTGGCTACGCAAAATAGAATTATTCTAAACTGCGCGCCTTTCAAGGGAATTACACCTGACAAAAACGCTTTTTTTCAGTAGCTTAGTAAAACGCTCGGGGAATGGCGGTGTTAGGCTGCGGTGGTTTTGGCGATCAAGTTATCGCAAACACCACGCAGTAAGAAGACCAATGGGCGATTGTAGACGTGCGGAATCCGGCGTTTCAGAAGGAAGGACACACTGTCCAAATCGTTGGCCTCAAAGCGATTTATGACCTGGAGCAACCAAGCTTCGTCGAAGCTGATTTCCTGGCACTGCACCGGATGCATGGTCAGACGGCGGCCCAAAGCCTGGGGAAGCGTCCGAAAAAGGGCGGCCAAGTAAACATCCAGTGCTTTCGTTGATGGGGGCGCCACAAGCGTGCAGGCTTCGAAAAGATCCATGCTGGCGGCCACGCGGGCCTTCGATGCGGCTTTCCGAAGGCGACTCAGGTGGGTTGTGTCTATGGAAAATGCGGACGGTGCTGTGTCGGCATCACACCGAGCAACGGATCGTAGAACAGGAGCAAGCATCGTTACATATCTTCCCAAGGCCAACGCGCCCACCCCGGCGCGGCTTACCCGATAAGATAAGTCAGATTCTCTTTTCTTGGAAGCAAATATTTGAGTGAATCACTTGGAAATGAATATTTACAGTCGAACTGTCCAAAAATTGTGAGTTTGCGAGATCCGTTCCTCAGAGTTGGCGCAGGATGCTGCGGCGTTCTCCGGTGGCTTCTGGCAGCCTCAATCCGGACGTGGGACGGAACACACCGTCGTACCCGCCACGGAACAACACTCGGGTCTCTGCAAAAGACGACAAATCCAAGTTTCGAGCAAAGGAATGGCCGAGGCCCGCAATGCGATAGCCGGGCGCGGTCCGTGTGGGTTCCAAGTAGCCTTCGATCGCCAATTGGGTCAGTGGTCCAGCCGCGCCGATGAACCGATTGGGTGTCACCAGTTCGGCCACCAGGGCGTTCCGATCTAGATCATATTGACCAATGACTGTCCCAAACCCTTCATCGTCGAGCCGTGACTGACCAGGTCCCAGGATGCGGATAGGCCCGATGGCGGTGGTGAACCCCTGTGAAACCGTACCAGACACCAAGTCGGAGGTTTCATTTGTGGCAATGACCGCACTGGCGACCACACTGTCGCCATCCCAAAGCCCCGAAACCTTCACTCGGTCGCCGACCGCCAGAGTTCTCAATGGGCTCTCTGTCCGCACCACCACCCCGTTAACCTGAAACTCTCGACCGTCCGGTGTCACCGCTGCTACGGCACCGATGAGCGGGTAGGTAATGAATATGCGCCTGGCGAGCAGCCCGTCGGCAGACGATGCGGCTTCGACAGTCAGGGACGTACCCAATGTAACGTCAGCGGCGCTCACCGCGCCAAACCCGTCGCTGAAGCTGGTGTTCGCATCAGTGAGCAGCTCCGATCCACCGACCCGCAGCACGGCCAAATCCGTGACTACGCCGACAATGCCAGTGCCGCCAAGGCCGCCCTCCGCGGGTCTTTCGGTGGGCTGGCCGAACCCAAGGCCTGGAACCAATACTGTAGAAGTAGCGCCCAAAAGTGCGGCGCGTCTGGAAAAACTCGGTTTCATGGCGCTGCCCCGTCCTTGTCGGTGGTGGTGCCGTCTGATGGGTCACCTTCGTCTTCTTTATAGAAATAGATGCCAAGCCGCAGCCGGTTTGTGGCCGATGGGTTGCCTGTGTCAGCCTTTTGGCGCGCAGCCGCTAGGGCGTTCAAATCGGTGAGAAGCTCCAAAGCCCGACGCCGCGCCTCGACTTCCAGTTCATCCACAGACCCCTGTGTCAGATTGTTGTAGAACAATGCCCGCTCCAAGAACGGTGGGTAATCTGACAACAGGTTCTCCACCGATGCGCTCATGTGATCGCCAATGTTGGTCGAGAAATAATGCAATTGCTGATCCAGATCCGCTGGCCCAAGTACGGCTTCGGGCTGCAAGATCACATTGGTTCCGTCCACCTCAACGAGACCCTGATGAACAAGCTCATCCAGAATGGCACGGGGGCGGATATCGCGGCTGACACCCTGAACAAGCGCTTCGAAACTTGGGCCTTGTTCGGCGCTGCGGGGCAAAGGACGCGGCGTGCCATTGGGTTCGTTCAAGTCAGGGTTCGCCAACCAACGTCCCACGACAGTCGCCAATGTCGATGTTTTGCGCGCCACCGCTTCACTGTCATCGGGCTGTTCCGACCGGAACGCTTTGACGTCGCGGCGATGAATCCCAGTGATCACGCTCACACGGCTGTCCGTGGCTGAAGGGCCCAAATCCTCCGTTGCACCTTCGATATAGGCTTGCTTCACGATCCGGTAGAACGCGGGCGCCGTTACGCCCTGGGCGATCAAAGCACGCACCAAGGGACGCAGGATCCGACGGACGGCGCGTTGGAAGAGGTCAGATTTCGTGAAGGGGTCGCGGGGTGTCATTGGCCCCCAGGTG
>JBCDFD010000225.1:0-5370 GCA_039178645.1 Pseudomonadota bacterium | reverse complement strand
TCTGCCCATCGTTGGCGATGGTATTCAGTTTCGACTGAGTGCCCAGCATCCGAATGCTGCCAGAAATCACACCGCCTGCGAGGTTTTCAATCACGTCCAGGCTGCTGTCGCTTTCGGAAGACAGGATCACATCGCCGAAAATCTGCCCACTGTTCTTGAGGTACTCGGAACTGTCAAAGTTGAAGACGCCCGCGCCATTTTCGCCCCCGTCCGGCCGGACGATCTCGGTGGTGATGGCGGTGCGGTCGTGGCGGATGATGCCGCTGTTGGTGATCTCCACATCCTTGTTGGTGCCGATTTCAATGGCCGCCCCTTGGTGGAACACCGCGACGCCTTGGTCGTCGAAGTCCTGGAACACCTCCAACGCACGGCTGGCGCTGATCTCGCCGGAGTTTTCGATGACCAACTGAGTGCCCGTGCTTTCGCTCGAGCCCGGCAGGTCGAACATCTGAAGGCCAAAGCTCCCGACGCCCTGACCGTTGATCCGACCGGCGTTGTAAACGGCATTCTGGGCACCCACCATCTGGACGCCATATTCGAACCCCGAAATCTCGCCGGTGGCGTTGTTGTCCAGAACCGAAAAGGCGCTGTCGATCAGGACACCGCCAACACCGCCAAAGATGGCACCGGAATTGTCGAGACGCGCATTGCTGCTGCTCAGTTGGCCGTCTTCGATACAGATGTAGACGCCGTAGCCAGTCCCATAGAGGTCGCCGAAGTTGATGGCGGTCTGGTTATTGCCGAGCATTTGCAGCGCGTGGCGGAAACCGGAAAACAAGTCCCCATGGTTGAACAGGATGCGGTTGTCGCCGGTGGAATAAATCGCGTCCGCATCGGCCCCGAAAGCCGCCACAGTCACACCGCGCGTGACCACGAGGCTGTCATTGGAAACCGCGCTAAACTCGATCCCGTGCACACCCGTGCGCTGTTCATTCACGTCGATGTTTTGAAAGTGTCC
Source organism: Pseudomonadota bacterium (assembly GCA_039178645.1). Lineage (GTDB taxonomy): Bacteria > Pseudomonadota > Alphaproteobacteria > Rhodobacterales > Rhodobacteraceae > Mangrovicoccus. The sequence continues at coordinate 4,412 of JBCDFD010000225.1, read as the reverse complement.
CATGGTTTGTCCCCCGTGTATCACCGGTCGCGCCACAGCTTTCCGTTGCGGCATTTGCCTTCGCCTTTAACACTTTCTTAACTGATTAGGCATGGTGGATTCCCCGACTATGGGGTTGGGCGTTGGTTTTCCTGGAAAAATCAGCCGAGAGCCTACCCAGCACGGTAGGGGAATACGGCCATTGCCTAAGCTTGGCGCAGTGCGGGAAAACTCTGCCGACCTGAGACGACCCTACGATTCGTAGGGGCCAGTTGGCGACGCCTTGCGGCGGTCCTATGCTTCGTACCATGGGGCAGATCACATCACTCTTTGCGCGCAAGATGGTGGCGGCGGCGGGCGACGCCTGCGATGGCGGGTCAATGCTGCGGTACGCCGGTATTGATCCAGACGCGACCCCCGATCCCAAGGTGATGATCCCCGACATGGCCTATTACGGAATGCTCGAAACCATGGCCGAGCAGATGGACGTGACCGCCCTGCCCCTGCGCACGGGCGCGTCCATGCAATGCGATAACTACGGCGCGCTTGGGTTGGCATGGAAGGCCGCACCAAACTTGGGTGGCTCTTATGCCCGTGTCGCACGCTATGCCCGGCTTTGGACCAGTGTCGTGGAATATGAACTGCGGCCAACCGAAAACGGCACTCTCTTCATCCTGCACCGGTCCGGCCCACGCCGTCTCGGTCTGCGCCTGTCCAACGAAGCCACACTCGCCAGCGCGGTGTCCATCAGCCGCCAAGTGTGTCCCAAGCCATTCGCGCCGCTGGCCGTTTACCTCCAACACGCCGCGCCCAGGACGGTGGACCATCACCGCGACTACTTCGGATGCGAGGTGCATTTCGGGACGCAGATGGATGCGCTCCTCCTGTCGGACGAAAGCTTGGCGGAGCCTAACATTCTGGGCGATGAGGGGATCACGCGGTTTCTCATGGACCATTTGGACTCCGAACTCCAAGGGTTGGCCCAGGAGCCCAACCTGGAAGCCCAAACCAAAGACGCCATTGCACGTTCACTTAGCGAAGGTTTGCCCAAAATGGCCGATATCGCCAGCGGGTTGGGGATGAGCGCACGGTCCTTCCACCGGCGGTTGGCGGACCATGGGCTGAGCTTCCAAACCCTCACCGAAGACACCCGCCGCGAACTGGCCGAAGGCTTGTTGCGCGACGACCGGTATTCTTTGGCCGAGGTCGCCTTTCTCACCGGATTTGCCGAACAAAGCTCGTTCACACGGGCGTTCAAACGCTGGGTGGGCCGCACTCCTGCGAGCTATCGCAAAGACCGCGCCTGACCCATCCAACAATTGGCAGCATCGGTCAAAACCCTGGCCGTTCCGGTCAATACCGGATCCCGCCCCCGCGCCTATTCCCTGGTCATCAACACAGACCAAGGAGTAAGACCATGCAAACCAAACCCATCCTCGTCGTCGGCGCCACCGGAAAAACTGGCAGCCGTGTGGCCAGTAAGTTGGAAGCCAAGGGCCTACCGGTTCGTCGAGGGTCCCGGTCCTCAGCCATTCCCTTTGACTGGGAAAACACAGAAACCTGGAGCGCGGCACTCACTGGCGTTGGCTCGGCCTATGTCACCTATTTCCCTGACTTGGCCTTCCCCGGCGCGGTCGAAAAGCTGGACGCTTTCACCAAAGCCGCCAAGGACGCTGGCGTCGAACACCTGGTGCTCTTGTCAGGGCGCGGTGAACACCATGCGCGGCTGGGCGAACAGGTGGTTGAGAACAGCGGCATCGACTTCACCCTGGTGCGCGCCGCCTGGTTCGCGCAGAATTTTTCCGAAGGCTACTTGCGCGACCCGATCCTGCAAGGCGTCCTGCCCATGCCCGGCGGAGCCATCCGTGAGCCGATCATCGACATCAATGACATCGCGGATGTGGCCGTGGCGGCTCTCTCTGAGCCCGGTCACAAAGGTGAGCTCTACGAAGTCACCGGCCCCCGGCTGATGAGTTTCGCAGACATGGCCGCCGAATTGTCTAGCGCCATGGGTCGCCCGATCCAGCACATTCCAATCAGCTTTGAAGAGTTCCACGCCAACGTGGCCCAAGCGGGCGGGGACTTCGTAGCGGATGTCTTCACCGCCATCGCGCGGGAAACACTGGACGGGCGCAACGCGCATGTGAGCGACGGTGTCCAGCGGGCCTTGGGCCGTGCCCCGAGTGACTTCACCAACTTCGCCAAAGCCGCCGTGCAAAGCGGCACGTGGACGGTCGCGGCTTGATCACTTCTGGGGGCTCTGCCCCCGTTCCCCCATCACACGGAGTTCTCCAATGTCCCCCACTGTTTTCCTCGCTCTCCAAGGCGTCACATTGCTCTACGCCTTCGTGGGCGGCGTGTTCCTGGCCTTTTCCGATTTCATCATGCGGTCGCTGTCGCGCACTGGCGGCAGTGGCGGGATGGAGGCCATGCAAGTGATCAACCGCGAAGTGTTTCGCTGGGTGTTCATGGTGTCTTTCTTGGGTCTCGCCGTGGTCTCACTGGCGCTGATCCCATTGGGCAGTTTCGCCATCGCCGGACCTGCCGGCACCTTCACGGCGCTGGCAGGCACAGTCTACCTGTTTGGTTGTTTTGGCGTCACGGTGTTACGCAACGTGCCGCTCAACGAACGGTTGGCCGGCATGGACCGCGTGGAACCAACCGCCCAAGCCTTCTGGACGGACACCTACCTGACCCGCTGGACGCTGTGGAACACCGTGCGCACTATGGCCTGCGCCCTGGCCGCGACCAGCCTGATGGCAGCTCTGTCTTTGGCCTCATGACCCAACGGCCCGCGGTTTGCCATTGACGGCGGGCCATGACCGCCCCGAATGTGCGTGCAACCAAAACGACAGACACAGGGACAGACAATGCGCGATCAGGCTCGGGTGGTGGTGATTGGCGGCGGGATCGCCGGATGTTCGACGCTGTATCACCTCACCCAAGAGGGCTGGTCCGATGTGATGTTGATCGAGCGGGATGAACTGACGTCGGGCACCACTTGGCACTCTGCGGCGCAGGTCACCAACTTCGGTGGCAACCAAACCATGGTGGGACTGAAAAGCCATTCGATCCGTCTCTACCAAGAGCTGCGCGATGACCCTGACTATCCGGTGGGCTACAACTACGGTGACGGCGGCATCCGACTGGCCAACACCCAAGCGCAGATGGACGGCTATCACCATTTTGCATCCATAGCGGTAGGTATGGGGGTCGAGTTTGAGGTGATCGACGCCGACGAATGCGCCCGGCGGCACCCGCTAATTTCGACGGACAATTTGCTGGGCGGGCTTTGGGATCCCACCGACGGGCACATCGATCCGGCACAGCTTTGCCAAGCTCTGGCGCGGCGCGCGCGAATGGCAGGGGCGGAGGTGAACCGGCATACGCCGGTCACGGGCCTGACCCAACACCCGGACCTTTCGTGGACCGTTCACACCGAAAAGAGCGATGTGCGGGCCGAGATTGTGGTGAACGCAGGCGGCTACCGCTGCAACGAGATCGGCGCGATGATGGGGGTGCAGCACCCGGTGGCGTCCATGGAACACCAGTATTTCATCACCGAAGACATCCCCGGCGTGGTCGAGGCCAGCCACCGCATCCCACTGCTGCGCTGCCCCATCAGCGATTTCTACAGCCGTCAGGAAAAGGGCGGCCTGCTCATCGGGTTCTACGAGCAGGGCTGCAAGACCTGGGGCATGAACGGCATCGACCCACGGTTTTCCAACGACCTGTGCCCCGATGACCTGGACCGCGTGACGGACGTGCTGGAAGGCGCGTTCGCGCGCATGCCCGCGCTGACCGAAGTTGGGATCAAAGAGGTGGTCAACGGACCCATCACCTACCCCATCGACGGCGCGCCCTTGGTTGGACCGATCCCAGGCAAGCGCAACGCCTTTTGCATCATCGGTCTGCGCGCCGGTCTGGGCGAAGGCGGCGGGCACGGTTGGCTGCTGGCGCAACAGATCGTCCGTGGTGAGGCGGAGTATGACACGTGGGTGCTCGACCCCCGCCGGTTCACGGGCCATGCCACCGTGGAGTTGACCGCGCTCAAGGCGATTGAGGACTATCAAAACGAATTTCGGTTCCACTTCCCCCATGAACACCGCCCCGCCGGGCGGCCCATGAAAACCACTCCGCTGTTTCCTGTGTTACATGCCGAAGGCGCGCATTTCGGGACCGTGAACGGATGGGAACGGATCGACTACATTGCGCCATCGCCAGAATTCACCGAAACACTGGGGTTTCGCCGCAACGAGGTGCACGACGTGGTCGCCGCCGAAGTGGCGTCCGTGGCAAATGGTGTCGGTCTCACCGAAGTGTCTGGATTCAACCGGTTTGAACTCACGGGCGCCGATGTGCACAGCTTCCTCGACCGGATGATCTGCGGGACCGTGCCCAAGCGCATGGGGCGCGTCGGGCTGGGCTATCTG
>JBCDFD010000224.1:0-5407 GCA_039178645.1 Pseudomonadota bacterium | reverse complement strand
TCGATTTCCTAGCACGCCACCGGGGCATGTTTTCAATGCTGGGCCTCACAGAAGCGCAGATTGACAAGTTGCGCGACGAGCACGGCATCTATGCGGTGTCCGACAGCCGGATCAACATCGCCGGTCTGAATGCCAAGACCGTGCCTGTGCTGGCCAAAGCGGTGGCCGAGGTCATCACCGGCACCTGACCCTTTACGGCACTTTCTCCCTGCGCCAACCTAAGCGCGGGGGGAAACCATGGCTGATCACGTCACAATCGTTGAAATGGGGCCGCGCGATGGGCTCCAAAACGAACCGGAGGTCGTTGCGACCGCGGACAAGATCGCTTTGATCGATGCGTTATCCGCGACCGGGCTCACCCGCATTGAGGTCGCCAGTTTTGTCAGCCCCAAATGGGTGCCGCAAATGGCCGATGGGGCGGAGGTGTTGGCTGGGATCAAACGCCAGCCCGGCGTAACGTACAGCGCGCTGACCCCAAACATGCGTGGCTTAGAGGCTGCCTTGGCCGCGGGCGTGGATGAAGTGGCGGTGTTCGCATCAGCCACCGAAGGTTTTAGCCGTGCCAATATCAACGCCAGCATTTCTGAAAGTCTGGACCGTTTTGCCCCGGTTGTGGCTGGCGCACTGAGGGCAGGGGTGCCCGTGCGAGGGTATGTGTCTTGCACGGTGGACTGTCCCTATGACGGCCCGACGGACCCTGCGGATGTGGTCCGTGTGTCCCAAGCGCTTTTGGATATGGGGTGCCATGAGATTTCACTGGGAGAAACACTTGGCCGGGCACCAACGGACCGCGTGGTCGCCATGCTGGACACCGTGACGAAAGTCATTCCCGCAAAGCACTTGGCTGGGCATTTCCACGACACCGGGGGAGTGGCGTTGGCGAACGTGTCCGTGGCGCTCGACTATGGTGTCAGTGTGTTCGACAGTGCAATCGGTGGTTTGGGCGGCTGCCCCTATGCGCCGGGCGCTGCTGGCAATGTGGCCACCGAAGCTTTGGCCAAACACCTCGAAGCATTGGGTTATTCCACCGGACTGGACCACGATAACTTGGCCGCTGCCGCGAAGATCGCGCGCCGGATCACGGAGCCCACCCATGTATGACAACCTTGAGGTGACCCGCGACGGTCGCGGGGTGGTTACGGTGACGCTCAACCGCCCTGACACACGCAACGCGCTAAACGCCCGGATGATTTCGGAATTGACGGATGTCGCCGCCGGCCTGTCTCAGGACGCAGAGGCCCGCGTGGTCATCCTGCGGGGGGCAGGTAAGGTGTTTTGCGCGGGCGCGGACCTCACTTGGATGCAAACCCAGATCGACGCCGACCGCGTGGGGCGGATGGCAGAGGCGCGAAAGCTGGCCCACATGCTGCGGGCACTGAACGAAATGCCCAAACCCCTAATCGGGCTGATCCATGGTGGCGCGTACGGTGGTGGCGTGGGGTTGGCATCGGTCTGCGATGTCGCCCTCGCCACTAGGGAGACGCGTTTCGCACTCACGGAAACCAAGCTGGGTCTGATACCCGCCACCATCGCACCCTACGTGCTGGCGCGCATGGGCGAAGGCGCGGCGCGGCGGGTGTTTTTCTCTGGTCGATCTTTCGATGCCGAAGAGGCAATCCACTTGAACTTGGTCGCGCAAGTGATTGAATTAGAACAGGTGGAGAGCGCTTTGGAGACAGAGGTCGCGCCCTATCTCTCAACCGCTCCGGGTGCCTTGGGACGGGCCAAGGCGCTGGTCCGCAAGCTCGGCCCCACCATTGATGACACGGTTATAGAGGCCACAATCGAAGACCTTGCAGACACCTGGGATACCGAAGAAGCGGCCCATGGGATCGCGTCTTTTTTGGGCAAAACCAAACCGCGCTGGCAATCCTGAGATCAGCCGGAAGGTTCAGGCATCAATTCATCCAACTGTTGGGCGATCCAGCCCACAGGTATGAAGTGGCCTCGGTCGTGCAGGTCGAGCGTCACTCGACCCTTGGGGCAGTCCCATGTGGTGCGGGTGAACAGGTCGCGCTCTGACACACGCCACTGGCCTGCCGCCACACCTTCGCCGCAGTCGAACTGGTTGCGCCAAAGCTGCACCGGATAGCTGGTGTCGCCGCCCGGACCCATGGGAAAATCCATCACAGTATCGGACAATCCATGGACGTGGCGAACCTCTTTTGGGGCCTCGGGGCACTGGGTGTCCTGCCGCAGGGTTCCAGCGATGGCCAGCAGGGCTTGCACCCCATTGCCGCGTTCGCATGTGAACCGCCATGCCATGGCCGACCCGAAGGAGTATCCCGAGATATAGATCTGTTCTGGGTCAATGGGATAGCGTGCTGCCACATCCGCTAAAACAGCCTCGGCAAACGGCACATCCGGCGTGTCAGCACTCCAGAAATTCCAAGTGGCGTTGTCGCCGTTCGGCGCCACTAGTAGAACGCCACGAGGCACGGTCGCCCCGGCAATGCGGCTGTGTTTGACAATCAGCGTGCCCTGCCGTTTCCAGCCGTGGAAATGCATCAGTACGGGCAGGGGGGACACCCCATCCCAGCCCTCCGGCTCTTTGATATGGTAGGACCGATCACCCAACGGGCAGGGTACGTCGTCAGTGCAGGCCAGCGCGCTACTGGTCCAAAGCGTGAGAAATACCAAAGCGGCAAAGAAACTGCGCATGGGGGCTCCTATGTTTGTCCTCAATTGGACCGCACGGCAGCCCGTGTCACATCACGCTGTGGAGAGGTGAGCGCGCCTTAGCCGAGCGCCCAAGCCACCCAATTGACCGGCAATCAGTCAACTTTCGGACCTATCCTTGACGCGCCGCGCGGTCCGCATATCTCGCCGATGAACAAAGGGGAGTGTGACAATGACAAAACTGGTCAAACGCCCTGCCGGGTTGGCAGGTTTTTTTGCAGGCGTAATCATCACCATCGCGGCAGGCTTTGCGATCCAAACGGTGTTTGTCGGTGCCGGGCTGAGCGATAACCCACGCCAGCAGACCGAGGTGATTTATCCCAACTGGTGATCCCGTGTGGGCGCGCATCGCCATCGGGGTGTTCGCATTGATGTTCGTGCTAGAGATAGGGGCCGGCCTCGGCCTCTTTCCATCGGGGGGCTCAGCGACCGCTGACCCGGTCGGGCCATGACGCAAAGCGGCGGGAAATGCCGCATCTGGCCTTGCTGCCCCCCATCCTCTCCGATTAGCTGACGCGGTATCGTTAGGAGAGCCCACATGCTGATCCTCACTTGTCCCTATTGCGGCGTGAATGCCGAAGAGACCGAGCTGATGCCCGGTGGCCAAGCGCACTTGCGCCGCGAAGGCCCTGGCAGCGGGGATGAGGCGTTTGAGGCCTATCTTTTCCTGCGCGAAAACCGCAAAGGCGTGCATCTGGAACGCTGGCGGCACACCTATGGCTGCGGCAAGTGGTTCTTGGCCGTGCGGGATACCGTCACCATGGAGGTTTTTGGCACCTACCCGGCCCAGATGCTGCGCCCACCGGATTTGATCATCGAACGCGTCAAGTTTCGCTATCCCGGTTGGGAGGTCGCGGTATGAGCTATCGTTTGCCCACTGGTGGTCGCCTGATCGACCGTGACCAGCCGCTTAGCTACAGTTTCAATGGTGCAAAACAGAAGGGTTTTGCGGGCGACACCCTTGCGGCCGCGCTTTTGGCCAATGACCAGATGCTGGTGGGCCGGTCCTTCAAATACCACCGCCCCCGTGGGATCGTGGCCTATGGCCCCGAAGAACCCAACGCGCTGATGAATATGGGGGCAGGCCCGTTTTTCGAACCCAACCAGCGGGCGACCACCACGCCGCTGACCGACGGGATGGAGGCGGAAAGCCAGAACCATTGGCCGTCGCTGGAAACCGATGTGGGCGCGGTGAACGGGATGCTCTCGCGGTTCCTGTCGGCAGGGTTCTACTACAAGACCTTCATTCACCCCCGGCCCGCGTGGAAACACCTGTTTGAGCCGTTCATCCGGCAATCGGCAGGTCTGGGCAAAGCCCCCAAGGACCGCGACGGCGACACCTATGAACACACCTACGCTTTCGCCGATGTGGTGGTGATCGGTGGCGGTATTGCAGGTCTGCAAGCGGCGCTCGATGCGGCCAATTCCGGCGTGCGGGTGTTCCTGATGGAGATGTCGCCGGTCTGGGGCGGGCGTGCGCCCATTGACGGGGTGATGTTGAACAATGCTCCGGCCCAAGGTTGGATTGACTGGGCGGTGGGCCAACTTGCATCCATGCCCAACGTGCGGATGAAGCTGGGCTGCATGGGGGCCGGGGTCTACGATCACGGCTACCTTTTGGCCTATGAACAGGTGGCTGGATATGCCCCGGGTGGAGACACCCCGCGCCACAGGCTTTGGCGTATCCGGGCCGGGCAAATCATCACCGCCACCGGCGCCATTGAGCGCCCGCTGAGTTTCGCAGGCAATGACACTCCCGGCGTCATGCTGGCCGCTTCGATGCGCGATTATCTCGTCAATCACGCTGTGGCCGTGGGCAAGCGCACGGTGATTGTCACCAACAATGACGACGCCTATCGCACCGCTCTGGCGCTGCAGGCTGCCGGGCTAGAGGTGCCCGCCATTTGTGATCTGCGAACCGATGCTCATTCGTCCGTGATCGCAGAAGCCGAGGCGGCGGGAATGTCGGTCCGGCGTGGCAAAGCGGTGGTCAAGGTCAAAGGCCGCAAACGGGTCGAGTCTGTTGTGATCGGCGACGCCCAAGGCACCGGGGAGTTCGGAAGCGAGGTCGCGTGCGACGCGGTCGCCATGTCGGGTGGATGGTCGCCTGCGGTGCATCTGTTCAGCCATGTGGGTGGCAAGCTTCTATGGGATGCGGACAATGCCATGTTCCGCCCCGACGTGACTCGATTGCCGACCAATCAACAGGGCGGCGGCTTTGTCCGCACCGCCGGAACGGCGTCGGGGCACTTGGACACCGCCGATGCGTTGCAAGACGCCCAGGCGGCCACGGGTGATGCTCTCACGGCCTTGGGCACCGCGTCCCAAACGTTTGCACCGCCGGTTGCGACCCCGAGCGCCGAAGCTCCGATCCTGGGTCAATGGATTGTGCCCGCAAAGGCCGCCATCGGGTTGCGTGAGAAAACCTGGCTGGATTTCCAGAACGACGTGAAAGTGTCCGACGTCCAACTGGCCGCCCGCGAAGGATTTGAAAGCGTTGAGCACACCAAACGCTACACCACGTTGGGCATGGCCACGGACCAAGGCAAGCTGAGCAATATCAACGGTCTGGCCATCCTAGGCGATGCCCTTGGCAAGGATATCCCGCAGGTGGGAACCACCACGTTCCGCCCGCCCTACACGCCCATTTCCCTGGGGGCCATTGCAGGCGAAGCCCGTGGTGAGGTGTTCCAACCGCTGCGCCGCACGCCGATGCATGACTGGCACG
>JBCDFD010000223.1:0-5410 GCA_039178645.1 Pseudomonadota bacterium | reverse complement strand
GTGGACTTCCAGTGGGGTTTGAGTTTCTCGTGCGAGCCAGAACAACAATGTGGCTGCAGATGCCATTTCTAAAGTTTGCTGAACTGCAATCTCTATGCTTTTTGGCCTTGGTGAATTTCTGAGTAGTTCCAGTTGTCTGAGAAGTTTCCCGTGCCGCCTGTCATAGCCTTGTCCAAAAAGTCCTTCGGTTTGAACTAATTCGGGCAACTCACCAGCCGACACTGTTAAAAACCCGATAGCCCTTCGCGTCTCAAAGTAAATGCAGTCAATGACTTGAGACGGAGGAGCAATCCCGTTCCTTCCACTGCAAAGGTCACCCATGCGATGGAGACAAGTGGATTGGAGCGCGTCTCGAAACTCCGTTTCAGCGTCATCAACTGCTATCAGGCACGCGATATAGTTCGGGTCGAGGTCTTGTGAGAGGTTGTCTGGGACGTGGTCAGCAATGCCAACTTTAGGCAGGCAAAAGGCAACAGCAGCCGCAAAAGTCGCAAAGTCATTTTTCGAGAGCTTAATTTCGGCCTCCATGATCCGGTTTCTGGTCCCTGAGACAAATCCGGCACATCTTCAACGGATGTTTGAGCACTACGCCGCATCGGTCAAGTTGCGCTGTTTTCAGACCTTCTCTGCTCCGGGGTATACGACATGCCTCCGCGAGTGTTAGGATAGGGTGCAACCTCCATTCTTCACCCTAGGCGGCGGGTTGGAAACCCAACCTACCCAAAGATTTGAAAAGGCCTCGCATTCCGCCCCGCTGCGACCTACCGTTGGTGCACGTTCAGGGGGGACTAACCATGACACTACCGCTTGCGCCGACGATTGCGGGCACACAAGCGCCGCCGGTGATGGAGGCGCGGCGTTGGTTGCAGGGGGTGGAGCACTCCGCCGAGCGTCCCTTGGTCAATGTCAGTCAGGCGGCCCCGGTGGCTCCTCCGCCTGAAGGGCTGCGTCAGGCCATGGCGGAGGCGGTGCTGACCCAAGACAGCGCGCATCTTTATGGCCCAGTTCTGGGATTGCCGTCTTTGCGTGATGCCCTGGCCACTCAAATGACCACCCACTACTGCGCAACCATAACCGCCGACCAAGTTGCGATCACGTCGGGCTGCAACATGGCCTTCACTGCCGCCATGGCGACGCTGGCTCAGACGGGCGACGAGGTGATCCTGCCGCTGCCTTGGTATTTCAACCATGCCATGTGGCTGGACATGGCGGGGGTCAAAGCGGTGCCGCTGGACACGGGTCAAGACCTCCTGCCCGACCCTGAAGCCGCCGAAGCGCTCATCACCAATAGAACCCGCGCCATCGTGCTGGTAACCCCGAACAACCCCGCGGGTGTTGAGTATCCGGCGGGCCTTCTCGACCAGTTCCGTGACCTGTGCCGTCGTAAAGGCTTGGCGTTGGTCATTGACGAAACCTACCGCGATTTCCATTCGGTGGGCGGCGCACCTCATGGGCTGTTCCAAGACCCCGACTGGGACGATACGGTGATCCACCTGTATAGCTTTTCCAAGGCCTATCGGCTCACTGGCCACCGCGTGGGGGCCTTGGTGTCATCGCCTGCCCGCCTGGCCGAAGTGGAAAAGTACCTCGATACCGTCGCCATTTGCCCCGCACAGCCGGGTCAGATCGGTGCTCATTGGGGGATTGAAAACCTCGGCGATTGGCTCGCCGCAGAACGCCAAGAGATCCTCGCCCGTCGCGCTGCTGTAGAAGCTGCCATGCCAATCATGCCCCACTGGCGATTGCTCGGGGCAGGCGCCTATTTTGCATACCTGGAACACCCCTTCGACATGGCCTCCGACACCCTTGCCCAAGCCCTGGTCGAAGAGGCCGGCGTCCTCTTGCTCCCAGGCACATTCTTCCGCCCCGCCGGAGACCCCAAAGCCCGTCGCGAAGTGCGGGTGGCCTTCGCCAATATCGACAGCGCGCAGATCAAAACCCTTGCAGAGCGCCTCGCCGCCCTGCCCTTCCCGCTTGCGGCATAGGGGGGAAGCGACTAGACCCGCGCCACGCTGCGACCGGTGGAGGGGTGAGAATGGCAAAATCAGGTGGTTTCAAGGTCTCAAACATCCTGGTTTGGACGCTGCTCGCCCTGCTGATCCTCGCACTGGCTGGTTTTGGCGTGGGCGGATTTGGTGGCCAAGTGCGCAGCATTGGACAGGTGGGCCAGACCGACATCAGCCTGCAATCCTACGCAAGGTCGCTCGAAGCTGAACTGCGGACCATCCAACAGCAAACGGGCCAGCCACTGAGCTTCCCACAGGCCGAACAGATCGGTCTCACCCAACAGGTGTTGCAGCAGCAAGTGGGTCGCGCATCCCTAGAAGAAGCCGCCCGATTGGCGGGCATTTCGGTGGGTGACCAAGTGGTGGCCGACCGCGTGCGTACGGAACCGGCGTTCCAAGGGCTCACAGGCGGATTTGACCGGGAAGCGTATAGCTTTGCGTTGGAAAACTCGGGGCTCACCACGCGGGAGTTCGAGGACTCGATCCGCAAGGAAGCGGCGAGCACCGTTTTGCAAAGCGCTTTGATCGCCACAATGACGCCGCCGGCGATTTTTGGCACAACGCTTTACCAGTATATCGCCGAAGAGCGGCGCGTGGAGTTTGTGACACTCAGCGTGGACGACCTGGAAACTCCACCCTCGGACCCGACAGACGCCGAGGTGCGTGCGTATTACGAGGACAACCCCGAACCCTTCACGTTGCCGGAACGCAAGGCAATCACCTACGCTTGGCTGGCACCGGATGATCTGCGTGATCAGGTTGAGGTGTCCGAGGACGACATGCGCGCGCTCTACGAGGACCGCGCGATCCTTTACGATCGGCCAGAACGGCGAATGATTTCGCGGCTCGGGTTTTCTGACCAAGCGGCCGCGGACGCCGCGCGCGCGGCCCTCGAAGCGGGCGAGACCACTTTTGACGATCTGGTAACCGAACGCGGGCTCACTGAGGCGGATGTTGATTTAGGGACTTTCAGCGCCGACGGCCTCGATACCAATGTGGCCGAGGCTGTCTTCGGACTAGAAGACAACGGCGTGGTCGGCCCCTTGGACACCAATGTGGGTCCAGCGCTGTTCCAGATGAACGCGATCCTGCAAGCCTCGTTCACCCCCTTCGAAGAAGCCCTGGACGAGCTGCGCGCAGACCTGGCGATGGATCAGGCACGGCGGTTTGTGGACCAAGAGGTTGAACCGGTGGACGATCTGCTCGCCGGTGGCGCCACGCTCGAAGAAATCGTGGACGAAACGGCGCTCAGCCTGGGTCAGATCGAATGGAGCCCTGGCACCCCGGCCACGGAGATGCCCGCCGCTTTGCCAGAATTCCAAGAGCTCGCCCGAGCGATCAAAATGGATGATTTCGCGGAACTCACCACCACCCAAACCGGCATTATCTTTGCCATGCGGCTCGACCGGGTCATTCCGCCAGAACTGCAACCGCTCGACGATGTGCGCGACCTGGCCACCGAACGTGCGGCGGCTGCGAAAGTTCGCGACGTGCTGAACGAGCGGGCCGAGGTGATTGAGACAGCTTTGAACGGCGGACAGTCCTTCGCCGATCAAGAGATCTCGCCAACATCCGTGGGCGGGATCACGCGTCAAAGCTTGGCCATGGATCTGCCATTGCCGCTCTTGTCCGATGTCTACGACATGGATGTGGGCGATGTGCAGGTGATAGAGGACGGTGCGACCGTGCATGTGGTGCAAATGGTCGACCTTCTGCCCGCCGACACCAGCGCGTCCGAGGCACAGCAATTGCTGACGCAGTTGAATGTGGAAACCGGACGGGCCATGGCAGACGATATGCTGACGATCTTTGCGCGGGCTATCTCCACCGATGTGGGCATCCGCCTGGATCAGGCCGCCATTGACGCGGTGCACAACAACTTCCGTTAAGGCCACGCCCCATGTCTGTGACCCCCGATTTTGAGAGCTTCCGCCAAGGGTACGAGGCGGGGCAATCCCAAGTGGTTTACGCACGGCTGGCCGCTGATTTGGACACGCCGGTGTCGCTCATGCTCAAGTTGGCGCAAGCGGGGCGGGATAGCTTCATGCTCGAGTCCGTCACGGGTGGTGAAGTGCGCGGGCGCTATTCCATGGTGGGTTTGAAACCGGACCTGATCTGGGAATGCCGCGGGACCGAGGCACGGCTGAACCGCCAGGCCCGGTTTGACGAGCAGGCCTATGTGCCGGATAGCCGACCGCCTTTGGACAGCCTGCGCGCGCTCATCGCCGAAAGTCGGATCGAAATGCCAGCCGACCTGCCCGCCGCATCCGCCGGGCTGTTTGGGTACCTGGGCTATGACATGATCCGGTTGGTGGAACGCTTGCCGGACGTGAACCCCGACCCGCTGGGCTTGCCCGATGCAAGGCTCATGCGGCCGTCGGTAGTGGCGGTCTTGGACCAAGTGAAGGGCGAAGTGATCCTGGTGGCCCCGGCCTGGGCAGGTTCCGGTCTGTCGGCCCGCGCGGCTTACGCGCAGGCCGCAGAACGGGTGATGGACGCGCTGCGCGACTTGGACCGGCAACCGGGTGTGGAAACGCGGGGTCTTGGCGAGGCAACACCAGATCCAGAAGAGCCCCAGTCTAATTTCACAAAGGACGCCTATTTCGACGCCGTACGCCGGGCTAAAGACTACATCCGCGCGGGCGACATTTTCCAAGTGGTCCCATCGCAGCGCTGGACCCAGGAATTTGAACTACCGCCCTTTGCACTCTATCGATCTTTGCGCCGCACCAACCCGTCGCCGTTCATGTTCTTTTTCAACTTCGGGGGCTTCCAGGTTGTCGGCGCATCGCCCGAGATCTTGGTGCGCGTGTTTGGCCGAGAGGTCACCATCCGCCCCATCGCGGGCACCCGTCCCCGTGGCGCAACGCCAGAGGAGGACAAGGCGCTGGAGGCGGACCTGCTCGGCGATCAGAAGGAATTGGCTGAGCACCTGATGCTGTTGGACTTGGGCCGCAATGACACCGGGCGGGTCTCCAAGATCGGCACAGTGCGTCCCACCGAGGAGTTCATTGTCGAACGTTACAGCCATGTGATGCACATCGTGTCGAACGTGGTGGGTGAATTGAGCGAGGATCACGACGCGCTGTCCGCCTTGCTCGCTGGACTGCCCGCAGGCACGGTTTCCGGCGCGCCTAAGGTCCGTGCGATGGAGATTATCGACGAGCTGGAACCGGAAAAGCGCGGTGTCTACGGTGGTGGCGTCGGCTACTTCGCCGCCAACGGTGACATGGACATGTGCATCGCCCTGCGCACAGCGGTCGTGAAGGACTCAAAGCTCTATATCCAAGCCGGTGGTGGCGTGGTCTACGACAGCGACCCCGAGGCCGAATGGCAAGAAACCGTCCGAAACGCGCGACTTGATTGCCGAAACGGAGCGTTTGCATCGCCGCATTGCGCGCCTC
>JBCDFD010000222.1:0-5422 GCA_039178645.1 Pseudomonadota bacterium | reverse complement strand
ATCGCCTCCACCGCGGCCACCTTCATGGTCTCGTCAATGGCGGTCGCCCCCACATCCAGCGCCCCGCGAAACAAATACGGAAAGCACAGCACGTTATTGACTTGGTTGGGATAATCCGACCGCCCTGTGGCAACGATAGCGTCCAGACGCACTTCTTGGGCGGCCTCCGGCGTAATTTCTGGATCCGGGTTGGCCATGGCGAAAATGACAGGATTGTCGGCCATGCCTTCCACCATTTCCGCTGTCACGGCGCCTTTCACGGACACGCCCAGGAATACATCCGCGCCCACCATGGCCTCTTCCAACGTGCGGGCCTCGGTGCGGGCCGCGTGGGCCGATTTCCATTGGTTCATACCTTGGGTGCGGCCCTGGTAGATCACCCCCTTGGTGTCACAGACGATGCAATTGTCCGGCTTCGCACCCATGGCCTTGATCAGTTCGATACAGGCAATGCCCGCCGCCCCTGCGCCGTTGAGGACGATTTTGCAGTCTTCCAGCTTTTTACCCGACAGGTGCAGCGCGTTGATCAATCCGGCGGCGCAGATCACCGCCGTGCCGTGCTGATCGTCGTGGAAAACCGGAATATCCATTTCTTCCTTGAGCGTTTGCTCAATGATGAAACACTCCGGGGCCTTGATATCCTCAAGGTTGATGCCGCCGAATGTGGGGCCCATCAGCTTGACGGCCTTAATAAACTCGTCGGGGTCCTCGGTGTCCAATTCGATGTCGATGGAGTTCACGTCGGCGAACCGTTTGAACAGAACAGATTTGCCTTCCATCAAGGGATTCGACGCCAACGCGCCCAGGATGCCCAGGCCCATAACTGCTGTGCCGTTGGAAATCACCGCCACCATGTTGCCCTTGGCGGTGTAGTCGTAGGCCATGGCCGGATCGGCGGCGATGGCCTCACAAGGAACCGCCACACCGGGCGAATAGGCCAAAGACAGGTCTCGCTGCGTGCTCATGGGCACCGAGGCCACCACATCCAACTTGCCCGGATATGGCTCCAGGTGGAAAGCGAGCGCTTCTTCAGGCGTGATTTTGGTCTTGGACATTAGCTTTTCTTTCGGGCCTTTGGTGTGTGTGGGACAACGTCTGGCATCTGTCTTTTCATGAACTCGTCGAAAAGTGGAACCGTGAAAGCGGTTTCTCCATGTCGCAGGCTCCAGATCATACCCAAATTTATGAGCTGCTGGCGAGTGGTGGCCACCTGAGATGGAGCACATTGAAGCACTCTAGCGATGTCGCCGGTTTGATGTGGGCCAGGTCCAAGTTCGGCCATAGCCCGCAGGTATTTTTGTTGGACTGGTTTGCAGCGATCGAAACGCACTCGAAAGAAGCTTTGATCGAGATGAGCTATGATGGTGTCATAGCAATCCCGGACTGTTTGGGCGTCGATGGGTGACTGTTTGGCTGCATTCCAAACATGATGTCCCCATTCCTGAATGAAGTAGGGATACGTCTCAGATTGTCTAAGGATCAGAGCGATGGCGTCTTCAGTGAACTCCACGCCTTCACTTTCGGCGGGTTTGGCCAAGGCGCGCCGACCCTCTGTGTTGCCAAGTGCACCGATTTCGGGGAATTCAAAAAGCCTTTCAGAATAAGATTTGGCGTCTCCAGCCAGTTTGGCTATCTGCGGTAGTCCAGCGCCAAACAGCACAAAGGGCAGTCCCCTTTGGTTGGCATCATGGCAGCAGACGACCAACGCGGTGAGTTCTTCTTTGGAAAGATACTGCACTTCATCAACGAAAAAAGCGATTTGACGTCCTGCTGACTGTGCTGCCAGTAACGTGAGCCGCATGACTTCGGCGAAGTCTGTTTCAAAGTCGCCTGATTGCGCAAGACCTGGTTGTGTTACCCCAAACTCGAAGCCCTCGTAAGACAGTTTAAAGGCTGCGGCGAGGTTGCGTGTCGCTACCCATGCATTGGTCAGCTTGTCTTTCACGCTGTCCACAGTGCTAAGCTGCAAGTGTATTCGTTTTAGGTCTGGCAAAACCCGTTGTAAAAAGTTTCCGCTTTCGGGAGCCTCGCTGAGTATCGTAAAGTACTGGGAGGTTTCGGCAGCATGAAAGACTTTGTTCAATAACACCGTCTTGCCAACACCTCGTGGACCAAGCATCAGTTGGCTTCGTCCTGCTCGTCCAATCTTCAGACGCTCTAGAGTAATCTTGGCATTCGCCAGTACGTCGTCTCGGCCCGCCAGTTCCAGAGGTGATGTGCCAGCCCCTGGCGCATAGGGATTTCGTATTGGGTCCATGGGAATGATATAAAAATTACCGAGTTTAATAGCAACACTATTAATTTCGATAACTTCTATAATCTTGGGTTATATAGAAGTTATGGGGTTTAGTTGCTTGGCTATTAATCTCTATAATAAAAATAACTTGTACGAAAGGAACCCGCACACATGTCCGTCACGCCAATGATGGCCCAGTATCTAGAGATCAAGGCGGATCATCCTGGCGACTTGCTGTTTTACCGTATGGGCGACTTTTATGAGATGTTCTTTGACGATGCCGTGGCAGCGGCGGCGGCGTTGGACATCGCGCTGACCAAGCGGGGAAAGCATTCGGGACAGGACATTCCCATGTGCGGGGTCCCGGTCCATGCCGCCGAGGGCTATCTACACGATCTCACGCGCAAAGGGTTCCGTGTGGCCATTTGTGAACAGCTTGAGGACCCGGCGGAGGCGAAGAAGCGCGGCTACAAATCAGTGGTCAAACGTGGCGTGACCCGCGTGGTCACGGCCGGAACATTGACCGAAGACAGCCTTCTGGACGCCCGCACCAACAACTACTTGGCCGCCTGGGTGGAATTGCGGGGCGAAGGCGCTCTGGCCTGGGCGGATATCTCCACGGGTTCCGTGACGGTCGCGCCATGCCCCAGGCTGACCATAGGCCCCAATCTCGCGCGGGTGTTGCCCCGGGAATTATTGGTGCCCGAAACCGCCGAAGCAGATTTACAAGACCTCGCGGACGAAATGGGGCTGGCCCTCACACCCCTTGGCGCTGCGAGCTTTGACAGTCAGGCCGCCCAGGGCCGTGTCGCCAAAGCCTACGGGGTCGACAGTGTCGATGCGTTCGGCAGCTTTTCCCGTTCCGAGGTCTCGGCCATGGGCGCGCTCATCGCCTATCTGGACCTGACACAGAAGGGCAAGCTGCCATGTCTGGCCCCACCTCGGCGAGAAGATCCGGGCGCGACGGTCCAGATTGATGCCGCAACACGGCGCAACTTGGAACTTACCCAAGCTCTGTCAGGTGGGCGTGACGGGTCGCTCTTGGCAACTATCGACCGGACTTTGACGGCCCCTGGGGGACGGTTGTTGGCGCATCGTCTGGCGACACCATCTCGGGACCTTGCCACCATCCATGGTCGTTTGGCCGCCGTGTCAGTGCTGGTGGACCGGGCCGATCTGCGTGACCGCCTCCGCGACCGGTTGCGCCAAGTGCCCGACACGGACCGTGCCCTTGCGCGGTTGTCCTTGGACCGCGGTGGGCCCCGTGACCTGGCGGCCATACGCGACGGGTTGAGCGCGGCCAATGATCTGGCGCAAGCGTTGACAGGTGACTTGCCCGAGGCACTCCAGGCGCTGGCCCGAGACATGGACAGCGACGCGCAGGTCCAAGATATGCTCGACGCCGCGCTGGTGGCTGAACCGCCGATGCTCGCCCGTGATGGTGGTTTCATTGCTCCCGGCCACGACGAGGCGTTGGACGCCGCCCGGCATCTGCGGGACGAAGGCCGTGGTGTGATCGCGAGCCTGCAAGGCAAGTACGCCGATCAGACCGGCATTGGCGCGCTGAAGGTGAAGCACAACAACGTGCTAGGCTACTTCATCGAAACCCCCGCCACCCATGCGCAGAAGATGTTGGCGGAGCCCTTGGCATCGGCGTTCAAGCATCGCCAGACCACCGCCAACGCGTTGCGCTTCACCACGCCTGAGTTGAGCGAACTGGAGTCCCGCATTCTCAACGCCGGTGGCGAAGCCCTGGGGATCGAGGCGCGTCTGTTCGAAAGCCTTCGCCAAGCGTGCCTGGACCACGCCGCTGCGATAGCCACGGCTGCTCGTGCCTTGGCTCAGTTGGACCTCGCGGCAGGTCTGGCTGATCTCGCCGCTGGGCAGAGTTGGTGCAAACCCACGGTGGACAACAGCCGCGCCTTTGCCATCCAAGGCGGGCGTCATCCGGTCGTGGAAGCGGCGCTGAAAAAGACCGGCGGGCAGTTTGTGGCCAATGATTGCGGGCTCAGCGCTGACGGCAAGGCCGCCGCCATCCGGTTGCTCACCGGTCCCAATATGGCGGGCAAATCCACCTGGCTGCGCCAGAACGCCTTGATAGCGCTCCTGGCTCAGATCGGGAGTTTCGTGCCTGCCACTGCGGCGCATATCGGCCTCGTCAGTCAGATTTTCAGCCGCGTCGGGGCGTCCGATGATCTGGCGCGCGGCCGGTCCACCTTCATGGTCGAAATGGTGGAAACCGCTGCGATCCTGAACCAAGCGGATGAGCGGGCGCTGGTGATCCTGGATGAGATCGGGCGGGGCACGGCGACTTACGATGGTCTGTCCATCGCGTGGGCCACCCTGGAGCATCTGCATGGCGTGAACCGCTGTCGGGCACTTTTTGCCACGCACTACCATGAACTGACCGCTCTGGCCGACAAGCTCGACGGCGTGGCCAACGCCACGGTGGCGGTGAAGGAATGGCGCGGGGAAGTGGTGTTTCTGCACGAGGTCCGCGACGGCGCGGCGCAAGCCAGCTACGGTGTGCAAGTGGCCAAGCTTGCAGGACTACCTGCCAGCGTCATTGCACGGGCGCGCGAAGTGCTCACAGCCTTGGAGAAAAGCGAACGCGAAGGATCATCCCGCGATGCGGTGATTGATGATCTGCCTTTGTTCGCCGCCCGTCCCGCCGCCGCTGCCCCAGCCGCCCCGGCGGAGCCGTCCCTGGTGGAGGCGCGGCTGTCAGACACCCACCCCGACATGCTCACGCCACGCCAAGCGCTCGACCTCGTTTACGAATTGTGCGGAATGTTGCCTGAGGGCGAATAGACAACTTGCGGCTGTCGTCCCCTCGGCGTTTGTGAGGCGCATGGACACCCGCACGGCACCCATGTTCAGTTTTTTTCGCGAGAATGCGCGCTGGTTGGCGGCGGGGGCTCTGTTGGCCTTCACGTCGGCCTTTGGACAGACGTTTTTCATCGCGATTTTCTCCGAAGACGTGCGCGCGGCCCATGGTTTGAGCCACGGCGAATGGGGCGCGATTTATGCTGGCGGGACCCTTGCTTCGGCTTTGCTGATGCTGCGTTTGGGCGCATTGGCCGACGTGTTCCGCGCGCGGACCTTGGCCACCTATGTGCTCATTGGACTGGCCATGGCGTGCCTAGCCATGGCGTGGCAGCCGAGCGTTTGGGCCTTGCCGCTGAT
>JBCDFD010000221.1:0-5428 GCA_039178645.1 Pseudomonadota bacterium | reverse complement strand
CGAGAAATCACTTCTGTGGTGTCGAGCACTGACACGTCCAGCATTCACCGCGCCGTTGACACCAAACTGAGCTTCCGCGGTAGCACGCGGTAACGACTGATGCCCATTCCCACCACGATCCTGAACGGCTTCCTTGGTGCTGGGAAAATCACGCTTCTGCAAAGCCTGTTGGTTCAGGCGCGCGACGCGCCGGATGTGACCTTGGGCGTGGTGGTCAATGAAATGAGCAGTCTCGACGTGGACGGGTCAGTGCTCGACACCACAGAAGTGATTTCTCGCAAGAGCCCGCATTTTACGTCCATCCCCGGGGGCAGCATCAGCAGCGATGATGGGCTGGACCAGTTCGCCCATGCGGTTCGGGGCGTGCTGGCCGACGGGCAGGTGACGCACTTGCTCATTGAAACCTCAGGGAGCACCCATCCTTGGCCGTTGCTTTGCGCGTTGCGTGACATGGCACAGCTAGAGTTGCGCGGGTTCCTATCGGTTGTGGACACCGCGGTGTTGGCACAGGACCACGATTTGGGGCGCGCGATCCATCCACAGGCCAGCGCGAACCTTCAAGCTGGGCGGCGCGGGGTGGAGAATTTGCTGGCGGAACAGATCATGTTTGCCAGCCGCCTGGTGTTGAGCAAAAGCGACAAGGTATCGGCAGAGGTTGTCCAGACCGTCGCCGGTGCTGTGCATCCGCTCAACCCCTACGCCGATGTCATGGCCATGCAATGGGGCAACCTTCGGCTCGACCAAGTGCTGTCGATGCCTCCATACAATTTTGGACTGGTGGAAACGCTGGGCGCGGAGTTGACCCAATGGGAGGCAGATCACGCAAGCGCCCCCATCGCGCAGCCGGAGACCTATGAGATCGGTAGTCGTGTGGTCCGCGACCCACGCCCGTTTCATCCCCAACGGCTTTGGGATGTCTACAACCAATATCTCGGCATCGGCATTTACCGCAGCAAGGGGTTCTTCTGGCTGCCATCGCGCGACAACTTGGTGCTGCTTTGGAACCAAACCGGCGGGAACGTGGGGCTCGAAATCCTCAACTACTGGAAAGTCAGCGCGCTGGAGGACGACAGCCTGAACCTATCGGACTGGGAACGGGCCGGGATGCGGGAAAAGCTTGCTGGTCAGCATCCCGACTTCGGGGACCGCCGGTGCCAACTCACGGTGATTGGCAAAGAAGCGGAGTTGGACGTGTTTGTCGCCGCGCTTTGGGAATGTTTCTGCACCGAAGACGAAATCGCCCATTGGAAATCCGGCGGCACTTTCGATGACCCTTGGCCCAAGACCGTGGCAACATTGTCATCATCGGGGTCATAGGGTCTGAATAGACCCGTGGGGGCACTCGGGGTCACTTCCGGTCAATTTCAGATATGAGCGAAGCCCTGATTTAGTCCGCTTTACGACTCAGCGATGCAAAAAATGGCCGCGCTGAGCCCCAAACCCTCGGTTTGCTGGAATGCGAGCAATGGCTCCACTTGTGACTTGACCGAACCGGGCTCGGTTATTCGAGGCAGAGGCCACAGTCATGCCGCGCTCGGCGGCGCCGTTCGCTGGCTCAAGACCTGCCGCGGCTGCGCGCCAGGCCCAACGCGCCCAAGCCCGCCAGCATCAGCCACGCACCCGCAGGCAACGGGACCGCGGCGACGACCGTCAACATATTGCGCGGGACACTCATGGTGTCTGGGTTGATCAGCACTCGAGTTCGGAACTCCAACATGTCCAGAGGGACCGGTCCGCCAAAATCAAACGTCACGGGAGCATTGGCCACATAGTCGAGTGTTATGGCACGAAAACGTATACCGTCATTATCGAAGGAGCTGCTTCGCGCACCCAGCACAGCCCTACGCATTTCATTCGACCCATTCTCAAAAACGCCCGTACTCGATGACTGGCCGAGGGGAAAGCTCCCGTTCAGCCCTTCCACGGTGATCTGCAAATTCCCGCTCTGGGGGAAAAAGGTACCGCCGCCTCCAACATCAAACGCCGCCTCTGCCAAGAAGCCAAGGGGGATGCCAATCCCAAAGTCAGTTATATAATCAACACCATCAACTCCATCTGGCCGGCGCAGGCGAAAGACGTTTCCGTCCCCGGCATAAAACCGAAAGCTGAGCCTGTCGAAGGAGGTCGCGCCAGGGTTCAGTTCCGTTGGCCCGGTGAACGTGATCGCGTCCGTGTAGCTCTCGAAGGACCCAAACGCGTTCGAGACCGTGCGCATTTCACCCGAGGCGGTGAACTCGACAGACAGCGTGCTTGCATTGGCTGCGTGGCCCAGCAGCGCTGCCGCAAGGGCGGCGTAAAGAAGTTTCAGTTTCATCTCATTTCTATCCAGTTTTCGAACCGTGCCGGGGTGATATGGTGAGTGGCCGCAGCTTTCCGAGGGGGTTAACAAATCATTGCCTTCGAGCAAGCAGTTTTGTTTCCACTTTGCGCCTTTGCGCAGAAAAACGCCACACTGTTTCAAAGCGCGGTCTGTGCGGGCGACGGCAAGCGCGCCCACACCGCCCAAAAGCAACCACGCCCCCGCAGGCAACGGGACTGGCTGGACGGTCAACATATTGCGCGGCGCGGGGCTACCTCCGCGAAGTATGGCGGAGGTTTGAAACCGTCCAAACTGCAGGGACAGCGGATTGGCAAAGTCAAACGTCACTGGCGCAGTCGCAACGTAATCCACAGTCATGGATTGGAAGGTGACGGTGCCGGTATAGGCGAAGCTTTCTAGCCCCAGCCCGATCTGCCGGACGGCGCCTTGGGTATTTTCTTCAACGCGCGTTTCGTTCGTGCTGGCGATTGGGAAGTCCCCTTTCAACCCGTCAAAACTGATCTGAGCATCGCCGGGTTGATCACTTAGTAAGCCGCCTCCCGTCCCGTCCGTGTAGAATAACGTCGTCTCAAACCCGAGGCGAAACCCGTTCGCGTTGACGACGAAGTCCTGCCCATCAATGCCTTCCGGCAAACGCAAGCGGAACTGTTTTCCAACACCGGCGGAGAACCGGAAGCGGATCGTGTCGAAGGAGGCGACGCCTGCATCAAAGACAAAGGGACCGTCGAGAATAATTCCATCGTTATAGATCCGGCTTCCAAAGAACGATTCAGTGGTACGAAAGGTGCTTGTGGCAGTGTACTCCAACGTGAGCGTTGCCGCCTGCACAGCGGAAGAAACTGCGGTGATTGCCAACGCCGCGAGAATCCGTTTGAGTTTCATAGTCTAGGTCTCCGGTGTCGAGGTTAGATTTCTAAAAACCTGTCTCCGCTATCGGTGTATCTCTGGCTTAACGCAAAGCGTTAACAAATTTTTAACGCGGTGAGAGAGGGGCCGCTGATTAGGTCACGCGGATGCCCGATATGTGAGCGCCTCCGCCGCGCTGTTAGGCGGTATGAACGTACAAACCCTTTTGGACACGAGGTTCAAAGTGTACAAGCCGCCTGGGAAGGCGCCCCTATCTGCAATTGACCTACACTTGCCAGATCGCCTGCACGTCTAGTAGTTTTGGACATAACTCAAAGCGAGCCTCCGCCAGCGTCTACGACCGTTCACCTGACGAAGGAGGCCAACATGTCTTTCGTGCCCACCACCTACGACGAATGGAAACACTGCATCACCGTATCTTGCGGCATCCCATTGACGCGTGGCTACGTGGATGAGCGTATTATTGCCCTTAACAACGCCGCGGATTTTCACACCCAGCGATTTGTCGAACGATGGGGCGAAGCGCACCTCGCCCAGACTCTGGCTTGGTTTGAGCAAGCGGCGGTTGAGCTAGAAGGGCAGCGCTAAGCCCTGTGCCACATCAGGCAGCGGCGGTGTGCGCCGCCGGGCTGTTCCGACGACGCATCAAAGTCACCGCGCCGATCCCGGCCACCAACAGAGGTAGACTCGCGGGCAATGGAACAGGTGCTGGGATCAAGTTCACTGAAGCGTTTTCACTGACGGTGACGTGGACGGAAATGCTTGTTTGATCTTGTAGCACACCGGTCAGTAGACCGTTGTTGAAGCTCAACTTTTGTCCATACACATTCAGTTGCGCACTATCCGACAGCTCAAAATGCCCGCCAAAGGTGCCACCGCGCAGGTCCAATACGCTCTCGTCCTCCATTATGATGGAGGGTGTGGTGCCAGCTGTGTCCGCCGAAATGGACAATGTCGACAACGCGCTGGCCGTTGCGTTGAAGCTGCCGCCGCTAATTTCCATCTTTGATCGGTCCTTGACCCAAACGGCCTCTCTTTGGTCGCCTTCGGCATCCACCGAACCGATGAACGTGCCGCCGGACACGAACACCAAATTGCTGAAGACGCTGTCGAACACTTCCAGTGCGGCAGCGCCGCCTTCGCCGCCAGTGAATGTTCCGCCGGTTATCAGAACCCCGGCGTTGTCTTCGACACGTATGGCTGCGCCGGCTCCATCGCCGCCTTTGCCGCCGGTGAAGGTGCCGCCGCTGATGTTTCCTAACGCCCCCACCTCTTCGAAGAAGATCGCTCTGCCGCCGACTTCTCTTTCACTTTCGCCACCCATGAATACACCACCGGTGATCGTGACCTCGGCCGCTTCACTGTGTAGGCCGTCACCACCGTCTTCCTGGCCTTTGCCGCCAATGAACGACCCTCCGGTGATTGTGGTCTCGGTTTGGTCCAGTTCTAAGCCATGTCCACCGCCATCTCCGTTGCTTGCGCCCCCGAAGAAATCGGTGCCGGAGAAAACCATGTTGTCGCCATTTTGGAAGTTTGCGCCCGAGCCGCCGAAATCAGTTGCACTGGCGCCGCCAACCACGGTGCCGCCGGTGAAGCGCACTTCGATGTCCCGCCCATCGCTGAGGTCCCCCCTGATACCATCGCCCGGGTCATCCTCGGCTGCGCCACCTGTGATGGTTCCGCCAGACAAGAGGAATACACCTATGTCTGAATGGTCTTCCAATTCGAAACGCACCCCATGGCCCGCGTCGCCAAACCGTCCAAAGCTTTCGCCGCCGGTGATCGTACCCCCAGACATGATAAAATCGGCTTCGTCGAGCAGGGACAGACCGTTGCCCCCTTCATCGAAACGGTCTCCGACCAATCCTGCGCCGCCGGTGATGGCGCCTCCGGTGATGGTGACCTTGGCCTGATCGGTGACCACCGCACCGGACCCTGCGGACTGCCGCTCTTGCATGGAAGGTGCCGATGTGATCACCGCGCCGTCTTCCACAGTCAGCGTTGAGGTGTCTTCTATCCGCACCGCCGTACTGCGTTCAACTGGGGTCACAGCCCCGCCCGCCGTGATGATCAGGTCGGTGCCATTGGTGACCTCGACAGGAACGGGGGTGCCTGCGCTGTCTGTCAACAGGCTGTCCAAAACCACCACCGCACCGCTGTCGAACGTGGCGGCTGATGTGGCGACTGTGCTGAGCAAGAAAGCAGTGACCGTCAAACCTGTGCGCATGTAACACCCTCATT
>JBCDFD010000220.1:0-5468 GCA_039178645.1 Pseudomonadota bacterium | reverse complement strand
GCGTAGGGGTGGTGGACGACGGCAACACATGCTCTTCGCCGCACACCTTGATGATGTCGGGCGCGTGGCCGCCCCCTGCCCCCTCGGTATGGAACGCGTGGATCGTGCGGCCCTTCATGGCGGCGATGGTGTTTTCCACAAAACCGCTTTCGTTGAGCGTGTCGGTGTGGATCATCACCTGCACATCCATCGCATCTGCAACTGATAGACAACAGTCGATAGCACCGGGCGTGGTGCCCCAGTCTTCATGCAGCTTCAACGCGCAGGCGCCGCCCAAGATTTGCTCTTCCAGTGCCGCAGGAAGCGACGCATTGCCTTTGCCCGCAAAGGCCAAGTTCATGGGGAACGCATCCGCCGACTGAAGCATGCGCCCGATGTGCCAAGGCCCGGGCGTACAGGTGGTTGCCAAGGTGCCATGGGCTGGCCCTGTGCCGCCCCCCAACATGGTGGTGAGACCGGAATGCAAGGCGTCATCGATCTGTTGAGGGCAGATGTAGTGAATATGGCTATCAAACCCGCCAGCGGTTAGGATTTTGCCCTCGCCCGCGATGGCTTCCGTGCCCGGGCCTATGACAATGTCCACCCCAGGCTGAGTGTCCGGGTTCCCCGCCTTACCGACCGCTACAATCCGGCCATCTCGCAACCCAACGTCGGCTTTGAATATCCCGGTGACGTCAAGGATCAGCGCGTTGGTGATCACAGTATCGACCGCACCAAGCGCACGGGTCACTTGCGATTGTCCCATGCCATCGCGAATGACCTTGCCGCCGCCAAACTTGACCTCCTCACCGTAGGTTGTGAGGTCCTGTTCCACCTCTATGACCAACTCGGTGTCAGCCAGCCGGACTTTATCCCCAGTGGTGGGTCCGTACATGTCGGCATAGGCGGCGCGAGAAATGGTGGCGGGCATGGAGGGCTCCGGAACTGTCAGGTATTTCCTTAACCAGACATGAGCCAAAGCGGCACTGCAACCCTCCAGTGTCCAAACTCTTCAAATTATGGTCACGTGCAAAAGCTTCCGCCAAACCCGATAGACACAAACCTGCGGCACCGGTGAGGCCAGACGGCGGGACCCGCGGGACGGCACACGCCGTCACGTGGGGAAAAGATAATCGCGGGCGCAGCCGGCGCCCTTTGGATCACATGTGTTCGCCTGATCCGGGATCAGCCAAGCAGAGTGCGTGCACCCGCTTTACCCAAACGCTGAGCATTGGAATGAGTCTTTTCGCGCAGCGTTTCGGTGGCCGCCGACATGACCTGATCGGGGCGCTTCCCCAAACTGGCGGCCGTCACCGCTGCCGTGGTTGCCGCTGCAAAACTCACGGGCTTTTCAAACACCATGCGGCTGTTTTCCAATGGATCGACCCGCCATAGGCCACCCATGCCCATCACACGCATGGCGATCACCGCCTGGGTCTCCGCCCCCAAGTGCCAAAGTTCGAAACCCAAACCCAGTATATCAGTGGGGAGGCTGTTGGCCTCGGCGACGTTCGATTTTGCCATAGTTACTCCTTCCGGCCGGTCTGACATGACCCTCGCCGTTTGACCCAATATGGCAAATATACTTACTCAATTGCGGTTGCCGGATTGTCGCACCCGCCTTACAGAATTGAGGCGTGCCAAAGATGACACGCCTCAGACAGACCCTAACGAGTCAAGTGATTCAAGCTGGGTTTATTCAGCTGGATCGACCTTTTTTGCAGCAGTTTTTGAACGGGTGGTGGCAGCCGTCCGCGTCGCTGTTGCCGCTTTGGTGCGCCGCCGTGGTGCCGGTTTCGCCTCAGCCGGGGCGGCAGCCACCTCCGCTGCTGGTGCTTTGGTGGCTCGCGGTGCACGAGTCGCCGGTTTCTTAGCGCTGTTGGCGGGCTTCGCCGGTTCCTCAACCACCGCAGCCGGAGTCTCCAAGGCCTTAGGAGTTGTCTTCGCCCGCGTTGTGCGTTTGGGCGCAGGTTTTGGCGCGGGCGCGGCTTCGACCTTCTCCACCGGAGCTGTCACCGTTTTCGCAGCGGGCGCGGCCTTGGCCGCTGCGGCTGGCTTCGGCTTCGCCGCCGGTTTTGGCGCAGCCTTTGCGACTGGTGCCTTTGCCGGTGCCGCAGCGGCAGACTCTGCCTTCGGCTTTGGCGCTGCTTTGACGGCGGGCTTCTTAGCTGTGGTGGCAGGTGCCAGTTTGACGACTGGGGCCGCCGCTTTCGGCTCAGGTGCCGTTTTCGGTTCCGCCGGTGGCGGTGCCAATGCACCTTCGGTTCCGCCGGTGTACACCCGTGTCGCTGCAAGACCCACATCCCAAGCAGACATGGTGGTCATCATCTTAAACGACAGGTTCAACTGCATTTCCGTGGCCCGCAGCCAAAACTCGAAACCGCTACGCCACATATCAATCGGCGTCACATACGCATTGGGCAACCCAGCCCATTCCTGACCTTTCGTGGCTTTGCCACCGCAAAGATTGATCATTGGTCCAGCTTCCCCATCACCGATTGATTAAACCCGTACACATTGCGTGCACCCCCATATGGCACCAAACGCACCGTCCGTGTTTGACCGGGCTCAAAGCGAACCGCAGTTCCCGCAGCAATATCCAACCGTTGCCCCTTGGCCACATCGCGATCAAAGGCCAGCGCCGAGTTTGTTTCCGCAAAATGATAGTGGCTGCCAACTTGAACAGGGCGGTCGCCCGTGTTGGACACCTCCAGTTCCGTCTGGGCTGCACCTTCATTCAGCACAATGTCGCCGTCTGCGGTAAAAACCTCGCCTGGAATCATGCTGCTCCTCCCACGTTCGTTTTGGTACGTTTCTGAGGTATCCATGCCCGTTCGGGCCGCGATACTCAACGAAACATAGCACTTGAGGGCCGCAAGTTACGCGCGACTCGACCGAAAGTTGTTGTGTTACCGCGAACGCGGGGCAAGCGTTCCACTTTAGGGCAAGCGGGCTGGCGTGGTCCGCTCGAACTGCTCAAAAAATGGGCAGCCAGTGATTGTACTTACCTGATCGGATGATGGACCGTCACCAATTTTGTGCCATCCGGGAAGGTCGCTTCGACCTGAACATCGTGGATCATGGAAGCGATCCCATCCATACATTGATCCGCCCGCACCACATGGGCACCCGTCTCCATCAGTTCCGAGACACTTTTGCCGTCGCGCGCGCCTTCGACAACGAAATCGGTGATCAGCGCGATGGCCTCGGGGTGATTCAGCTTCACACCCCGTTCCAACCGGTTGCGCGCCACCATAGCCGCGAGGCTCACCAACAGCTTGTCTTTTTCGCGAGGGGTCAGGTTCATGGGTCGAAGTCCTTCATGGGCGTCAGAGTGTCCAAACCCGCGGCAGTGGTCCGCGGCGTAAATCAGTGAGCAATCGGTGCAACCATTGGCGCAACGGCCAAGCTTTGTCCGCTTTGGCCCGCACAACCAGCTTGTTATCCCAAGCCGATGCGGAGGCTTGCCCAGCCGCAAACCCGTCGGCGTGCGCCAACGCGTCTGACAGCAGTCGATCTGCGTCGGAACCGAAGTATCCCACGGTGGCAAATGCGGTCGCCCCCCCCAGCACGGCAGGGTTGCTCTGATCCTCAAGGGTTTCTGTGGTCAGTCGCAGGGGCTCGATCAGGATGGGCCGCCCATCCCGCGTCACGCGCCGAAGGTCATGGAAGTCCAGAGTTTTCACGACTTCTCCCATGGCCGCCCGGCCCAATACCACCATTTCACACCAGAGCAAACTGGCGTCACCCTTTAGGTTGACATGGGTCTCACGGTGGAGTGCTGATCGATCAAACAGGATCGTTTCCTGCGGCAACCAATCCAAATGTGCGCCCGCTGCTAGGTTCAACTGAACAGACATCTTGGCAGGACCCGTTTCCGGCAAACTGGCATAGGCCCGTTCCGCGGTCTGGGTCGTGGCCACGGCCTTGGAACCTTCGGCCAAATCCACAGCAAAGCTCATCTGGTCGCCACCAGTCAGACCGCCCGCTGTGTTCAAGAACACCACCTCAGGATCAGGACGGTGGCACCGCGGCAGCATCGCCTTGGCCGACCCTTGCTGGGCGAGGTTGTCCAGGCGGGTCACCGTGCCGTCTGTCCGAAACGAAACCGCCGCCCGAGCCTGCACTCGCTGCCGTCGTATGGGCTGAGTTTGATCCAGCATCGCCTCACCTGTAGTCCTTGGCGCAGCCTAACCGACTGAACCGGCGGGGCAAGCCAAGACGTCCCCTGGTCCTCGTCAATCGCGCCGGGTATGGGACACACATGACCGACACGCTCACCATCCGCCAACCTGACGATTGGCACCTGCATCTGCGCGATGGGGCCATGCTCCGCGCCGTTTTGCCAGAAACCGCCCGCCACTTTGGCCGCGCGATCATCATGCCGAACTTGGTGCCGCCGGTTGTGTCACCCGCCGACGCCGCAGATTACCGGGACAGGATCATGGCGGCCAAGCCGTTGAACTCCAAATTCCAGCCGTTGATGACGCTCTATCTGACCGAAACCACCGAACCCCGCGATGTCCGCGCCGCAGCCGAGATTGGGTTGGTCACCGCGGTGAAACTCTACCCGGCAGGGGCAACCACCAATTCGGCCTCAGGGGTGCGAGATACTTCAAAGGTCCGGCGCGTCCTGGAAACCATGGCGCAAGTGGGCTTGCCCCTGTGTGTCCATGGCGAGGTCACCGACCCGGACATCGACATCTTTGACCGTGAGGCGGTGTTTATAGACAAGGTGCTCGACCCATTGCGCCGTGATATCCCCGATTTGCGCGTGGTCATGGAACACATCACTACCGGCAACGCCGTGGATTATGTGAAGGCCTCCACCGGCAATCTCGGCGCGACCATCACGACGCATCACCTGATCATCGACCGCAACCACATCCTGGTGGGCGGGATCAAACCGCATTACTACTGCTTGCCGGTGGCCAAGAGGCGAACCCATCGCGACAGGCTGGTGGAGGCCGCGACCTCCGGCGACCCTCGGTTTTTCCTGGGCACCGACTCAGCCCCACACACGGTTGCGAACAAAGAACAATCCTGCGGCTGTGCGGGCATCTTCACCGCGCCCAACACCATGTCGTGTCTGGCGGAAGTGTTCGAAAAAGCAGGGGCGCTCGACAAGCTGGAAGGCTTCGCCTCCATCCACGGGCCGAAGTTCTACCGCCTGCCCCCGAATGAAACCACCATCACCCTACGCAAATCCGCCGAGCCGGTGGACTACCCCGACTGGATCGACACCGAAGACGGGCCCGTTGTAGTCTTCGACCCCGGCTTCCCTCTCCATTGGCACGTGGAGGTATGACCATGACCCTGCCCACATCTTTCCCCACCGACGAAGAAATGGCGCGGCTGACCGCGCGGATGCTGATTGAAACCGGTGCCGTGAACTTTCGGCCTGAGGACCCGTTCACGCTGGCCTCGGGCAAGCGGTCACCGGTCTACCTCGATTGCCGCTGCCTGATTTCATACCCTCGTGTGCGGTC
>JBCDFD010000219.1:0-5505 GCA_039178645.1 Pseudomonadota bacterium | reverse complement strand
GGAATAGAGACCGTCGGATTTGCCTGTGCGGCCCCAGCCCGACCCTTGGTCGGTGGATATCCAAAGACGGCCAGAGGCGTCGATGGCGCAGTTGTCAGGCGAACTGAACCATCCATTGTCCGAAGTTTCTGGGTTCCACATGGCGCCCACTTCTTCGACCTTCGGATCGCCGCAGAGCACCAGGATCGACCATGTTCCGGTGGTGGCAGAGTGATTCCCGCCCTCTTCCTTGATCTCGATGATGTGACCGAAGTTTGACTCTGGACGGGGGTTGGCCGCGTCCACTTGGTCCAGTTTGCGGCGGCTGTTGTTGGTCAGCATGATGTAGGCTGTGCCGTCGCCGCGTGGCTGCGCGTCCTCTGGACGGTCCATTGGGGTTGCGCCCAAAAGGTCCGATGCGAGGCGGGTGTCGATGACCACGTCCGCTTGGCTGTTGAAACCATTCTCGGCGGTCAGCGGGCCTTCGCCGTGCACGAGCGGCAGCCAGTCGATGGTGCCATCGTCATTGAAGCGCGCCACGTAGAGCGTGCCGTCGGACAGGAGCGAAGAGCCGAACACGGCGTTTTCTTTGGTCACCGCCTCGGCGGACACCCACTTGTACTGGTAGTCAAACCGGTTGTCGTCGCCAGAGTAGATCACCAGTTTCCCATCGGATGCGATGATGGTCTCTGCCCCTTCGTGACGGAACCGGCCCAGAGCAGTGTGCTTGATGGGCATCGCGTCGGGGTTCATCGGGTCCACTTCGACCACATAGCCGAACCGGTTCACCTCATTAGGCTCTTTGTCGATGTTGAACCGGTCGTGATACTGACCCCAGGCATACCAGCGGCCAGGAACGCCATAGCGTTTCATCTTGTCAGCTTCGGGCTGTGCAGACACGTCCACTTTGCCTTCTGCGTCCAAGACGTCGGACCAGAAATAACCGTGGAAGTTTTCCTCGGCCATCAAGTACGTGCCCCAGGGCGTCATGCCACCGGCGCAGTTGTTGATGGTGCCCAGAACTATTTCGCCAGTGTCGTCATAGGATGTCTTCATCCGGTCGCTGCCCGCCGCGGGACCGTCGATTTTCATCGGCGTGTTGGCGGTGATGCGGCGGTTGGCTGGGTTATCGCGGTTGATTGCCCACTTGCCGTCGGAGCCCTTTTGGATTTCGAACACCGACCCACCGTGGGCCGCCATTTCTATATCCACCAGGTCCTTGGTCATTTTCTCGAAACCGGCGCGGTCCTGGCGACCGAGGCCAGGGAACATGACCTCTTCATTGGTGTATTCGTGGTTCACGCACAGCATACCGCGACCAGGCGCGATCTCGGCAAAACCAACGTAGTCGTTATTATAGCCAAACTGCTTTTCCTGGGCCGCTGCGGACTGGTTCATCACGTCAAACGCAGGCGCGTCTGCGGTGATTGGATCGCCCCAGCGCACCAGGATGTCGGCGTTGTAGCCGTCTGCGATGTGGTGGCGTTCGTCGTTGCCCCATGTGAGTTCGTCGAACACATAGCGGCTGTCGTCGCCGACGGAGGCTTGCGCTTTTTTAGGTGCCACCAACGCGGATGTCCCGAACAGCGCAGTCGTCGCGGCCACGCCCAAAGCACCGCGCAGCATATCGCGGCGGCCATAGCGACGGTTGATCACGTCACCGATGGTGTTTCCAAGATTGGGGTTGGTGGGAATGTCATCGTAGGCCTCAAACGCCTCCGCCTTGTTCCCGTATTCTTCGCTGTGAATGATATCTTTGCGATCCACGTGAGATCTCCCTGGCTAACTATTGTTGCTGGGGGGGCGTCTGCATGCCCCACGTGACACCAGTAGGACGCATTTCTGACAAATTTTTGTCAGTTTCAAAACGGCCCGATGACAGCTGTCGGACCGATGGGAGGACGGGGAAAAACCGGCAATCCGCCACTCAATTCTTTGAGCAAATGGGTAGCTTCGATTTATGGCGCGCTCATTCCCACCACCGGTCGATTTTCGCGATGTCCTCATCGCTCCAACCAAAATGGTGGGCCAATTCATGGACCGTGACATGGGCCACAAGGTCAGTGAGCGTGACATCGCTACGCCCGCACCATTCGTCCAAGATGGGCCGGCGAAAGAGCCATATGGTGTCGGGACCTTCGGGCTGATCCATCACCGATTTTTCGGTCAGTGGAATACCGTCATACAGACCGGTCAATTCGAACGGGTCGTCGAGCCCCATCCCCTGCCACATCTCGTCGGGGGCAAAGTCCTCCACCCGCAACACCACCTGTGCAGCACCGGCCCGGAACGGGTCTGGCACAGTGGCCAGCGTTTGCGCGGCGATGGCATAAAGCGCGTCTAGGCTGGGCGCGAAACCGTTTAACTTGTCGTCCATGGATTGCTTATGCCCCTCCCAGCAAAAGGATCACAGCCGGAAACGCTTAGCGACGCGCGCCAGGCGGCATAGTCTGGCGAGGCAACCTAACCTTGGACGAGCGATGAAAACACTGCCAACGGACGTGGATGTTTCCACCTACCTGCAATCGGTCGAACCAGCCGTGCGCCGCGATGACGCCCTGCGACTGGACGAGATTTTCCGGGATGTCACAGGGTTTGAGCCGGTCCTGTGGGGGGACAGCATCGTGGGGTATGGCCGTTACGACTACACCTACAAAAGCGGAAATTCCGGCACATTTCTGGCCACCGGTTTTGCCCCCCGCAAAGCGCAAATGGTGCTTTACATCATGCCCGGGTACAGCGATTTCAGCGATATCCTGGACCGCGTCGGCAAGGTTAAGGCGGGCAAATCGTGTCTCTACCTGCCGCGCCTTACAAAGCTAGACGAGACGGCCTTAGGCGATCTAATACGAGCGGGCTTGGCTGATTTAGGGAAAAGCTGGCCCGTGCATCCAAGGTGACCCCAGCGGACGCCACCGGATAAATCACGTCCCTTCAGCGCGCCTTCCTGGACAGGCCCCGACCGATGTGCATAAGGGCGCGGCGACAGGAGATTTCCCATGACCACCACCCGCTTTGCCCCATCCCCCACGGGGTATCTTCACATTGGCAACCTGCGCGCGGCGCTGATGAATTTCCTCATCGCGCGGCAATCCGGTGGTACGTTTATCCTGCGCATCGACGACACCGACCCAGAGCGGTCGAAGGAATCCTATGTCGACGCCATCAAGGAAGACCTGGAATGGCTGGGGCTCACGTGGGACCGGATCGAACGGCAGTCCGCGCGCCTGGACCGGTACGAAGCGGCGGCAGACCAATTGCGCGATATGGGCCGGTTTTATGAGGCCTTTGAGACACCCACCGAATTGGACCTCAAGCGCAAGAAGCTCCTCAATATGGGCAAGCCACCAGTCTATGATCGGGCGGCGTTGGCTTTGTCGGACGACGAAAAGGCAAAGCTCCGCGCCGAACGCGGCGATGGCGTTTGGCGGTTCAAGCTCAACCATGATCGGATCAACTGGACCGACGGCATCCTGGGGGACCTGTCCATTGATGCCTCCAGCGTGTCTGATCCGGTGCTCATCCGCGCTGACGGGCAGTTCCTGTATACTTTGGCGTCGGTGGTCGATGACATGGAGTTTGGCATCACCAATGTGGTGCGCGGGTCGGACCATGTGACCAACACGGCGACCCAAATCCAAATGATCGAGGCGTTGGGCGGCACAGTCCCCACATTCGCGCACCATTCGCTGCTCACCGGCCCACAGGGTGAGGCGCTGTCCAAACGGTTAGGAACTCTGGCGCTGCGTGATCTGCGTGCCAACGGCATTGAACCTATGGCAATCCTGAGTCTCATGGCGCGGCTTGGGTCGTCGCAGCCGGTGGAACTGCGTGGTTCAGTGGAGGAAATCATCGACGGGTTCGACATCGCGACCTTCGGCTCCGCGCCCACCAAATTTGATGAAGCTGACTTGGGGCCACTCACCGCGCGCCATTTGGCAGAACTTCCCTTGGCGGCTGTGTCGACCGAAGTGGAGGCGGCGGGCGTGCCCAGTGACCTGGCCGAACCCTTCTGGTCAGTGATCCGCGAAAACGTGGAAACCCGTGCCGACATTGCACCGTGGTGGACGATCCTCAAGGATGGTGCCGATCCAATGGTGGACCCTGAGGATACGGAGTTTGTGGCGACCGCCTTGGGCATGCTCCCAGACCTGCCCTTTGATGACAGCACCTGGGGAAACTGGACCGGCGAGGTGAAAGCCGCCACAGGGCGCAAGGGCAAAGGGCTGTTTATGCCGTTGCGCAAGGCTCTGACGGGTCGCGCCCGAGGGCCAGAAATGGCGGCCTTCCTGCCTCTGATGCAATCCAAACCAAAGCAAGCCTGAGCCTGGTCACGCCAAACTCATGCCGCTCGCGCTTCAAGTTGCGCCATCAATAGTGTCGCGTGTTTCGCAGTCCTACGACATCGTTGAAACTGGAAGCCTCAAGGCGACACAGGGTCAATCGAGGCCGCGTCCGTGACGCGCGCGGCCGTCGAGAGAAACGTCAGAGGAACACGAAGTCCCCTGAATCCAACGACCTTAGCGCGACGTCCTCCAAAAGCAGGGATGTGTTGGCATCGAACGTGATGAGCACGTCATCGCCACCGCCCACGGTCGTTGCCAAGGCCAACACCTCGCCCACGGTCGAAACGCCTAAATTCGACTTCAACTGGATCACTTCGCCATCGGTGAAATCCTCGATCACGTCGTTGCCTTCGCCGAAGATGAAGGTGTCCACACCGCGCCCACCTTCCAACGTGTCGTCGCCGCGACCACCGTCCAGGTTATCGGACCCGTTATCGCCGCTCAGGTCATCGTTGCCGTCACCGCCTCTAAGCTTGTCAGCGCCGTTGCCACCGTCGAGATCGTCATTGCCCTTGCCACCATAGAGCCGATCATTCCCGCCGCCGCCGTCCAGTTCGTCTCGGCCATTTTGCCCGTACAGGCGGTCATTTCCGCCGCCACCATCCAGCGTGTCGCGGCCATTCAAACCGCGGATGAGATCGTTTCCGTCAAGACCGTCAATTTCGTCCCGGCCATTGGTCCCAAGCAAAGTGTCCTTACCAGACGTACCGCCACCCGGCGCTGAGGGCGGGGGCGGTGGGGGAGGCGCAGCCGCCTCGAATTCAAATTGACCGGATGACAATTCACCGAGGCTCCGATCTTCGATCAAGAGCGTGTTGCCAGACCCAAAGGTGAAAAGTGTGCTGTCGCCATTTTCCACCGGTGTGGCCAAAGCGATCAACTCAGAGAAGCTCGTCACACCCAAGGATGCTGACAGAACGAGTTTGTCTGCATTGTAAAATCCGTCGATGGTGTCCTGGCCTTCACCGTAGATGTAGGTGTCGGCCCCGCTGCCGCCTTTCAGTTCATCGTTGCCCGCGCCGCCATCAAGCGTGTCGTTGCCTTGGTTGCCATAAAGCTCATCAGCACCGCCCAACCCTGTGAGGCTGTCGTTACCCGCAAGCCCACGAATTTCATCAACAGCACCGGTGCCGATAAGAGTATCGTTTCCATTTGTGCCAGTAATATCCATTTCCCACTC
>JBCDFD010000218.1:0-5523 GCA_039178645.1 Pseudomonadota bacterium | reverse complement strand
CGGCGTTTCGGCCCGACAGACCGACTCGGTGTCGTCAGGCCGGATTTATTCCACCGTTTTGGAAAAAGAACGCCGTGGCGATTATTTTGGCAAAACCATCCAAGTGATCCCGCACGTGACCGATGAGATTAAACGGTTCCTTTCCATCGGCGAAGGCGACGTGGATTTCATGCTCTGTGAAATTGGCGGCACTGTGGGTGACATCGAGGGGCTGCCGTTTTTCGAAGCCATCCGCCAGTTCGCCCAG
This sequence comes from Pseudomonadota bacterium, assembly GCA_039178645.1. GTDB lineage: Bacteria > Pseudomonadota > Alphaproteobacteria > Rhodobacterales > Rhodobacteraceae > Mangrovicoccus. The sequence continues at coordinate 5,276 of JBCDFD010000218.1, read as the reverse complement.
GACAAGAAACGGGGCCAGTGCATTTTCATGCATCTGACGTTGCTGCCCTACATCGCCGCAAGCGGTGAATTGAAAACCAAACCGACCCAGCACAGCGTCAAGGAACTGCGCGCTATCGGCATCGCCCCAGACGTTTTGGTGTGCCGGTCCGAGGGACCGATACCCAAGAAAGAACGTGAAAAACTGGCGTTGTTCTGCAATGTCCGCCCGGACAGTGTGATTGCTGCACAAGACCTGAAGTCGATTTACGACGCGCCGCTGGCGTATCATAAGGAAGGGTTGGATCAAGCGGTGTTGGACGCTTTCCAGATTTCCCCTGCCCCTCGCCCTGTTCTAGACAAGTGGCAAGACGTGTCCGACCGGGTGCACAATGCAGAAGGCGAGGTGCGCATCGCGATCGTAGGCAAATACACCCAGTTGGAGGACGCCTATAAGTCGGTGGGCGAAGCTTTGACCCACGGCGGTATGGCCAATCGCGTGCATGTCAAAACTGAATGGCTCGATGCAGAGGTGTTCGAACGGGACGACGCCGCCGCCCATTTGCAGGGCTATCATGGCATTCTGGTACCAGGCGGCTTTGGCGAGCGCGGCACCGAGGGCAAGATCAAGGCGGCGGAATTCGCACGCACGCGTAAAGTCCCCTACCTCGGGATTTGCCTTGGGATGCAAATGGCCGTGATCGAGGCCGCCAGGCATCTTGCAGACATGCAGAACGCCGGTTCGGAGGAGTTCGACGACGAAGCCGGTCGCGACCGCTGCATCCCTGTGGTGTATCACCTTAAAGAATGGGTGCAGGGCAACCATGTGGTGTCGCGGTCCAAACAGGACGACAAAGGCGGTTCCATGCGCCTGGGGGCCTACACCGCCCACCTGAGCGAAGGCAGCCGCGTCGCAGAGGTCTACGGCGACACCATCATCGAAGAACGCCACCGTCACCGCTATGAGGTGGACATGAGCTACCGACCCCAATTGGAAGAACAGGGGCTGATGTTCTCAGGTGTGTCTCCAGACGGTCGCCTGCCAGAAATCGTTGAGGTGAAGGATCACCCCTGGTTCATCGGGGTGCAGTTCCACCCGGAACTGAAATCAAAACCCTTCGAGCCGCACCCCCTGTTCGCCGACTTCGTGCGCGCAGCCAAGGATGTTTCACGGTTGGTTTAAGCACCTTAATCCTTTGTGGTTCTTTTCCCGGTCTTTTCTCTGGGGCCAAGGTCCGCGGACTTTGGAAGCGTTTCGGAGATTGCACCGCCTTGGGGTTTGAAGGGACCGCGCTGCAACGGCCCCCTTAGTGGTTGATCAACTGGCTGGCGCTTCCTCCCCATTCGGATCGGGGGTTTCTGTCGGCGCTTCGGAACCTTCGTCTTCGGTCGGTCCACTACGCGCTTTCACAATCACGATTGCGGCCTTAACGGCACTCTTGATTTGTTCGTCAAGAGTGGGTTCTGATTGGCGCGCACCGGGTCCGGTGGCGGCGGCTGCGGACTGTGTTTCAGGGGAGCTAGCACCGCCACCGAAGGATTTGAGCAACTGTGTCAGTTGAGAAAGGCTGCTGAAAACCCGGTACCAGAATGGACCGCCCAAGCCGATGAGAAAGCCAGCAATTGTTGCGTTGATTGCCCACAACACGAGATCATCAATTCCGCCGCGTTCGGCTTCGCTTGCGATGCACATTGAGTCCATTGCGGCGCTCTCGCCCTCAGACGCGCTACCCTGGTTACTTTCACCCGAGTCACCTTCGCTCGACCCATCTGCTGCATCGTCGTTAGACGAGGTATCTCCGTCACTTTCGCCTTCTGAAGAACTGAAAAACGTGCAGTGGGGATAGTAGGCAAGGCCAACAGGCAGGTTCGCAGTTTCTTCCAACGAGGCCAAGTTATCCTGCAAGAATCCACGCAGATCGTCCAACTCATCCTGAATTTCTTGAGCTTGCTCGCCACTGGCAGTCGCCAATTCACGCTGGGCTTCTTCGTAGCTGGCAATGATTTCGGGGGCTGCACCGATTAGTGCTTCCTGTGCCTTGGTGTCTGTCATAACATGGGTGAAAATCCGGCCCGCGTCGATGTTGTAGGCGAACGCAATGAAAAACCCGGCCACGATGGCCGTTGCCTGCGCTGACTTGCGGAATCGTTCCTGGCTGAGCAAGCGATAGCGTGCATAGCTTTTAACGAAACCTGTCCACTTGTCTTCATCATCGCCAAGATTTTCAGACAGTTTTGGGAGGTTGGCCACACGCTCCGCGAAACCAACAGGGCTCAACGCGTCCACGCGATAGATATTTCTGAGATAAAGGTTCTCGCTATCTAACTTCGTTTCGTCTTCGGCCTGTTCGGTTTCTTCTTCCGTTTTGTTTTTGCGCGCCTTTTCCAAAACGGCATAGTGCGTTGTCGCAAACAGTGACGATACATGGTCGGAAATAATCTGGCGGAGGTTTTCTCGCAACGAGAGCTTCGGGGCCAAGAGGTCTTCTAGTTTGCCGTGCACCGGCGAGAACGTGAGTTTGTCCACAACACGTTCACACCAGAACTCTCCTTGCGTCACTTCCTTTGGAAAGGTCTTAGCGGCTTTTTCGGCCAGGAGCATCTGCGCTAAGGCTTGGGCCAAATAAACTTGTCGACGGCGCCGCATGCGCAACCACGCCTCTGTCAGTCCCGTCGCCACTGTGGCGAGAATAATCATCACCACAGAAAATGCCAAAGCACCTTGAAGAATTTCCATAATGTCTCCCCTTGAACAAATGTGATGGGGTGATGCTAGAAAACGTCTGCCGTTGCGACAAGTGTTAATGACAATCGATCAAAGAGGTTCGGCCACATGCCGCTCACCCGTCGTGGGATCATGTTACTTTCTGGCGGGGTTGCCATTGCGGCTGGTGTTCCGGCGGTTATTGAACAGTTGGAACCTTTGCCCGACGCCGTACCGATCCCGGATGTGCCGGGTTTTTATCGTATGCAAACCGGTGCCTTGAGTGCCGGGAACGTGGCGCTTGTGGGCGTTGGTGGGCCATCTGCAGTGAAAGCTTATCAAGGCGATCCGAGGCCTGCCTTGTTTGGGTCGGTGCCAACGGGGTCTGTGCCGCTGGCGGTGTTCACCGATGTGAATTGCCCAAACTGCCGAGTACAAAGCGCGACTTTGGTGAAATGGCTGGAAAACAGATCGCAGGACATCACAGTCCGCTGGCATGAATTACCGCTCTTGGGGCCAAGTTCACTATTGGCAGCAAGAGCAGCGCTGGCGGCGGATGCCCAAGGCGCACACTTGACCATGCACGACCGTCTGATGCAGAGCCAGTTTCGACCGTCCATTGGATATATTCGCGAAATGGCGCGTGACTTAAGCCTCAACGCCGATCAATTGGTGAGAGACATGGACAGTCCCAGGGTGACGCAGCAGCTTGAAACCAGCCGCAGTCTCGCTGCATTGTTCGCCGTACCGGGGACACCTGCAACCTTGGTGGGACGGACGCTTGCTGTGGGCGCGCTGACGCCTTCGCAATTGAAGCGAATGGTGCGACGGGCGGCAAACGGCACCGCTTAGCCCTTTCAACTGCACCGCGAACCGCCTAGGTAACTGCTATGTTTGGTGATCTTTTGAAATCCCTCATGGCGCCGGAACCCGCGCCATTGCCGGAACCCGATGCGCGTGTTGCGCTCGCTGCCCTGTTGGTCCGCGTGGCCAAGGCCGACGGCGACTATGTCAGCGAAGAAGTTGCACGCATCGACCGAGTGTTGGCCAGTCGGCACGGTATTGGTCCTTTTGAAGCCACCGCTCTCCGCAAGGACGGTGAGACATTGGAAGCCGAGGCACCGGACACGGTCCGCTTCACGCGGGCCATCAAGGATGCCGTTGCCTATGAGGACCGCGTGGGCGTGATCGAAGCCTTGTGGGACGTTGTCCTAGCCGATGGCATCCGCGACGAGGAAGAAGACGCATTGTTGCGGATGGTGGCGAATTTCCTAGGGGTGAATGACCGCGACAGTAACCTCGCGCGGCAACGAGTCAGTGCTGGCAAGTGACCATCCTAGAGACCTCGAATGGTCTCAATTTCTCATGCGAAACTGTGCTGGGCCGTCGCCAAGACGCGACCTCGCGGAACGCAACGCCGTAAAACGCAAGTTTTTAGGGCATTTGCCTTAAAATCATACCCATGACCCAACGACCGCCCTTGCACTCTGGGCCAATCGGGGACGTTAATAATTTGATTGACCAGACTAGAGTGCGTGCCCATGGCTTCATCCTCGCCCGTGATCGAAATCCGTGACCTGCACAAGGCATACGGCGATTTGGAGGTTCTCAAGGGCGTATCACTGACCGCCGAACGCGGCGATGTGGTGTCGCTCATCGGGTCGTCGGGGTCAGGCAAGTCCACGCTTCTGCGGTGCGCCAACCTGTTGGAAGACAGCCAGGCCGGAGATATTCTGTTCGAAGGCGAGCCGATCCGTTGGCGGGGCCAAGGTCTCACCCGGCGTCCGGGAGACAGAAAGCAAATCCTGCGGGTACGCACCAACCTGTCGATGGTGTTCCAGCAATTTAACCTGTGGGCCCACCTGACCATTTTGCAGAATGTGATGGAGGCTCCGGTGACCGTCCTGGGCCAAGAGAAGGAAGAGGTTGAGGATCGCGCGCGGTCTCTGCTTGACCGTGTCGGTATTGGCGACAAATGCGATGTCTACCCGTCTCAGCTTTCGGGTGGTCAACAACAGCGCGCAGCCATTGCGCGGGCCTTGGCGATGGAACCAAAGGCGCTTTTGTTCGACGAACCCACATCGGCGCTCGACCCGGAGCTTGAACAGGAAGTCATCAAGGTGATCCGCGATCTGGCCGCCGAAGGGCGGACCATGCTGATCGTGACCCACGATATGAACATGGCGCGGGATATGTCGTCCCATGTCGTGTTTTTGCACCAAGGCAAAATCGAAGAAGAAGGCGCGCCAAGCGACCTTTTCGGCAACCCCAGTTCCGCGCGGCTTCAACAGTTTTTGTCGCACGCCGCGTGATCCGAAATTCCACACCACAAACGACCACAACAGGAGAGACCACAATGAAAAAGCTTCTGCTTGCCACCGCCGCTTTGGCACTCACCGCGGGCGCGGGCTTCGCGGACACGGTACGCATGGGGACCGAGGGCGCCTACCCTCCGTACAACTTCATCAATGACAACGGTGATCTGGACGGATGGTAGGCGCCCTCGGTCCCCATGCGTACCGTGTCCGCGAAGCCCGCGGCCGCGGTGAGTGCCAAAGCGGCGGTGGCAAGCAGAAGCTTTTTCATTGTGGTCT
>JBCDFD010000217.1:0-5523 GCA_039178645.1 Pseudomonadota bacterium | reverse complement strand
ATGCCGGTGCCATGCTCAAAGAGTTTGAGGCACAAGCCGACACGACCCAAGCGCAACTGCGCATCACGATGAACACAATCAACCAGATATCGACAGTGATCGGCACCGTTTTTCTGCCAGCAGTTAACGACGCTCTGGAAACGGTGCGCGACTTTATAATTCCTCTTACTGCCTGGGCAGAAGCTAACCCCCAGCTTGTCACTGACATTGGTAAAGTGGTCGCCGTGTTGGCAGGGCTCAAGGTGGCGGTTTTCGCTGCACGTGTGGCTTTTGTCGGGTTGTTCGGACCTTTGGCCAAAATTGTGGCATTTGTGGGTCGGGTGACGCTGGTAGTAGCCAGGCTCAATCCATTTTGGCTGCTTGCAACAGCCGTCGTGGGCCTTGGCCTTTTGATCCACAAACACTGGGACGGCATCGTCGGCTATTTCACGGAGAAGATCGAAGCCGTCCGCGCCGCGTTCGACGTGGGGTTCCTGCAAGGCATCCTTGCCATTTTCGAGCAGTTCAATCCGGTGACATTGCTTGTGGACGCTTTGTCCGGCCTGGTGTCCGCCGCGACCGAAGAAATCGGCCATGTGCTGTCGGCTATAGACGGGGCGCTTTCGGGCTTCAGCCTTTATGACAGCGGCAAGGCCATGATCCAGACGCTCTGGGACGGGGCCAAAGGCATCATCCCAAACATGGTTGCCGCGATCCAAGCGCACCTAGCCGCGCTAGTGCCCGATTGGCTGATGAACGCCTGGACACGAGTGGCGGGCGGGCCGGTGGCCGAAGCTGCCGCCGCCTTGCCACCGGCCAGTGACGTGATCGCACAGACACCTCCTCGGGTGGCTCAGGCGGGTCCAGTCACTCAGACCACCAACGTGGGCGATATCCATGTGACCGTGGCTCAAACCAACGCGTCGCCAGCCGACATCGGCCAAGCGGTGGCCGACCAGGTGGCGCTTCGCACCCGCAGGGTGAGCGGGCAATCGTTCGCTGATCCCATGGAGGGTGTCAGTGTTCCTTAGCACGGTCATGATGGGTCTGGGCCTTTTCCGGTTCGGTGTGGACAACGCGGTCTATCAGTCGCTCAAACGCGACGCGTCGTTCCGGTGGTCCCATGTGGACCGTGTCGGGCGCGCACCGGCGGCGCAGTTTCTCGGACCAGGCGTCAAAACCATCAACCTCCAGGGTGTTATCTATCCCCACTATTCGGGCGGGCTGCGCCAAGTTGAGGCCATGGAACTCGCCGCTGGACTGGGCCAGCCGATGATGCTGGTGGACGGGCTGGGCTTTGTGTTCGACCGCTGGTGCATCACGTCCGTGAGCCAGACTAAGACCGTTTTTCTGGCCGGAGGTGCGCCGCGCCGTATCGATTTCGCCATGACGCTGGAAAGCTATGGCGGAGGGTTCCCATGAGCGCGGTTGTGATCTCCAAAGATGGCGACATGGTCGATGCGCTGGTGGCTGTGCACTATGGCACCACCGCTAACCTTGGCCTCTTGGACACGGTGTTCGCGGCCAATCCAGGTTTGGAATTCCAAGGCCCGGTCCTGCCTTCGGGCGTTGCCATCACCATGCCCGACGCCGAGGTTGAAAACACCCGTGGCACTGTCCGGCTTTGGGGCACATCATGAGGCCGGTCTTCGCCATCCTGGCCGACGGCGCGGACGTGACCGCCGCTATCAATTCGCGCTTGGTGTCGCTCACCGTCACCGACGTGGTGGGCTCTGAGGTGGACACCTGCGAACTGGTGGTCGATGACCGAAACGGCGAGGTGGTCCCGCCGCCCCACCAAGCACAGTTGACCGTGTCCATGGGCTTTGCAGAGCGTGGCCTGGTGGAGCTGGGCACCTTCCTGGTGGATGAAACCCGCAGCTCTGGACCACCGGCCACCTTGGCGATCTCAGCGAGTGCCGCTGACATGAACGGCGGCATCCGCGCTCCGCGCACCAAGTCCTGGGAGGCTAAAAGCGTTGGCGACATGGTTCGCGAGATCGCCGGGGACCATGGGCTGGAAGCGGCGGTGGCCGAACGCCTGGACGGCATCACCCTGCCGTTTGTAGCCCAAAGCGCCGAAAGTGACCTCAACTTCCTGGAACGCCTGGCACGGCAGTACAACTTTCGCTTTGCCCCAAAGTCAGGCCGCTTGGTGGCACTGGAGCGCTCAAGCGACACACTGCCCGACGGGACGGCCACGCCCGAGGTTGCGTTGGACCGTGGTGATCTGCGGTCCTGGGACCTGGGCCTGCCGGATCGAGGCCGCTATGGCCGCATCAAAGTGCGTTGGCAAAACGTCGGGACCGGAACCACGGAAGTGATCACCGTGGGCGAAGACCTGCCCGAGCGCGAATTGCGCCACATCTATGACAGCGCCGAAGCCGCCGCCCAAGCGGCCACTGCAGCCCTTCAGTCTGCCCAGACCAGCACCGCCGCCGGTAAACTCAATCTCGCGACATTCCGCGGTGACATCTTCGCTGGGTCCCGTGTGCGTTTGACCAATTTTCAGGCCGCGTTGGTCGGCCCCTACACCGTGACCCGAGTGGAGCATCGGCTGAGTACCGAGTTCACTACAACACTTGATTTGGAGGCTCTGCCATGACCCAACGCCACGTGCTGACAACCAATTGGATGGAGGTGGGCACTGGTCCGGTGATCCTGCAACCGGCAGGCCGAGTGCGGGTGCACTTTGGGGCCGCGCCGCCGACCGGGGCCGGGGATGATGCGGGCGCTGTGCACTTGATGACCGACGAAACGCCCTTCAGCTATGAGGGCGACCAAAAAGTCTGGGCCAAGGGCGACACCGGGGGCGAAAGCTGCGTTGTCTCGGCACTCATTGGCGGCACTGAGTTGGCTGCCGCGCAATCCATCGGCGTGGTCTGGCAAGATGATCCGTCGATATCTCCATCGAGCGGACCTGCGGGCACAGTGTTCTCGCTCTACGTTGGAAGGGCGTCGGGCAAACCATCGCCCACGTTGGCCGGTGTGCTCACGCTCGATGGTCAGGACGTGACCGCGCAGATTGTCAACAACGCTTATATCTCCGACACAGCGGGCGAATTGGAATGGCAGGTGACCGCATCCAATGGCGTGTCCAGCCAGGCCCGCACTGCGTCGGTGACTGTGACCGCCTCAGACAGCGCAGGCGGTGGCAGCGGACAAGCGCAGGCCAACAGTCACACGGCCACGGTCCAAGAGTTCGGGCTCGCTGACAACGTGTTTGATGTCGGGGCGGCTTTTGGGCGTGTAGCTGCAATCGTCCCCGTGTCTGGATCTACAACCGCGAACGTCGGCGACATTGTTCAGGTACGCGCCTGGAGCGCTACGGCAGGTGCGACGACGCCTTGGATGGATGTAGAGGTTACCATGCCTGGTGTGTGGGCTACCGATCTGTCTGTTGTACACGTCGCAGGTTCGCCTTGGCGTCACACCGAGTCTCGCGTGTCGGGTTCATCTGAGCCGGAACAGAGGTCTACAACGCGCTTCGCCACCGGCCATGTTTTGGGCATTTTGGGGCAGTCTGAGATTGACCGGACGTTTATCACAGGTGGCGGTGGGTACACGGGCGCTTTGGCAAATCCTGACCAAGTTCAGATTGTGGTGGGCGATCCGACCTTTGCGGGGAGTGGCCAGCCGGGCAACGACGTGACCGACTACACGATCACACGAGGCTTTGCAGGTGACCCTGGCCTGGCGCCCAAGTGGCAGCATGCGGCGGACATGATCCAAAAGGCCACCGGCGACAAAGTGATGATCGTGGACCTGGCCCTGTCGGCCTCTGGATTGTTCCAACTGACCGATGATGCGACCGACCGGCGGAGGTGGAGCGACTTTGAGGCCATGCTCGATGCGGCGGGCTGGCAGGATGGGGTGCGTCCTGGCGTGCTGGTCCATATGTGGGCGGCGACGGACAGTGCGTTCTTCGCCAATTACCTAAACATGTTCCGTTCCGCATTTACTGGATATGACGCGGGCGGCGGGGTCTATGCTTTGGGAACCCAGTACGGCCTGACAGACTTCGCCTCAGGCAACGTGACCACGCACCAACACGATCACCTGCTATTTGATCTGACCGGCCAAGGCCGTGGCAAGTTCGACCCGGCGGAGACCAAGGTCGCGCTCTGTCTGCACCGGTTCCTTTTGTTGAGCCAAAGCCATGCATCAACACCATCGGCGCCTTGGACCCTGCCCGGTAGATGCTTTGCACCGTCAGATCGACCGGGCCGACGGTCAGCTCATGGGTATGTTGTTCAAGCATCATCTGCCTCTTGGTCAGTCTTCAAGCGGGATGACGTCTGGCACGCCGTAGATCTCGGCCAGTGTTCCGCCTTGTGCCAAAGCCGCAAGCGCGCGGGCTTCTTTTGCTTTTAGAGCTTGATAGGCCGTATAGACGCGATCCGCCCGCTCAATGGGAACGATGGTGACACCATCTGCATCCCCGATCACCAGATCGCCCGCCCGTACCGCGACACCGCCGCAGGCGATTGGGCCATCAATTTCCCCACCGAAATTCTTGTGCGGGCCGGCTGGGACTGTGCCCCGCGCAAAGCACGGGAACCCGTGCTGGATGATCTCATCCGAGTCGCGGACCGCCCCGTCGATCACGAGGCCACCGATATGTTTCAAAACGGCGGCTTCGGTCATTTGGCCGCCCCAAACCGCGTTCCCGAGGTATCCACCCGCGTCTGCGATCAGGATGTCACCGGGTTCGATCATGTTGATGGCCGCATGCAACGCACTGTTGTCGGCAGCCATACAGTGCACCGTGCGGGCCTGCCCGACGAGCCGCATCGACCGGTCTAAAGGCTTAATCCCACCGTCGAGCGCGTATCCCCGGTCCAGGCAATCAGAAACGGCTGCCGCCTCGGCCCCTTTCCATTTGGCAAGATCGTCAACGCTTAGTCTTGGGAATGGGGCTGTGTGCTGGCGAACGGCCATTGCCTAGGCCGTCCCGAAGCCAGAACCCGGTTTGCGGTATTCGTCGCGGGGTGGGGCAAAGATATCCAAAATGCGGCACCCCTCAGCGCCCGCTTTGATTGTGTGTGGCACACCTCCCGGGGTCCGCCAAAAGTCACCCTTTGCAAACGGCACTTCTGCATCGCCCTGGACCCGAATGCCCGAGCCTTCCAGGCACAGGCCCCATTGTTCTTCTGGGTGGTCGTGGATTCCGCCCTGCTTTTCTGGCGCAACCGTCACAATCGAAATCATCGCCTGATCGCCGGGATAGATATGTGCCGATAGCCCATCTGCGAGCTGACGCACGATTGCATCATCCGCGACGTCGATGTTGTGGAACTCTGGATGTTTGGTCATGCAATCTGCCTGTCTTGCTGGCGTCTTGGTCAAACCCTGAAGGCGCCATGTTTCGAGAAATTTTACTGGGTGGGATGACCGGGGCTGTCTGCAAGACCCCTTTGGTAAAGGCAGCAGCTTGCGTGCGTTCCCACCCACGGACCACGTCGCGAATCCGCTCTGTCAGGATTTCACACTGCGGCGCTCAAGTGAAATAGATACAGAATAGCTTTGTGATACACAAAATGT
>JBCDFD010000216.1:0-5538 GCA_039178645.1 Pseudomonadota bacterium | reverse complement strand
GGCGCAAAGGTTGGGGCTCCATCAACGCCGAGGAAGCCGAGTTTATTCAGAGCCTTATTGCCGCGCACCGGCCCCTGAGCTTTGTGGAAATTGGCACGGCATCGGGTCTGTCTGGCGGATTGATCTGCCGTTTCATGGACGAAGCCGGTGGCAAACGGTTCGTGACCATCGACCATGACAACACGTTTTTCGGCGATCCGTCACAACCCAACGGGTTTGCCTTGCCCGCCATCTACGGCGGTGACCGGGTTCATGTGAACCAACGCACGCATCAACTGTCCATTGACCTTGCGTTGGGGGAAGAGTCTTTCGACATGGCGTTTGTGGATGCCAACCACCGCCATCCTTGGCCGCTGATCGATACCCTTTGTCTTTATCCGCGCATGACCGGGTCAAAACTGGTTGTGCACCATGATCTGCGGCTCTTCCGCCAAAAGGGGTGGAACACGGGCATCGGACCGAAATACCTGTTCGATCAGTTTCCCGGTCAGTATCGAAAAGCCTCACCGGCTAACAAACGCAACACGTTCTATGTGGACCTCAACCTGCGCAAAAAGGCCATGCGTCGGGTGGCCGTGGACGGATTTCTCCTTCCGTGGACAGCGCGGGCACCCATGGCGCCGGAGTTTCGGACACGTTTTGAGAGCTTTCTCACAGACACTTACGGCCCAGAAGTCACGACCGCGTTCCGCGATGGCTATGATCTCTATGTGGAGGAGGGTGCGCCGCAGGGGACCAAGGCGGGTCCAATCAAAGCACCGAAGATTAAGCCCTTGCGCGTGGGCAAATTGACAGCCCGAGTGCTAAAGCGATTGTTTTGAAATCAAAGGTGGGTGCGCGCCATGGAAATGGCACGCCCCGGCTGGGGCGTGAAGCTCAGCGGCGTACGAAACTAAAGGGCGTGTAATAGCGACGAGTCATGTCCTCACCGAAGATGCGGACAAGGGCTTCGTAAGTCATGCGGGGCACTGGCATTGCTCGGTCTCCTCTCTGCTCAATGGTGAGAGGGCAATTATCTTACGTGTTAGCGGTGTCAATTGTTTTGAAAGTTGCTTGTTCATTTTTTGCTAATATTTTCACTTTTGTCGCACAGGTCGCAGGCAGATTTGTGGGTCTGGCCAATACCTTAGTCCTATGCTCTAGGGGCGGTAACCAAAAGCTAACTTCGTTCCTGGCCATGTATGTAACTGTTCTGCTCTCGAATCCGGCGGCGCCGGCGTTGTCTCAATCCACCGTCGAGTCGCTCTGCGATGCTTGGGCGGGGCGTGATTTGCGGTGGTTGTCCGAAGGCGAGGCGGCGGAGTTCGCCATGGACCGGGTCCCGGATGTGCGCTGGCAGGTGTGGGACGACTTGCAGGCCATGGGGATCGACATGGCTGTGGTCCCTGCCGATGGTCGGCGCAAGCGGATGCTGCTGGCGGACATGGACAGCACCATGATTGACCAGGAATGCATCGATGAGCTGGCCGAGGTTGCTGGTATTGGCGATCGGGTCAAAGATATCACCGCCCGCGCCATGGATGGTCAGTTGGACTTTGAAGGCGCGCTGACCGAGCGGGTGGCTCTGTTGGCCGGTTTGGACGCAGGTGTGATTGATGCGGTCTATCGGGATCGGATTACTTTGGCGTCCGGCGGTGCCACACTGCTCGCCACCATTACGGCGAGCGGCGGCCACGGCGCGCTGGTGTCCGGTGGCTTCACGGCCTTCACCACTAAAGTTGCCGCCGACCTAGGGTTCCACGAACACCGGGCCAACAGATTGAAAATCGCCGATGGCAAGCTCACCGGGGATGTGGACCGACCCATCCTTGGGCGGGAGGCCAAGGTGACTGCGCTGACGGAGATTACGGCGCGGCTTGGGATCAGCCCTGAAGCTGTGATCGCGGTGGGCGACGGTGCCAACGACCTCGGCATGCTCCATGCCGCAGGATTGGGCGTCGCGCTGCACGCAAAACCCAGCGTGGCGGCCCAATGTGATGTGCGGATCAACCACGGCGATCTCACTGCGTTGCTGTATTTGCAGGGCTATCCTAAGGCGGCGTTCAAGTCCTAGAGGGACGGCACCTGTTCCACCGGGCTCCTATCGGCAGTTTTGAATGGCACCAACCGTACCCAATTTGCCCCACAGTCCCGTGAATTTTAGTCATCGGCCTTTGGCATCCTGTCGCAGTTGTTTTATGGTGCGCGTGAGGAGCAGGGAGCGTCCGCCCAATGCGCCGCGCCCCGGGCAAAAACAAAACCTGAACGATCAGGAGGTCAGCATGATCGCACGTATGATGATGGCAACTTGTATTGCATTGGCGACCGCCACCACAGGCATGGCTCAGGACTCTGACGATGCGGTGGGCGTCAAGCGAGACTGGACCATTTTCGACAATGAAAGCCCACGCCAGTGTTGGGTGGTTGCACCGCCGCAAGCGGGCAAATCCACGGCAAGGCGCAACGGTCAGTCGGTCGACGTCAATCGCGGCGAAATCTATCTGTTCGTATCCTTCTGGCCAGGTGCGGCAGCCGCGGGCAGCCAGGGTGAAGTGTCATTCAAAGGCGGGTACGAATTTGCAGCCGGTGAGTTCGTGAAACTACAGGTTGGCAACCAAACCTTTGAGCTTTTCACTGAGGGCGATATGGCCTGGGCCACGTCGGCTGAGGACGATGCCAAAATCGCCGCTGCCATGAAAGCGGGCGCCACCGCGGTGATCACTGGGATTTCCCAGCGGACCCGGACGGTCACCGAGGATACGTTTTCTCTCATGGGCTTCACCGCCGCTTACGAAGACGCGCGCCAGAGGTGCAGCGCCTGAGGCGTGCGCGATTTTCGTTGAGACGGACATAGCCGTCGGTTGGGGGTCCATTGGGACACAGGGAAACACGGGCTTCGGTTCAGACATAAGGCCGACCCTTTTCTGAACCTGCGCCATGGTCTATGTGCCTCTTCTGAACATGAGGTCTCGTAGCCATGAATGCCCCGATCACCCAAGACGTCCTGACATTGCCGCGCAAATTGCCCGACGGTCCTGTGAATCTCGTGGGCCTGACCCGCGACGGGCTGCGCGACGCGTTGGCGTCCATCGGCACGCCGGACAAGCAGTTGCGGATGCGGGTCAACCAGATATGGGCTTGGATTTACGAAAGGGGCGTCCGGTCATTTGATGACATGACCAACCTCGCCAAAGCCTATCGCGCCAAGCTGGCGGAAAACTTTGTCATCGAAGTGCCCGAGGTCGTGTCCCGCCAAGTGAGCGCCGATGGCACTAGGAAGTACCTTGTGCGGATTGCTGGCGGGCACGAAGTGGAAACCGTCTACATTCCCGAGGCAGACCGGGGCACTCTTTGTATCTCGTCACAGGTGGGCTGCACGCTCACCTGTTCGTTCTGCCATACAGGCACGCAACGGTTGGTGCGCAACCTGACCGCGGGCGAAATTGTGGGTCAGATCATGCTGGCCCGTGATGATCTGGGGGAATGGCCAGAGCCGGGCACGCCGAAAAACGAACAGCGGTTGCTGAGCAACATTGTCCTGATGGGCATGGGGGAGCCGCTCTATAATTTCGACGCGGTGCGAGACGCGATGAAGATCGCCATGGACGGAGAGGGCATCAGCCTGAGCCGTAGGCGTATCACCCTGTCCACCTCGGGGGTGGTGCCGGAAATCGCGCGGACCGCTGAAGAAATCGGCTGTATGTTGGCGGTGTCCTACCACGCCACCACAGACGACGTGCGCGATAAGCTGGTGCCAATCAACAAGAAGTGGCCCATTGAGGAGCTGCTGAAGGCGCTGCAAGCCTATCCGAAACTGTCGAATTCCGAACGGATCACGTTTGAATACGTGATGCTCAAAGGGGTGAACGACAGCGATGACGACGCACGCCGCCTGGTTCAGCAAATCCGGGGAATACCGGCGAAAATCAACCTGATCCCGTTCAACGAATGGCCCGGTGCGCCCTATGAACGGTCCGACTGGGACCGCATCGAACGGTTCGCCGATATCGTTTACAAGGCTGGCTATTCATCGCCGATCCGCACCCCGCGGGGCGAAGACATCATGGCCGCCTGCGGGCAGTTGAAGTCAGAAACTGAACGCGCCCGAAACGCACGGCGCGCCTAAAGCGCTTCCACTTTACATTGGATCACTTATTCGCTGCCTCTCGCCAGGCTCGAACGCGAAAAGCGATGTCAGATGCTTCAATGAAAAGTGGAAGCGCTATGGGACTGAAACGGTCTTTAGGCTCCAATCTGTAACTTGGACCGCCAAGACCCTGCCACGGGCATCAGTGTTTCAGCTTCGGTTCCGGTAGCCCTGCAAAACCATGCAGTGTTGTGCGTATCTTGTGGCGGGCCCGTTTGACCCTGGGCACACGTATCCAATTGAACCGTTCTGCGGCTTCCTTAAAAATACGCGCAGTTTTCGCTCCGTAGTGCCATCGAAGTGCGGCGGCAGCTTTC
Organism: Pseudomonadota bacterium; assembly: GCA_039178645.1. Classification (GTDB taxonomy): domain Bacteria; phylum Pseudomonadota; class Alphaproteobacteria; order Rhodobacterales; family Rhodobacteraceae; genus Mangrovicoccus. The sequence goes on along the minus strand of JBCDFD010000216.1, from coordinate 1,095 downwards.
TCAAGCTGCTCCTCGGTGAGCGGGTCCAACAGGGTCCAAGGGATCGTAAACCCAGTGACCGCGATGGTTTCCAGGTTTTGCTCGGGTATCTTCATCGACGCCGCAAACATGTTTTTGCCGCTGCTGTTGTCGATACCCCGGTGAGTCGGAGGCAATTGATCAAACAGTATCTTGGGTCCGATGCTGTGGAAATCGTTGGGCAACTGATAGAGGAGCAGGTTGCTCATGAGGATTTCCTTTGGGCCGCGCAGGCGCGGGGCCAAAAGCAGCGCGTCCAAGAGCGGCCAGGGATGCTGACGGTTCCCATCCAGGAAAACCATGTCGAACGGGTCCATGTTCTTGGGTAAATCTAGAACAGTTGTGCCGCCTTCGATTTTCACATCCACATCGTCGCCGTCGTAAAGGGTGCGCAGCATATGCCCAACGGGTTTGCTGCGGTCCCCGTAGAATTCGGTGTCTTCATCTATTGTGTGGAAAACTTCGGCTTCGCAGTCGTCCAAAAAGTTGCAAATGAAACCGCCGGTGAAGCCTGAGCCGGTCCCAACTTCCAAGAACCGTTTTGGAGTGTGGCGGGTGATCCGCTTTTGCAGGTGAACCAACTCCAGTTTCGGGAGCGGTTGGCCCAAGGAATTGGCGTGTAGCGAATAGAGTTTTTCAAGCGCTTTACGATTCATTGTCGAACCACTCACTCTCTGCACTCAAAAGGGCAAAGGCCTGTACTACACCTTCGCCAATGTTCCAAATATGCGGTCTTTATGCTCATCCATATAGATGCGCAGCCAAGGCGTGAAGCGGGCGGGGCGTCGGGCCACTTCGGCGGCCAAGTCGTAAATCCCGATCCATTCCACCTGCATCACTTCGTCGAAATTTAGCCGCACAGGCAACTGCTTGTCCGCTTGAGCCAGGAAAATATCCACCACTTCGTGTTCGATCAAACCATTGCCCACGTCCGCACGGTATTCCACCGTGTCGCGCATGGCGGGGTAGAGCCCTGTGATACCCAACTCTTCGCGCAACCGGCGCACGGCGCAGTCGCTGGATTTTTCGTTCCATTTCGGATGGGTGCACACCGTGTTCGCCCAAAGCCCCGGCGTG
>JBCDFD010000215.1:0-5546 GCA_039178645.1 Pseudomonadota bacterium | reverse complement strand
CGCGGCGGGATGCAAAAGCCGGGCGGTGGTGACCGACATGAACCAACCGGTGGCACCGGCCATCGGGAACGCCGTTGAAGTGACCGAAGCTTTGAAAGTCCTCACGGACCCAAAGCCCGAACAACGCCTGTGCCAATTGACCATCGCACTCACCGGTGAGCTCTTGGAACTTGCCGGTGTTTCCAGCAGTGCCGAGGAAGGCGGGCGCTCCGCACTCTCCGTGCTCACATCGGGGAAGGCCGCCGAGAAGTTTGTTGCCATGGTGGCGGAATTGGGCGGGCCTATGGATGTGCTGGATGGTGGGCCAATGGCGCATTTGCCGGTTGCTCCGGTGATCCAACCCGTTTTCCCGTGCGAAGGCGGTGTGGTCGAGGCGATCGATGGGCAAATTCTTGGTAATCTGGTTGTGCAGTTGGGCGGTGGGCGCACCACGCCCCAGGATGAGATTGACCCGCGCGTGGGCCTCAGCCAAGTGGCGGGCTTGGGCGAAACCGTGGATGAGCATCGCCCCTTTGCCTTTGTCCACGCCGCAAAACTTAGCGATGTGGAAGCCGCCGCGCCCGCCGTGCAAGCGGCGTTCCAGTTGGGGTCAAACGCAGCTATTCCGCCTCTTATCCACGGACGCCTGGACGGATGACGTCCGGGCGCGTTTTCCTGGTGGTCATGGACTCCGTTGGTATCGGAGGTGCGCCTGACGCTGCCACGTTCGGCGATGAAGGGGCCAACACCCTGGGACACATCGCAGAAGCCTGTGCCCTGGGTCGCGCCGACACGGCAGACCGTTCGGGTCCGCTGGACTGTCCCAATCTCGCGCGCCTTGGGCTTGGGGCCGCGGCTCAGATCGCTGTGGGTGCATCGGCGCCTTTACCGGGGTTGGGGAATTGGCCGCAGCCGGACAGTGGGTCCGCATTCTGGGGTGCCGCAACCGAGGTGTCGCCGGGCAAGGACACGCCGTCGGGCCATTGGGAACTGGCCGGGCTCCCGGTGCCTTGGGCGTGGCATCACTACCCCAACGCTGATCCGGCCTTTCCCGACGATGACTTGGCACTTGTGCGCCAAATCGCTGGGACCAAAGGCACACTTTGCAACACCCATGGGTCTGGCACCGATGTCATGGATCGCTTCGGTGCCGACCACATCCGCACGGGGTGGCCCATCTGCTATACATCTGTGGATAGCGTGTTTCAGATTGCCGCCCATGAGGATCATTTCGGCTTGGACCGTTTGCTCGACCTTTGCGAACGGTTGACTACTGAAGTTCACAAGAAACGCGTGGGACGGGTGATCGCGCGACCGTTCGTTGGCGATCCCGACACAGGTTTTACCCGAACCAAAAACCGCCGTGACTTTGCAATCCGACCTCCATCCCCGACCTTGTGCAACTGGGCGCAGGACGCAGGGCGGGAGGTGCGCGCGGTGGGCAAGATCCGTGATATCTTTGCGGGGTCCGGCATCGACAGCGTCAAAACTGGAAACGACGCCGAGCTGGCCGACCATCTCGCCCATGACATCTGCACCGCGCCACCGGGCAGTCTGACATTCGCTAACTTTGTTGAGTTCGACAGCCTCTATGGCCACCGCCGCGATGTGGCGGGATACGCGCGGGCTCTGGAATGGTTCGACGGGCAACTTGGGCAGTTTATCGCCCTGTACCAACCCGGCGATCTCTTGATCGTGACGGCTGACCATGGCAACGACCCAACCTGGCGCGGCACGGATCACACACGGGAACGGGTCCCTTTGTTGGGCTTCGGGCCAGGCGGAGGGGATAAAGGTGTTTGCGCCTTCACCGACGTTGCGGCCACCGTGGCCCGACACTTGGGATTGCCGCACACAGGACCGGGACAAAGCCTGACATGAGCGCCACGCACAAAATCGAATTGCATTTGCATTTGGAAGGTGCGGCCCCGCCGTCGTTCATTGCGGGTCTGGCCGCGGAGAAGAACCACCGACTGGACGGCGTGTTCGATGACGATGGGCATTATGCATTCCGCGACTTTGGCCATTTCCTTCAGGTCTACGAAGCCGCCACCGAAGTTCTTAAAACTCCCGACGATTTTGCCCGCCTCGTCCGTGCTGTCCTAGAGGTGCAGGCAGAGCACGGGGTGGTCTATACCGAGACCTTTCTCAGCCCCGACTTTTGCGGCGGTGGCGATGTGGCAGCATGGCGGGAATACCTGCACGCCATGGAAGAGGCCGCGGAGCAAGCCGAGGCACAAGATGGGGTCATCTTGCGGGGGATTGTGACCTGCATCCGCCACTTTGGGCCCGACAAAGCCAAGGCCGCAGCGCTCTGTGCCGCGGAAACAAGGGGGGACTTTATCGTGGGCTTCGGCATGGCTGGTGACGAAAGCAAGGGGCGCCCCCGCGACTTTGCCTACAGTTTCGACATGGCGCGCGAGGCCGAACTGCGGTTGACCTGCCACGCTGGCGAGTGGGGCGGGCCTAGTTCCGTTCGTGAAGCGTTGGCGGACCTGCATGTGGAACGCATCGGCCACGGCGTGCGCGCAATCGAAGACCCGGCGCTTGTGGACCAGTTGGCGGAAAACGGCACGGTTTTGGAGGTTTGCCCGGGTTCAAACGTGGCGCTTGGGCTTTACCCCGACTGGCGCGCGCACCCCATCGAGAAACTGCACCGCGCCGGTGTGCCTGTGACCGTATCGACGGACGATCCGCCGTTCTTTCACACCACAATGACCCACGAGTTCGAGATGCTGTCGGACGCGTTCGACTTGGACGACGGAGTGTTTGCGGAATTGACCCGAAACGCCCTCAACGGGGCTTTCTGCGACGCAGCCACGAAGACGCGTTTGGAAAAACTGATTTTTGGTGAAGAGGGGAGCGCAAAATGACCATCCGGCGCATGTTTTTCGGGCTGGCATTGGTGATGACCTTCGGCCTTCCCATGACCGCGCACGCTCAGCCAACGAATGTCCCACCGGATGCGGGTGATCGGTTCGTCGACACCGATGGCTGTGCTTGGCAGCGATTGGAGATTGGAGGGCAGGTGGCCTGGGCCGCGGTGCTGGGGCAAGATCGCGAACAAGTGTGTATCGCGCCAGATAAGTCCGTCGCGGCACCTACGGCTCAAGCGGTTGAACCTGCGCCCATGCGTCGGTCCCCGGTGTTCCCGTCGGACGGCTACCATATTCAGGTTGGGGCATTCCGTGATCCTGCAAACGCCAGCGCGGCGGTGGATCAATTGATGGCCCAAGGCCTGGCGGTTCTGACCCAGACTCGCGGTCGCCACAGCGCACCGTTGCAAGTTGTCTACACCGGCCCCTTTGCCACTGAGGCTACGGCGCACACTATCCGCCAAACGGTTCGGAGACTGGGATACTCGGATGCCTTCATTTGGCATCCTTCCCCACATTAGGGTGCGTCGCAAATACTCTGTAGCCGCAACCAGTTGGCATCGCTGAGAATTTCGGTTTCGCTGCCCTTGGGGAAGGGATCGCGGTCGATCATGGCTTGCCACACCTGACCACTGGTGTCGGGCGCTCGACCGTAGGCGCGCGAGGACACGCCGACGTTTTGGAACCGAACCAGCAGGCGGTCGGCTGGCATGGGCGCGAAGCCTTGACCCAAAACAAGGGCCTGCGCCACATCGCCAAGAACCGCATCGCTGATCTGGCCTGTGGTCAGCAGTTCGAACGTGGCTCGGCTGCCTGCTCTGGTCAAAAGCCATGTGGTTGGGTCGTCGAATGCCGTCCGTTCCGCCGCCGCAAGAATGTGGCCCGCTGCCAGTTCTGGGCTATCCGTGCCTGTGAGAAGCTCTCCGCCGATCACGACCACACCGCCGGGCAGCGCGAGCGCCTGTTGGCCCGCTTCGACCACATGCAAATCCCATGGGGCTGGGCCAAGTAGGTTGCCCCGCAAAATCTGGAGCGACCGGAGACCCGCAGTGCTGCGGCAGGGGCGACCCATGTGCGGCTCCAGCGCGATCACCAAACGGCGTCCCAAGTCTTGGCGGGTAGCTTCGGGCAAAGCCTCCGCCGTGTGGCGAACCAAAGCATTTGGCAACCACGTCACCGACAGGACCGCCGCGAGGATCAAAACCGCCGCCGTTCCCCAAAGACGCACCCGCCACCGTTTTGGCCGTGCTCGGTCCATGGCTTGGCGCACGCGGTCAAGGGACGCAATCATGTCGCTGTCTGTGATGTCCAAACGTTCGCCGGTGTCTTCGCCTGGGGTGTAAACAGCGGGGTTAGTCCCGTGCCCAGACCGCTCTATCGCCGCCAGGGACCAATGGGTCAGGGCCATGTCGTTGTGGTCCTGAATAATCAGGCTGGCCTCGCCCAACACCACAACCACGTCGCGCCGCTGGGCGTCTGGGCTTTCATGCCAAACGCCAGTGGTTTCCAGCCGCTGGAAGTCAGTGAGGGCCGTTCGGGGCATCTTGGGGATCGACTGCTCGGTCAGTGTTTCGAATTAGGATAGAGACAGCTTCGGTTTTCGTCCACTTTGTCGCGCCTCAAAAGAAAGGAAACATCCGAGCACCAATCATCCAGAACCGAAATAACTTGGTCATGGCCGCCCCAAGCCCTGCATCTATTCCCCTGCAAACGACCTTGCCGGGAGGTGGGCGCGCAAAACCTTATCCAAATGTGGATCAAATTGGTGTTCGTGCTCGCTGACCTCAAACCGGTCACTTTTCCATCCTGTGGAACAGGCCCGGCAGTGGATATGTTCAAATTCCTTGGTTTGGGAAAACCAGTTCTGAATAAAGCCACCGTTTTGGTGCACCTCCCATGGCCAGTTGCGCCCGACAATGGATTGGGGCACCACGCACCACTTCCGATTGATTTTCTTTTTGGGCATTTTCCAATGGGTGTGGGCCGCTTGGTTCTGTGGCCCCGGTGCGAATGACGCGGGATAGGCCCAATAGCCCAGGCTTGTGACCAATCCAAACGGATGTGCTTCGGTCGCCTCAAAAATGGTCCGGTCGCCTGTCTTGATGATGAATTCGTCAATATCGCAGTTTAAGGCAGAGCGGGCTTGGCTGAAACAATCCGCCCGCGCGATGTTCATCATGGCGGTCTGGAAAAACCGCGGGTGAGGTTTGCCGCCGCCGCTCGGCCCAAACGGGAAGGGTGCAGAAAACACGGCCCCCTTTTTCAGTCCGGGCACCTTAGACAGTGTCGCTACGATGTCCTCGATCGAATAGCCGTCGGATCCGTTGTCAAACAGGACCACCGCCTCCAATCCATGGGCGCTGACGTAGTAGTGAGCCCAATCATGGATCCAATCCAGATGGTTGTTTTTGTTCAGTGTCACCGCACCACGCAGTCCAGCGAAGGTGGACGTGAGCGATGGGCGTATTGCCAATTCGTGGTCTTGCCCGTCCAAATGCACCGCAAATTGGGGGCCGGGCACTGCGATCTGCAACTGTTCAAACCGCCCGAAAACCTTGTGCTTTTCGATTTTCGCGTCCGCTGGGAGACCAGCCTTGAACGGGTCCAGCAGGTTTATGAACCGCGGCGCCGTCACCAAAATCGAAGACCCATCCGGCAACCAAACAGCATCATAGATCACCGTATGGCGAT
>JBCDFD010000214.1:0-5562 GCA_039178645.1 Pseudomonadota bacterium | reverse complement strand
GGCCCCGGGGTTTCTGTAACGCTATTTTGCGGTACACCAACCCTTGGACAAAACACGACTGCACCCGCAAAAGGATCGGCGTGGCGATCCCTCGGTCGCTGAGGTCTTGGACGACCTGGGGCAGAGACACCGATGGTTTGTCCGGCGACAGCGGATCGTTCAGCGCTGCTGACCCGTCGGGCAAAACATGCACCAGGCCCTGCCCCCAAGCCCCAATGCCATAGATATCGGCGGCCTCATCTTGACTGGATTGGTCTTTCACCGGGCTCTCCGTCGGCTGCATCCGATGCATGGCTACATGATGCAAACCGAGCGCATTGCCAACGGGTAAGGTCAATTACCGATGGAACGGATCAAGATCATGCCGCGCCGCGGGCAGCAAAGACAGTGCGGGTTTCGCATAGCGGTCGCAGCCGGTCGGTTTCCGCTTTGGCGCACAGTTCCGTGCCCGGGGCCATCACAGCGGCACAGGCAGCCGCCGTGCCCGCATCCAGTGCGGATATCCAGTCGGACCCATTGGCTAAGGCGAGTGTCGCCCCTGCCATGAAGCTGTCCCCGGCCCCCAATTTGCTCACCAAGGGCACGCGCGCCGCACGGCAAAACTGGACGCCATCCGATGTGGCCAGAACCGAACCATCGCTGCCCACAGAAATGATCACGGCCTCGGCCACGCGCACGCTGTGCAAGTCGCTGGCCAAAGTCGCCGCTTTGTTCACGTTCGACATGCGGTGACCGGCGATCTCCGCAGCTTCGGTGTCAGAAATCCGAATGAGCGCCGGGCGCGCGTCCTGCGGACTACCCTTCGCCAATGCGGCGAGCACGGGACCTGAGGTGTCAATCAGCAGCTTGGATTTCATCGGTGCCAAAGCCAAAGCGAGACTTTGAATGAAGGTGGCCCCAACACCCGGCGGGAAAGACCCGCTCAAGACCACAAGACTGTCCGGCTGCGCCGCCCCGATGCACCGAGCAAGGGCCTCTCCGGCCTGCTGATCTGACCAGGCTGGCCCTGGCATTATAAACCGGTACTGGTGACCAGACGTGCGATCTCCCACGGCGAAGCTCGTGCGGGTTTCACCCGGTGCCTCCAATCGGTCAAAGCTCTGGCCGGTCTTAGCAATGAGGCCCGCCATACGATCTCCGGTGGCACCGCCCAAGGCAACCAAAGCGTGCGAAGCCCCGCCCAGATTGGCAATGGCGCGACTGACATTCAGCCCGCCCCCACCGGGATTGCTCACGGCATCATCGCAGCGCAGTTTTTGGCCAGGCGACACTTGCGCGGTCGCGGTCATCAAATCCAAAGCGGGATTGAGCGTCACCGTGAGTATCGGACGCGTGGCCATATTTTATCCTCCCATCGGGCACCAAAGAGTGCCGCTCCCATTCGAATTATACCACCAAAGCCAAGGGAATGGCCAGGGCCGCCCGCAGAACAGCTTAACGGACGTATCGCCCCTTGCCCCCCAGGCGCGCGCCTTGCCATAGAGAGACATCGGGAACGGGAGGACCAGTTTGCCCCGCATGTCAGTCATTTGGCGGTTGCTTTTGGCAGGGTGGATGGGCCTGGGGCTCGGCACATCCAGGGCAGAAACCGTGACTGTGTTCGCCGCGGCTAGCACCAAGGGCGCGCTCGATGCGGTGGCGCAAAGCTTTGCTGAGGGCACCGGTCACCGGGCGGTCGTGTCCTATGCCGGGTCGTCGGCCCTGGCGCGGCAAATCCAGCGCGGCGCGCCTGCCGATGTGTTCGTGTCCGCCAACGTCGAATGGATGGACGTGCTTGTCGCGGATAACCGGATCGCGCCGGGCACCCGCCACACCTTGGCCAGCAACCGGTTGGTCGTCATCGGGCCGGGTGAAACTGGAAACATCTTGGACCTGACAAATCGAGCGGCTTGGGACGCGGCTTTGGGCGACGGCAGGCTCGCCATGGCATTTGTGGAGGCTGTGCCGGCTGGCATCTATGGCCGCTTAGCGTTAAAGGATTTGGACCTTTGGAACCAAGTTGCGTCACAAGTGGCCCAAACGGACAATGTGCGCGCGGCTTTGGCCTTAGTAGCATTGGGCGAAGCGCCCCTGGGGATCGTCTATGCGACAGACGCCCAAGCCGAACCCCGCGTGCATGTGAAGGCCGTTTTCCCCGAAACGTCCCATCCCCCGGTCACCTATCCCGTGGCAATTGTCGCAGGGCGCGCGCGACCTGAGGTGGTGTCCTTCATGGACCATTTGCTCGGGCCACACGGACGCGCCGCCCTGGCGGAGCATGGGTTTTTGGTGAGCGGGGACTGAACAGCCAATGGCGTGGTTGAGCCCCACAGAATGGGACGCGGTGGCGCTGTCGTTGCAGGTCTCTGCCTGGGCCACTGCGGTGAGCTTGCCGCTTGGTGTCTTCACCGCCTACGCGCTGGCCCGTTGGAGCTTCCCCGGCAAGCAGATTGTCAATGGTCTGGTGCATTTGCCCCTGATCCTGCCGCCGGTTGTGACCGGCTATCTGTTGCTGCTGACCTTCGGGACCCAAGGTCCCATCGGAGGTTTCTTGGAACAGTTCGGGCTCGTCTTCGCCTTCCGCTGGACCGGGGCCGCCCTGGCCGCTGGCGTTATGGCCTTCCCTTTGATGGTGCGCGCCATCCGCTTGTCCGTGGAAGCCGTTGACCCCAAGTTGGAAGAAGCCGCCGCAACCCTGGGCGCTCCGCCAACCTTGGTGTTTGTCACCGTCACTCTGCCGCTGATCCTGCCCGGCATTCTCGCCGGTGCGATCCTCGCCTTCGCCAAAGCCATGGGCGAGTTTGGCGCGACCATCACCTTTGTGTCGAACATACCGGGACAAACCCAAACTGTCCCATCGGCGATCTACGCCCTCTTGCAAGTGCCCGGACAGGAGAGCGCCGTGACGCGCCTAGTGATCATCTCTGTTGTGCTGGCCCTTGGTGCGCTCATCGCCAGCGAATGGGTGGCGCGCAGACTTGCCGCACGGGTGGCGGGCGCATGAGCCTGTCGGTGCGTTTCACACATGCGTTCCCGGACCTTCGGCTTGATGTGGCCTTTGAGGCCCCGGATGGATTGACGGCATTGGTCGGGCCCTCAGGGGCGGGGAAGACCAGCGTCGTACAAACCGTGGCCGGACTGATGCAGCCAGACAGCGGGCGCGTGGCCGTTGACGACTGGGTTCTGCTCAATACGGAAACGGGCCAAGCTCTCCCACCGCATAGGCGCGAGCTTGGGTACATTTTCCAAGAAGGCCGTCTTTTTCCCCATCTGACCGTCCGCCAAAACCTGGGCTACAGCCAACAGGTGCGGTGTCGCGGACGCGTGGACCATAAAGAACTGCACCGGATCGCCGACCTTTTGGGCATCACCACCTTGCTTGACCGTCGACCGGGCAATCTCTCGGGCGGAGAAAAACAACGGGTCGGCATTGGTCGCGCGCTTTTGGCGAAGCCACGAATCCTGTTGGCCGACGAACCACTCGCCGCCTTGGATGAGGCGCGGAAGGCTGAAATCCTGCCATACTTCGAACGGCTCCGGGACGAAGTTTCAGTCCCAATCCTTTACGTGAGCCATGTGCCCGCCGAAGTGGCTCGGCTTGCCACAAGTGTGGTGGTGATGGACCAGGGCCGCGTGGTGCGGCAGGGCCCAGCCCAGGACGTGCTGAGCGATCCCATGGTCACCCCCAGCGGCGCACGCGGTGCCGGTGCCGTGGTGTCTGCACAGGTGCAACACCACCACCCCGATGGGATCACAGAGCTTTCCGCGGGTGGAGTTCCGCTGTTTCTGCCCAAGGTTTCCGCGACAGTTGGCCAAACCCTGCGGGTCCGTGTCGGAGCCCAAGAGGTGATCCTGTCCCGCGACAGACCCCAGGGGCTTTCCGCGCTCAACATTATTCCGGGCACGGTGGAAACCATCAGAACGGGTGAGGGACCAGGGATGCTGGTGTCTTTGGCGACACCGGCGGGTCCCCTTCTCGCGCGCGTTACACGGAGGTCGGCCACAGAGTTGGACCTGAGGCCTGGAACCCAGTGTCACGCCATCATCAAGTCGGTGGCCATCGCCCCTCAGGATGTGGGACGTGCACCGAACAGCCTGTCGGATTTACCTTGAGGCACCTTTATTGGGCGCTGGCATTAGGGCAGCGGACATACCAGGGGCAGATACCTTAAGACGAGGCCGTTGCCCACTCAATCTCAAATCCGACGCGCGGTAGCTCAACTGAGCCCTAAGCCCCTCAGTCGCTCGCCTTAACACCGGCACCCAGCACGTGTTCGGATCGATGCACCACATGTTCCGCGTGTCCCACGATCAGCGGATCAGGTTCGCCGACCACATCAAGGTCTTTGTCGGGGTAGTCCAAACTGGCCAGGAAATGGCGCATGCAATTCAGCCGCGCCCGCTTTTTGTCGTTCGACTTGATGATCGTCCAAGGCGCGTCTGCGGTGTCGGTGTAAAAGAACATCGCCTCTTTGGCTTCGGTGTAATCCTCCCATTTGTCGAGGCTCGCCAAATCCATGGGTGAAAGTTTCCACCGCTTGAGAGGGTCCGAACGACGGGCATCGAACCGGCGGCCCTGCTCTGACTGAGTGACCGAGAACCAGTACTTGTAAAGCCGAATGCCAGACCGCACCAGCATCCGTTCCAGCTCTGGCGCTTGGCGCATGAATTCCAGATACTCATTGGGCGAACAGAACCCCATCACTCGCTCCACGCCCGCGCGATTGTACCAAGACCGGTCGTAGAACACCATTTCGCCGACCGTCGGCAACTCGGCGATGTAGCGTTGGAAGAACCATTGGCCCTTCTCTTCCCAAGTGGGTTTGTTGAGCGCCACAACCCGGGCCGAACGCGGGTTCAAATGCTCCATGAACCGTTTGATCGTGCCGCCCTTGCCGGCCGCATCGCGTCCCTCAAAGAGCAGCACAAATTTCTGACCGGTCTCCTGACCCCAAAGCTGCACTTTCAGAAGCTCTGCTTGGAGTTTGGCCTTCTCTTTCTCATACACCGGACGCGCAATTTTGCGAGCATAGGGGTAAGCGCCTGTTTCAAATGCATGACGCACGGCATCCGCGCGCACTTTAGGAAAGCCACGGGCAAGACCTGGGACCGCATCGGATACGTTTGATTGCGTGTCAGACACATCGGGCAAATCAATGGGCGAAACGGTATCAAGCGACATGGGGCGGCTCCCTTCTGGTGTGTGCCCCCTCTAGCGGCTTCTCCCTGTGGTTGCCTTGATCTGTGTCACAAAACTGTAATAGAGCGACTGCTCAGTCAAAACTCAACGGGCTGAGTGCGTCCAGTCGCCAGCCCTTTGAAAACAAATACAACGGAGCCAGGCCAACAAAAGCTGCCCAAGGCTACCTGCATCTTCGCTCATTATTCCAATATGAATCCCGTCCAACGTGGCCCCTAACACTGAGAACCTCACGGGACGACCACTCCCAAGAACAAACCATCGTCTTCATTGTTCCCAAAATACTCCGGGGAAGCGCCTTAGGCGCGGGGGCAGCGCCCCCAGCCACCGCTGGTATCAGGTGCAGTGGCTAGAAAACCTACCCGTCTTTGGCACCCTCAAGC
>JBCDFD010000213.1:0-5600 GCA_039178645.1 Pseudomonadota bacterium | reverse complement strand
TGGACTTCTTCGGCGGCCTCAGATGGCGCTATGAAGAGCACGTCCCCCAAGACAAGCGCAAGATTGACCGCATCGCCCGGCGTCCGCTGGCCCCCATTGTCTTCGGCGTGGAGGATCAAACGCTCTCCACCGTCAAAGGTGCCATCGAGGCCGTATGTCATTTGGCAGGTCACCAAATGACCGAAACCGACCCAGAGTTGGGCTGCAACTTCATGGTGTTTTTCTTCCGCGACTGGCCAGAATTGCTCGCCGTCCCTGACCTGGACCGCCTGATCCCTGACCTTGGGCCGTTGGTTGCCAAACTCATGCAAAACGCGGCCAATCAGTACCGGATTTTCCGATTTGACGAGGCGGGCGGCATTCGTGCCTGTTTCGTGTTTCTGCGCATGGATGCCAACCTCAGCGCGGTGCCCGCGGAAACGCTCAGCCTGTCCCAAGTGGTCCAGTCCATTCTGCTGTGGTCCGACACGGCCTTCATGGATCAAAGCCCCCTGGCCGTTGTGCCCGACACCGGCACCACCGTTTTGCGGCCCGACATCGGATCGCTGATCCGCGCGGCCTATGATCCGGTGCTGCCCACCATGGCACAGGATCCCAGCCATGCACTGCGCTTGTTCGCGCGCATGGGGGCCGCCCAGTGACCCATCGCTTTGAGACCGAGGTTTTCTACGAAGACACCGACATGGGCGGGATCGTATACCATGCCAATTATCTCAAATTCATAGAACGGGCGCGGTCAGCCTGGGTGCGATCTTTGGGCATCGACCAATTGGCAATGCGCGACCAAGGCACGCTATTCGTTGTGCGTTCCATGACCTGTGATTTCAAAGCACCTGCTCGGTTCGAAGACCGCCTCACGGTTCAAAGCCAACCACAAGATGTCAGCGGGGCGCGGCTGATTTTGCGCCAAGAGGTGCTGCGCGAAGCCGTATCGCTCTTTTCGGCCGATGTCACTTTGGTGTGTCTCACCTCCAGTGGACGACCCACGCGCCTGCCAGGCGTCCTTAGGTCCGTGATGCAGGCCTGAGCCCCCCTGACGATCCTGTCATTTCATTACGGCGCATTTTCAGGTAGTGTTAACTCAATCAGAGCGGCATCAGCCGCCTCAAAACAGGCAAACCCATGGACGCACACGATTTTTCGCTTTTGGCGCTGTTTTTGCGTGCCACGCTGACCGTGCAGGTGGTCATGCTCATGCTGTTGGCGGCGTCAATTTGGGGCTGGGCCATCATCCTTCAAAAAACCCTTCGTCTGCGCGCTGCGCGGGCCGAAGCCGCCCAGTTCGACACTAAATTTTGGTCTGGCGAGCCGCTGGATGAGTTATATAACACGCTGATCGAAACGCCCTCAAACGGGCCTGAGCGCATTTTCGTGGCTGGCATGACCGAATGGCAGCGGTCACACCGGGATGACGGACGTCTTATCCCTGGCGTGGCGGCAAGGATTGATCGGTCCATGGATGTGGTGATCGGACGGGAGGCTGAGGACCTCACCCGCGGTCTGTCCTTTCTGGCCACGGTGGGGGCCACGGCCCCCTTTGTGGGGCTGTTTGGTACGGTTTGGGGCATCAAGCAGAGCTTCCAGGACATCGCCATTTCGGGCAGCACCAACTTGGTTGTGGTCGCACCCGGTCTCGCCGAGGCGCTTCTGGCCACTGCCTTGGGGCTGCTCGCCGCCATCCCGGCGGTGATCTTTTACAATAAGCTGTCCGCTGACAGTGCACGGGTGGTCTCAGGCTACGAAGCTTTCGCCGATGAATTCAGCACGCTTCTCAGCCGCGAGGTGGCGGGCTGATGGCCATGGGCGGGGCTCAGATGGCGGATGCCAATGCCTCTCGCCGCAAACGGCGGCGGCGGTCTCGGGCGGCTCTGTCCCAGATGTCCGAAATCAACGTCACCCCGTTTGTGGATGTCATGCTGGTTCTGCTCATCATCTTCATGGTGGCGGCTCCGCTGCTTACAACCGGGGTCCCCGTGCGGTTGCCTGAAACCGCTGCCGAGGCTTTGCCGTCCACCGATGAAACACCGCTCACCGTGACCGTGGGCGCCGAAGGCGAGCTGTCCATTCAGAATGAACCTGTGCCCGCCGACAATTTCATCCCTCGCCTTGCTGCCATGGCCGAAGAACGCCGCGACCGGCAGATATTCCTGCGTGCGGATCAGGGCATCGCATACGGTCGCGTTATGGAGGTCATGGGGGCGCTCAACGCCGCTGGTTTCACCCGCATTGGCTTGGTCACCGAACCCGGTGGACCGGAGCTTGGGGGCGAGTGAGGGGCGGTGCCGTGGTTTCTGGCGGCGTCCATAGCCTTGCATGCCGGTCTGCTGCTGGTCGGCATTCTGGGGCTGCCACGGTTTTCGGCACCGCCAGAGCCGCCCGAAGTGGTGGAGGTGACTTTGGTTAGTCCCGCTGCCCCTGTCATCGAACTCAGTCGTCCGGTACCACCACCGCCCCCGGCTCGGCCCGATCCCCAAGACGCCGTCCTTGCCGCACCCGATGTTGGAGAAACGCCCGACGCGCCAGTGACGCCGCCCCCACCGGTGGAGCGAGTTTCCCCGCAACCTGCGCCCGAACCGCTATCGCCACTGCCCGATGGACCAACCTTGGTACCACCGGTGACTGAAGATGTGGCTGTGGCCGAGCCGGAGGTTCAACAGCCCGAACCCGAGCCCCAAGCCCCAAGCGCCGCCTCGCCGGAAACAGTGACCGAAGCGGTGGAGACTGAAGAGCAGCAAAGCCTCGCCGTGCTGCGATCCCCCATACCTGCGCGGCGGCCTCAAAGGGGAGAAGTCGTTGAGACTGTCGAACCGGAACCAGAACCTGCGGTGGCGACACCGGCGGACGAGGTGCCAGAACCTGACCCAGCCCCGACGCCCCCTGATCCCATAGCCGACGCCATCGCGGCAGCGCTGGCCGCCGCAAGCCAAAGCGATGCGCCACAATCGACCGCGCCCCTGGGATCGCAACTCACCATTGGCGAACGGGACGCCCTGCGTTTGGCGGTCAGCCCCTGCTGGAACTTCGCCGCCCTGTCCACCGAAGCGGCCCGTGTGACGGTGGTTGTGGGCATGGACATGGGACTTGATGGTCGCCCGGTCGCGGGGTCCCTGCGCATGGTTTCCCATAATGGACCCAATGCCGACGTGGCGGCCCAATCCTACGAAGTGGCCCGGCGGGCGATTTTGCGCTGCCAAGGGACAGGGTATCCCTTGCCCGCTGACAAATACGACCAATGGAAAGAGATTGAGATGACCTTCAATCCCGAAAGGATGCGCTTGCGATGACCCGATTGTTCGCGCTGCTGGCCGCCATGGGGGCAGCCTGGGCAGTAACCACATCTTTGGTCCATGCCCAAAGCGGACCCCTTCGCATCGAAATCACCGACGGTGTGGTGGAACCTTTGCCGGTGGCAATTTCGCCTTTTGTGACGGGGTCACTGCAAGAGCAGGCACTGGCCACGTCGCTGGTGGAGGTCATCAAGGCCGACTTGGAAGGCACGGGCCTGTTTCGGTCCATCTCGCCTGACGCGTTTGTCTCGCCGGTCACCAATTTCGACAGCCCCGTGGCCTATGCAGACTGGAAAGTCATCAACGCCCAAGCGTTGGTGACTGGGGAATTGACCCAAAGCGGCAACCGTATCACGGTCAAGTTCCGCCTTTTCGATGTGTTTTCCGAGGTCCCCTTGGGCGACGGTCTGAGCTTTTCTGGCACCCAGGCCGACCTGCGCCGCGTGGCCCACAAGGTGGCCGACGCTGTCTACAATCGGATCACGGGAGAAGCCCCTTATTTCGACAGCCGCGTGGTGTTCGTGGCCGAAACCGGTCCCAAGAACGCCCGTCAGAAACGGTTGGCGATCATGGATTACGATGGCGCCAATGTGCAGAATCTCACCGACGGGCGTGATCTGGTGCTGGCCCCTCGCATCAGCCGCGATGCTGGGCGGGTGCTGTTCACGTCCTACGCCTCGGGGTTTCCACAGATCTATGAGATGTCCCTGGGCACCCTGCGCGCGCGGCCCTTGGCCGAACAGCCCGGCACCATGACCTTTTCGCCGCGGTATTCCCCGGATGGGCGGTCCATCCTGTTTTCCCTGAGCCAACGGGGCAACACGGACTTGTATCGTCTGGATTTGGGGTCCGGCACCCGCACCCGACTGACCACCAACGCCTCCATCGAAACCGCGCCTTCCTTCAGCCCCGATGGCCGTCAGATCGTGTTCGAAAGCGATAGGTCGGGCAAACCGCAGCTTTATGTGATGCCCGGCAATGGTGGCACACCGCAAAGGATCAGCCGGGGGCCCGGGCGCTACGGCACGCCGGTCTGGTCGCCCACGGGCACGCACATAGCCTTCACGAAGCAAAACCAGGGCCGGTTCCACATCGGGGTCATGCGACCAGATGGAAGCGAGGAGCGACTGCTCACCGCGTCATTTCTGGATGAAGCCCCCACCTGGGCCCCCAACGGCAGAGTTCTGATGTTCACCCGCGAAGCGCCGGGCGCCAATAGCGCGCCACAACTGTTCACCGTCGACATCACCGGGCGCAACCTGCGGCCCGTCTCCACCCAAGTGGCCGGTTCGGACGCGGCCTGGAGCCCGGTGTTGAACTGAGTCGCTGCTGAATTAACCAAGACGGATAAAACTCCGCGCTACTGGTCTTTTGATAAGGAGCCTGCGCTAGATGGAACGGATGAATTGGATAGCTGACATCTTTGGGCTTTGGGCGCGGCGATGCATGGCTTTGGTCGCATTGGTTATGCTGGCCGCCTGTGCGCAGAATACGCCCAGCGGCGGTGCCGGGGACTTCGCGGCGGGCAGTGTCAACGACCCAAGCTCACCGGCTTACTTCCAAGCCCGCGTTGGGGACCGGGTGTTTTTCGCCGTGGATAAGTCGGACCTGTCTCCAGAGGCGCGCACAACGCTGAATGCCCAAGCGGCCTGGCTTATGGAAAACACGCTCTATGACGCGATCATCCAAGGCCACACCGACGAGCGTGGCACGCGGGAATACAACTTGGCATTGGGGGCCCGCCGTGCCAATTCGGTTTTTGAATACCTCATCTTGCAAGGCGTCCCCGAGGGTAGATTGCGCACAGTGAGCTTCGGGAAAGAACGTCCGCAAGAGGCGTGCTCGTCGGAAGCCTGCTATGCTCAAAACCGTCGGTCGGTCACATTGGTCGCGAGCGGAACAGGAGTTTGACGAGATGTACCGGTTGGGGTTTGTATTGGCGCTGGTGTTTTGGTCGGGGGCGGTGTTCGCTCAGGACCGAACGCAGACCCTGGCTGATCTTCGCACTGAGCTTCTGGCCATAACCAACGACTTGGAAGCACTTCGGGGCGAGTTGGACACATCTCGGTTCAATCAAACAGCGCCTGTGCTGGCGGGTTCGATCCTAGATCGCATCAATGACCTGGAAGGCGAAGTCCGCCAAATGACGGCCTTGGCGGAGGAAATGACCTTCCGTTTGCAAACCGGCCTCAATGATATTGAGCTTCAAATCCAAGACATGAGTTTCCGCTTGGCCGAATTGGAAGGCCGTGATCCAACACAGTCTTTGGGTCCACGGATCGGGGCGGCGACCCCGCCGCCGCCTGCGCCCGC
>JBCDFD010000212.1:0-5628 GCA_039178645.1 Pseudomonadota bacterium | reverse complement strand
GTTGATGGCCACACCCGACCGGGATTTCTGACCTTTGATACCACGACCGGCGGTTTTACCCTTGCCGGAGCCTGGACCGCGGCCAATGCGCTTGGCCTTCTTGGCTGCGCCAGGATTGTCGCGCAGTTCATGCAATTTCATATCGCTTCTCCTTCGCCGGATGTGACCCCCGAAGCGAATAGGGCCAACCACGGCATTTCTTCTGTTTGTTTGATGCGGTTCGGTGAACCACCGCTGGCCTATAGGGCTTGGCGCCCATCCATGCAAGCGCGAATGCGGGCAAGTGGCGCTATGGTCAAACCGTCAAAGATATTGCCACGGGGCCGGGGTGAACCGGTAACCTTCGCCCGCCTTTTCCAAATAACCAAATCCTGGGAAGCTCACGTGCGACCCAGCAAAGAGCAGTCGATCAGCCGAGAGCATATCCAACGCCATGCCACGGGTTGCCGCCGCTTGGGTTGGATCGGCGTCGAAGGCGATGCTCACGTCGGGCCGTGCGAATTGAATGCCTGGGGCGTGCAGAATGTCGCCTGCCATCAACATGGTCTGGCCCGCAGATTCGAGCATGAACCCGGAATGGCCGGGCGTATGCCCAAACAACGGCATGGCCGTGATACCGGGGGCCACCGAGGCGGTGCCTTCGAACAACGACAGGCGTTCACCGAAGCTGCCCACAGCGCCCACAGCCATGTCGAAGAACGGCTTAAAATCATCCGGCGCACCGGCCCGGATCTCTGCGCTGGTGAAGAAGGCGTGGTCAGCCGCGTTCACCGCCAAGGTGGAATTGGGGAACGGGTTGCCCGCATCGGTGAGCACGCCGCCCACATGGTCGGGGTGCAAGTGAGTTGCCAGGATCAAGCTCACGTCCGCGGGTTCATAGCCCGCCGCTTTGAGGTTGCTGACGGTGTGACCCAGCGTCGGGCCGAAGGCCGCGCCGGTGCCCACGTCCACCATAATGAGCGTCTCGCCGGTATCGATCAGGAAAGCATTCACCGCCCCAATAAAATTGGCCGGGTCATAGAAGGACTGGCGCATCAACTCTTGCGCTTCCTTCGGCGTGACGCCGCTGAACAGCCCATAGTCAAACGGCAGGAACCCATCGGACAAGGCCACAATGGTCCAATCCCCCAGGGAAAAGCGCTGCATGGCGGTGAAGAGCTTTGGACCGTGGCCATGTTCATGGGCATGGCCGGCCGCTGGCAGTAGGGACACACCCACAGAACCAAGGGCTAGTGCGGGGGCAAAGTTTAGGAAATCGCGGCGCTGCATGGTGGGTCCTCCGGTGAAGCGTTGATGGCAGCCATGGGGCTTTACCTAGGACTGAACCACAGCGAGAGTGCGCCGCCAAGGGCGCTAAGCTCATTCCACAGACATCCCTGCCCCATTGGAGAACACCAATGCGGAATGCACAGGTGCGCTGGCCAGCCTATGCTCGGCGAGAGCGACGCAATGCACCCAGACCGACAATGGCGGACCCAAGCATGACCACCGGCATGGGCACTGGGATCAGCGCCATCTGAAGTTCTTCCAGTGACGAAATGTCAAACGCACACTCGGACACATCAGACGATTGAATTTTCACGATGTGTGACACCAGCTGTCCGCAGTACCGAGTTGAGGAAATGTCGATTTCGTTGTCCGTGTTTCCACCGAGGTTCCAAGTGCTCAAACCCTGGAATTCGGCATTGCTGTCGTAGTTGAACAACATGCTATCGGACGTATTCTCCGCATGGAGAAACATAAGGTTGTTGTTCAGTTCATTCCCAAATTGGTCCTCAACGGACACCGAGCCCGTGAAACTCACCTCGGAGTCAACGTCAGCAAACCGGAACACGACGAACTGGTTTTGCCGTAGCACGAAGTCGAGCGTGCTGCCGTCGTCAAAGTTGTTCCCTCTCACGTCCCAGTCTACAACAACAAAGTCATCGAAACTGCTGTCGGTGAAATCAGTGTCTAAGCGGCTAAAGTTTGATCCCCGGCCAGTGCGGTGGCTCACGCCACCCAGCGTCAGGATGCCCTGGCCAGACAGGAGCGAGAAATAGCCACCCAAATCGTCTTTCAAATCACCGATTGGAGCGTTTCCGTAGACGCCGGAATTATTGCCCAAGTTCCGACCCCGATTGCCACCATTGGACCCGGTGTTATCGATGGAGCGGGAGGACGAGATGTCGTTGTTGCATCGGCTGTACCGGTCTTCGCAATCGATACCTCGCGCGCCAACATTTGGATTGTTTCGGCGATCCGTTGAGAAAACCCGGGTGTTGCTCGATGCCTTTACAGACGCGCCGCTGAACACCGCAGCGTCACCTTCTATGATTGTGCCATTGTCGTTGGCGCCCAAGTCAGAGGATTGGACCGACAGGTCTTCGTCGGTGGAGTTTGAACCAAGAACGACAATTGCGTAGTCGTCCAGCGTTAAAGTGTGCCCAACAGTTGGCACAACGATAGAGCACACCAAAGCGGCGCGCCGAAGCACGGTGTAAGCCATTTTTCAGTTTCCAGTGGTGAGCGCGAATCCGCACAAAATCTGTCTTCAAAATACACTGTTTCGAGGTGTTTTTGAATAACATTGCGATCACGAATCGCAACAATGGCTATTGATTTACGGTAATAGACCTCGATTTCCGCTCAATTGATTTTTGGTAGAATACTGAGTGCCCCAACGTCCGCAGTGCTGGACGCCGTTCTTAGGCCATGCTCCAAAGAAAAAGAGCGCCCCGAGGGACGCCCTTCTTTGACCTATGGGTCCGCAGTTAGCCGCGTTCTTCGACGATCTCGACCAAGTGAGGGATCTTGTTGATCATGCCGCGCACGGATGGCGTGTCTTCAAGCTCCCGCGTGCGGTGCATTTTGTTCAGCCCGAGGCCAATAAGTGTCTGGCGCTGGATGGCCGGGCGGCGGATCGGAGATCCGATCTGTTTGACGACGATGGTCTTTTTCGACATGGGACCTCTCCTTATGCCTCAGCCGGTTCGGCCCTAGGGGCCTCGTCGCGCTTGGGCAGGATGTCGGCAACTTTCTTACCACGGCGCTGCGCCACCATGCGTGGGGAGGCTTCTTTGCCGAGCGCGTCGAGCGTTGCGCGGATCATGTTGTATGGGTTCTGGGACCCGATGGACTTGGCCACCACGTCCTGAACGCCGAGCATTTCGAACACGGCACGCATTGGACCACCGGCGATAATACCGGTCCCAGTTGGCGCGGTGCGCATGACCACTTTGCCTGCGCCCCAGCGGCCCTGCACATCGTGGTGCAACGTCCGACCTTCGCGCAGCGGCACGCGGATCATCTGACGTTTGGCCTGTTCAGTGGCCTTACGGATTGCCTCGGGCACCTCTTTGGCCTTACCTTTGCCGAAGCCCACGCGGCCCTTTTGGTCACCCACGACCACGAGCGCGGCGAAGCCGAAGCGCTTACCACCTTTCACGGTCTTGGACACACGGTTGATCGCAACCAGGCGATCGGCGAATTCTGGGGCTTCGTCGCGATCGCGACCGCCCCGGCGGTTGTCATCTCTGGCCATCATGGCCTCCATATTGGTGGCGCGTCGCGCCGATCTATCCAATCGCGGTAGAGCGAGGTCAGCCCCCAACTCTCCGGATCATCGAGCGGGCACCGGTTGAGCGCCCACTGCACTGTTAATCGTCTGGAAACTCTAATTTCCGCACACGACGCCCAAGCATTGTCACGGCATTCAAAGCTTCTTCACTGGCTTGCAGCCCATCTCGGACCGCGTGTGACAAACGATCCACCTTTTCGATCAAACGATCCTGCACGGTGTCCTGTTCGTCGATACGTGCAACAATGGCGTCCAAACGGACACGGTGCGCCTTTTGTTCGTCTGCAATGGCGTCGACTTTGTCGGTCAACGTGTGCAAAAGCGCCCGCATTTCATTTTGGAAGTCATCGTCCATTACCAGCGGTCCTTAGAACTTCAGCCCACCTTCTCGTGCCGCGTCGGCCAGGGCTTTGATCTTGCCGTGGAACAAAAAGCCACCACGGTCGAAGTAGCATTCTTCGACGCCAGCGGCCTTGGCTTTTTCGGCAATCGCCGCGCCCACCTTTGTGGCCGCTTCGATGTTGTTCTTGCCCGCAAGACCAAGGTCCTTGTCCAAAGACGACGCGGCGGCCAGGGTCTTGCCCTCCACATCGTCGATGATTTGAACGCTGATGTTCTTGTTGGAGCGGTGGACAGACAGACGCGGACGTCCGTTCGCCATTTTCCGCAGTTTGTTCCGAACGCGCAAACGGCGCTTGAGGAACAGCTCTCTTTTGCTGTTGGCCATGGTGCCCGTCCTTACTTCTTCTTGCCTTCCTTGCGGAAGATGTATTCATCTTTGTAGCGGATGCCTTTGCCCTTATAGGGCTCTGGACGCCGCCATTCGCGAATATTTGCAGCCACTTGGCCGACCAACTGTTGGTCAATGCCTTCGATGATGATTTCGGTCTGCTTCGGGCAGGTCACGGTGACCTCCGAAGGAACTTCGAAATTCACATCGTGGCTGAGGCCCAGTGCCAGCTTCAGGGTGTTGCCCTGCATTTGCGCCCGATAACCAACACCTTGGATTTCAAGTTCCTTCTTGAAACCGTCGGTCACGCCCGTGACGCAGTTCTGGATCATGGTGCGGGTCATGCCCCACTGCTGACGGGCTTTCTTAGTCTTGGTCACCGGAGTGATTTTGACCGTGCCGTCGTCCAATTCCATCACCACATCATCGGTGGCCGTGAAGCTGCGGGTGCCTTTGGGGCCTTTCACTTCGATGGTTTGACCTTTGATGTCCGCCGATACACCGCCTGGGAGCGAGACCGGTTTTTTGCCGATACGAGACATGTCTCTCTCCTTAGAACACGGTGCAGAGCACTTCGCCGCCAACATTTTGCTGTCGGGCGTTGGAGTCGCTCATGACACCTTTGGGGGTGGATACGATGGAAACACCCAATCCCTGGCGAACCTGAGGGATTTCGGTGGCACCTTTGTAAACGCGGCGACCAGGCTTGGACACACGCTTCAACTCTTTGATGACCGGAGCACCTTCATAGTACTTTAGGCTGATTTCCAGAGCCGCATGGCCGTCAGTGCCAGTCACGCGTTCATAGCCACGGATGTAGCCTTCGTCCTGGAGCACATCCAAAACCCAAGCACGCAGCTTGGACGCGGGCGACTGAACCGTGGACTTGCGACGCATCTGAGCGTTGCGGATACGGGTCAGCATATCACCGAGAGGATCATTCATATCGTACCCTCCTTACCAGCTTGACTTGACCAGGCCAGGGATCTGGCCGGCTGAGCCCAGTTCGCGAAGTGCGATCCGGCTCACTTTGAGTTTGCGGTAGTAGGCGTGTGGACGCCCGGTGAGCTGGCAGCGGTTGTGCTGACGCACAGGTGCCGAGTTGCGTGGCAGCTTCGCCAGTTTCAGACGCGCTTTGAAACGCTCTTCCATGGGCTTGCTGTCGTCGTTCGCGATCTCTTTGAGCGCAGCGCGCTTGGCAGCGTATTTCGCGGCCAGGCGTTCCCGCTTCTTTTCGCGTTCGATCATTGCTTTCTTAGCCATGTCTTAATCTCCTATCCGCGCTTAGTTGCTGAAAGGCATGTTGAAGGCTTTCAACAGGCTCTTTGCTTCAGCGTCG
>JBCDFD010000211.1:0-5676 GCA_039178645.1 Pseudomonadota bacterium | reverse complement strand
GGCCGGAGCCCGATCTGGGCCGCCTGCGGCGGCCCACCGGGTCCAAATAGGTCCGCAGGCAAAAGGTTGATCCGCGGCAGACCCAAGCGGGCAGCCACATAGGAGGACACTGGGTTTTCGTAGATCTCTCGGGGCGTGCCGAACTGGACCAAGCGACCTTCATCCAAAACACCCACCTGCGTGGCCATGGTCATGGCCTCAATCTGGTCGTGGGTCACATAGAGGAACGTCGCGCCAAGATCGGCATGGATACGTTTAAGCTCCACTCGCAGGTCTGCCCGCAACTTCGCGTCCAGCGAGCTGAGCGGCTCATCCATCAAGTAGATGGCCGGATCGCGGACCAGCGCGCGCCCGATGGAAACACGTTGCATCTCCCCACCAGAAAGCTCGGTCGCTTTGTTGTCCAGCTTATGGGCGATGTGCAGGACCTCGGCCACCTCTTGGACCTTGCGGGCGATCTCTGCCTCAGGGGTTTTGAGGATCGGGGACCGCAGCGGGAACGCCAGATTGTCCCGGACCTTCAGATGCGGGTAGAGCGAATATTGCTGGAACACCATCGCCACGTCCCGCTGTGCAGGCGTTTCGCCGTTGACCACGCGGCCACCAATGGAGATCTCTCCATCATCGGCCTGTTCAAGCCCCGCGATCAAGCGAAGCGTCGTGGTTTTGCCCGCTCCTGTTGGTCCCAAGAGCACCACGAAAGACCCGTCCGGGATGCGCAACGACACGTCCTGCACCGCTTGAACAGACTTGAACGATTTGGACACGTTCGACAGCGTCACATCAGCCATGGGCCAGCACCTTTTCGTTTAGGCTCGACCGCACGGCTTGCCCAGTTGCTCCGTCAAACAGCGTCACAGTGGGCCCCACAAAATCGAGGCCAACGGTTTCGCCCACGGTCACAGACCGGTCCGCCGGGATGCGAGACTTCACATCCCCATTGGGCGTTTCCAGCGTCACGATTTGGGTCGTGCCCATGTACTCACTGGCCACCACGCGCCCCCGGTACCCGCCGTCGGTGGTGAGCCGGACATGCTCAGGACGCACACCGTAAACCAAGTCTCCGCTCGCCGCGTCGCGCAACGCGGGCATCGGGACCGGTTGGTCGCCAAGCGTCACCTCCGTGGCGTTCGGTACAGCACTGCCTTTGAACCGCAGGAAATTCATTGGCGGCGACCCGATGAAATTGGCCACAAACATGGTGGCTGGCATGTCGTAGATGTCTTGGGGGGTGCCGAACTGTTCCACCACCGCGTTGTTCATCACCACGATCTTGTCGCCCATCTGCATGGCCTCCAACTGATCGTGGGTCACGTAAACAGTGGTGGCCCCCATCCGATCATGCAGGGCGCGCAGTTCTTCGGCCATGCGTTCGCGGAACTCCGCATCGAGCGCGCCCAGCGGCTCGTCCATCATGAACGCCTTGGGTTCGCGCACAATGGCCCGGCCCAACGCCACCCGTTGCCGGTCCCCGCCGGACAGACCACCCACCGGCTTTTTCAGGATGTCCCGAATGCCCAGGATACCCGCCACCTCGTCCACCTTGGCGCGAATGTCGGCACGGGCCATGCCCTGGCTCGCCAAGGGGTAGGCCAAGTTCCGATAGACATTCATATGCGGGTAGAGCGCGAACATCTGGAACACAAAGGCTATGTCCCGCTGGGACGGCGGCCTTTGGCCAATCTCTTCGCCATCAAGGTAAATCTCGCCCGAAGTCGGCAACTCCAACCCCGCAATCATCCGCAGCGTCGTGGTCTTCCCGCACCCCGAAGGACCCAGAAGCATGAAAAACTCACCGTCTTCGATGGTGAAACTGCTTTCCTTCACTGCCACGAAATCGCCGAATTCCTTGCGGACGTTTTTGATCACGATCTCCGCCATCACTCATCCTCAGGGAAATGGCTGACGATGATGAACATCACCGTTCCCACCAAAGTGGTGATGAAGGAATAGGTGAACGCCCACATCACAAAGGGCTGCATAAGCATGAAAATCCCCGTGCCAATGATCACGGTGGCCACCATTTCCCAAGGCCCACGGCGCAGGCGAAACAGGCCGTTTAGAAAGCTACCCATGCCCATCACCTTCATTGTTCCCAAAATACTCAAAGTCCGCTCTGGTCATTTACGCACCGCCCCAAAGGTGATCCCACGCAGCAGGTGTTTGCGCAGAAGGATGGTGAAAATCATCACCGGCAAAAGGAAGATCGTGGCGCCCGCGGCCACCGCCGGCCAGTCAAGGCCGCCAACGCCGATGATGGTTGGGATGAATGGCGGCGCGGTCTGGGCCGTGGCCGAGGTGAGCAGAACCGCAAAGGCGTATTCATTCCAAGCAAAGATCAGACAGAAAATCGCGGTTGAGGCGATGCCTGTGGCCGCTTGCGGCAGCACCACTTTGTAGAACGCCTGGAACCGAGTGTAGCCGTCGATCAGCGCGGCCTCTTCATACTCGCGCGGTATCTCGTCGATGAACCCTTTCAGCAGCCACACCGCCAGCGAGATATTCACCGCCGTGTAAAGCAGAATCATGCCAAGGTGCGTGTCCGACAGACCCAAATTTCGGTACATCAGGAATATCGGGATCGCCACCGCAATGGGCGGCATCATTCGGGTACTGAGGATGAAGAACAGCAAGTCATCGGCCATGGGTATCTTGAACCGGCTGAAAGCATAGGCGGCGAGCGTCCCCAAAAAGACGCTCAGGAAAGTGGACCCGAAGCCAATGATGACCGAATTGAGGAACCGTTCCCCAAACTTCGACGGCCCCGCTATGACCATGTCATATTGGCGGACGATCTCGTCTGCCCAGGTCTCCGGTGGGTTGTTCGCCAGGAATTCGTCAGTTTGGCGCGTGCGAGTGGTGAAGAGGTTCACATACCCTTCCAAGGTGGGCTCAAAGATGACCTTGGGCGGATAGCTGATGGCGTCGGCAGGGGATTTGAACCCCGTCATGACAATCCATACCAGCGGGATCATGGTGACGAGCGCGTAAAGGATGACCAGGGTACCCGCGACCCATTTCGACCTGTTGGACGGTTCGGTGATGGATACGCTGCTCATGATCGAACCAACATTTTTCGTAAGAAGAAACCTAGGCTGACATTGTTGGGCTTGATGACGAGGGCTGCGCCTGCCTGGGTAGGCGCGTGTGCGCCTGCCGGGGGGCAGGCAGGCGCAGCCCGGCGTGTCCACCGGGCACGTTGCCAATGCATTGCCGTCTTTGCGCTGCCGGTGTTTGCGGGACTTAGGTATTGACCACTCATCCCTCTTTCACCTTGTTCAATGCCTTCACGTAGATGGACGCGAGACCGAAGACCGTCACAAACAGGATGATCGCGTAGGCCGAGGCATAGCCGGTGCGCCACTTCTCAAACGCTTCCCGTTTGAGGTTGATGGACGTCAGTTCGGTGGTCGACCCCGGACCGCCGCCCGTGAGTTGCACCACCAGATCGAACATCTTGAAATTCTCGATGCCCCGGAACAACACCGCCAGCATCAAAAATGGCAGAACCATCGGGACCGTGATGGTGAAAAACTGGCGGATGTTCGAGGCTCGGTCGATCTCTGCCGCCTCATAAATATAATCGGGGATGGATCGCAGGCCCGCCAAGCAGATCAGCATCACAAACGGCGTCCACATCCAGGTATCGACGATGACAATGGACCAGGGCGCCAGGTTCACTTGGCCCAGCATCTCAAAACTCGACGGATCTTTGCCGGTGAAGAAGCTCACCAGATAATTGAACAGCCCGATTTGCGGTTGGTAGAGAAACTTCCAGAAGTTGCCGACCACCGCTGGGCTCAGCATCATCGGCAGCACGATAACCGTGGTCCAAAAAGCGTTTCCTTTGAAATTGCGATGGATCAGCCATGCGAGCGTGAACCCGATCAACACTTGCAGCAAAATGGTCCAAAACAGGAAATGCGCGGTGGCCTGCATGTTCAGCCAGATGTCGCTGTCTGTCAGGATGCGTTCATAGTTGCGCAGCCCGATGAACTCGGGTTCTCGCGTCAGCCGGTTGGCGCGATAGTTGGTGAACGACAGTTGGATCGTCCAGATCAGCGGAAAGATGTTGATCGTCAAGAGCAGGAAAATGGTGGGCCCGACGAAGATCCACGCGATGGCCCGGTCGCTGAGCCCGCGGATCTTGCGGGCGACCCTTTTGGGCGTGGCCTGAGCCGCTCGGTCGATGGGTGTGTCCGCCATGGGCGCGCACCTTTCCTGGCGTGAGGCCGCAGCGCTCACTTGGGCAGTGGTTGGTCTCAGATGCCTTCACGGCGGAAGACGGTTTTTCCGAGGTGTTGGTTTGCCGGGCAGCTCTCAAAATTGGTCAGAGGGCTGCCCAAGCGCAGGGTGTGAGCGGAGACGGACCGGCGATACCGGCCTTAAATGCCTCCACCCACCATGGCGATCAAAGCTTGTCGTCGTCCTCGAAGACTTCGGTCCAATCCTCAATCAGCTTGCCGAGCGCCTCTTCAGCGGTGCCGATGTCCGCCACGACATAGTCGTGGATGCGTTTCTGCATTGCCAAAAGTAGCTCAGCATAGGTCGGCTCCTGCCAGAAGTCCTTTACGTCGTTCATGGCCACAAGGAAGTCCCCGGCAAACGGCGCACTGTCCACGAAACCCGGATCGTTGAGCACTGAGTTATGGGCCGAGTATCCGCCCAGTTCCCACCACTTGGCCTGCACATCGGGCTGCGCGAACCACTTGATGTACTCCAGCGCGGCGTCTTGCTTGTCCGAGTAGGACACCACAGAGATACCCTGCCCGCCCAAAGTGGACCCGGCCACGTTCTGCGGTGGGTTCACGAAAAAGTCGATCTTGTCTCCGCCCGTGTTCGGGTCGGCATAGAGGCCGGGGAAGAACGCGAACCAGTTCATGGCCATGGCCACCTGACCGGATTTGAAAGCGTCCAAGCTCTCACCCATGTAGGAGTTGGTGTATCCGGGCGGGGTCGCGGTCTCGTAGAACTCTTTGTAGAACTCCAGCGCCTCGACCGCCGCAGGCGAGTTCACCGCGCCTTCCATGTCGTAGGATCCGGGCGTCACTTCATACTCAAACCCCCAAGGATAGAGCGCCGAGGTCACGCCCATGGTGATGCCTTCGGACCCACGTTCCGTGAAGATCGACGCACCATAGACGGTTTTGCCGTCAATTTCGCGTCCCTGGAAGAATTGCGCGATCTGCAACATCTCACGCTGCGACTGCGGCTCACGAAGCTCTTGCCCTGTAGCCTCTTGGTATGCCGCGCGGATTTCGTCGCGTTCAAACCAATCCTTACGATAGAACCAGCCGTTGGCGTCGCCCATGGCGGGCAGAGCGTAGTAGTTCGGCGTGCCCTTGGGCCAGGTGGAATAGGCGTAGACGGTCGCGGGGGCGAAATCGTCCATGCTGATGCCTTCGGCGTCGAAGAAGTCGTTGAGCTTCACATAGTGACCATTCTCGGCCCCGCCGCCGATCCACTGGCTGTCGCCGATCAGAAGGTCACAGAGTTTACCGCCGGAGTTCAATTCGTTCAGCATCCGGTCCGCGAAGTTTGGCCAAGGCACGAACTCGAAATTCATGGTGTGGCCCGACTGGGCTTCAAATTCTTTGGACAACTCGACCAGCGCGTTCGCCGGGTCCCACGCGGCCCAGCAGAGCGTCAGGTCTTCAGCCTGCGCGATCGATGTCG
>JBCDFD010000210.1:0-5737 GCA_039178645.1 Pseudomonadota bacterium | reverse complement strand
TGTTTGGACATGGGACACGTGGGGGTTGATCACTTGCGACTCAATCGCAATAACAAAACCGTCAGAGAATGTCAGAATTACAACCGTTTTGTGACGCAAACCATTTGGTGAGTTGTCTATCCTAACTGATACTTTCGGGCAGCTTTGCAGAACGTCCAGTTTTTTAATGGGTTCACTTTGCTCTGCGCACCAAGCCCAGTGTTGCTAAACCTCCTGCGATCAACGTCAGCCCTGCGGGCAGTGGAACATCGCTCAGGTCGTCAACCTCGACGGCGGAGAACTCGGTATGGGTCTGGGAAAACGCATAAAACCCAAACGAACCATCCGCAAATGCAGTGGCTCCGATTTGATCCGGCATCAGGTCGAACTCTAATGTATCGTTGATGAAAAGGCGTATCCGATCCGTGTCAAAGTCCGCTGTAAAGCGATAGCTCGTCTTATCCGCCCAACCTGTATCGCCACGTGTATTTGCGCGTGCGATTTCTTCGACAGAGCCGCGATGCCGCCACGCATCCGACCCGGTGGTCGTGGTGCCGTTGTTGCCAATCGAATAGATGTTTCCAGTCACATGCGACGCCGCCATACCCTCAATGCCGCCGGATTGGTTGGCCTGCTTCCAATCGATCAGGATGTAATCCACCACCGCGTTAGGGCCGCTGGGCGCGTTGGGACCACTGATGTCGCCGGATCTGTAACCGAAGACGAACCCGATGAAGTCATCGTCCCCTTTCGTGTTCACCCGGATATTGCCACTGTATCGTTTCCCGAAATCGCCTGCGCCGGTGAAAAACACCGAGGTGGGCGAGTTCGAGGTTTGTGTCGCAACCGTGCCGTTCTGGGAAAGTGACCAGGTGGTGCCCTCTCCGACCCAAGACCCCATGTCAACGGGTACTGAGGCGGCAAACGCTGGCGAAACAAAGGCATAGGCAACCGCCAACAGACTGGCTGGGAACAGTTTGAACATCTTCACTTCCATGTGTCGGGGAGGAGCGTATTGAGGCGGGCTCAGGTTCAGATGGGCAAATTTTACCTCAACCAGGTGGTTCAATCGATAAAACTGTATGTTTCTAGTTAATGCTCTACAGCCCAAGTCGCCTCCCTTTGCAGCGCAGGGGCCTCCATCGCAGGCACCGCGCCAACGCAGACACATGCCAATCGCAGCTTGGCCCGAGGCCATGTAAAGGCTACGGACGGGGTTGACCCAAAAGGACACTCCCCATGGCGGACGCGCAGGCCAAGTTTCTCACCGGCAATCTGTTCAAACATGTGACCGTGATGTCCTTCACGGCCTCTATCGGTCTGATGGCCGTGTTCTTTGTGGACTTCCTGGACATGGTGTTCATTTCCATGCTCGGCGAAGCGGAACTGGCGGCGGCCATTGGCTATGCCGGGTCCATCCTGTTTTTCACCACGTCCTTTTCCATCGGGATCGCCATCGCGGCCGGTGCGCTCACGGCCAAGGCACTGGGCGCAGGCGATGAGGCTTTGGCACGTCAAAGGGCCACCCACTCGCTGGTCTACGGGTTTATCTTCAGCGCCCTGTTTGCCGGTGTGGTGTGGTGGTTCCTGGAACCCATCGTCGGTCTAGTCGGGGCGACAGGGCACACGGCAGAACTTGCGGTCCACTACCTTCAAATCATTGTCCCCACCCTGCCCTTCCTGCTTTTGGGCATGTGTGGCGGGGCTATCTTGCGGGCTCACGGAGACGCCAAGCGCGCGATGACAGCAACCATCGCTGGCGGATTGGTGAACGCTGTTCTGGACCCGATCC
Organism: Pseudomonadota bacterium; assembly: GCA_039178645.1. Lineage (GTDB taxonomy): Bacteria > Pseudomonadota > Alphaproteobacteria > Rhodobacterales > Rhodobacteraceae > Mangrovicoccus. The sequence goes on along the minus strand of JBCDFD010000210.1, from coordinate 3,966 downwards.
TGATTTTTGGATTGGGCTTGGACCTGACCGGGGCCGCGTTGGCCAGCGTGGCGGCACGGCTCACCATTGCAGCACTTGGGCTGTTGCCGGTCATCCGTCACCACGGCGGGTTTTGCCGCCCCACGGTTCCAAGCATGGTGCGGGACTTCATGCCCATATTCGTGATTGCGGTGCCGGCGATCCTGACCCAATTGGCCACTCCGGTTGGTCAAGCCTACGTCACCCGATCCATGGCTGAATTCGGCGAAGCTGCCGTGGCTGGAATGGCCATGGTGGGACGCTTGGTGCCGGTGGCCTTTGCGGTGATCTTTGCACTGTCCGGTGCCGTCGGTCCCATCATAGGGCAGAACTACGGTGCGGGCCGACGCGACCGGGTCGCAGGCGCGTTCCGAGATGCCCTGCTGTTCACCGCTCTTGTGGTCGTCGTGATGGCTGCTTTGCTCTTTGCTTTGCGCCATTCGCTGGTTTGGTTGTTCCAAGCCGAGGGCCTGTCACGCGACCTGGTGCTTCTGTTTTGCGGTCCTTTGGCTCTGGCCTGGTTTTTCAATGGCGTGATCTTCGTGACCAACGCGGCCTTCAACAATCTGGGTCGCCCTCTCCTGTCCACTCTAGTGAACTGGGGACGCCACACCATCGGCACCATTCCATTTGTGATGCTGGGCGGATGGTGGTTGGGCGCGGAAGGCGTGCTCATCGGCCAAGCGGTGGGCGGTTTCTTTTTCGCCATTCTGGCCTTTGCGCTGGCGCAGCGCGTGATCCGATCCGGCGAACCCAACCAAGGTCCAGAGATTTACGAGCAGCGCAAACGCCAGCTAACGCTGTTTCACAACCGCCGATAAGCGCGCCAACTGGCTGTCGACCTGAGCGCGGACTTGGTCACTGACGATCCGATGCCTGGGATAGACCGGAGCATCGCGGTCATCCCAAACTGGCGTGTCCCAACCGTCCGTGGTGTCAAAGAATGCTGTGACGCCTGCTTCGCCGAAGTGTTCGAGATAGCCTTCGACCACCACATCCAGGTAACTGAGGATGATGGTGCCCTTCCCGCCCGTGGCGCGAACCCCTTCACTCACCGAATAAACCTGAATACCGCTGAGCATGGGCAGGCCGTCTCGGTCGAAAGGGTCCACCGCGTGGCGGTCATACCCCCGTTCCCGCTCATCTAGGCCCGCCCAATCGGAGTCGCGCACATCCGCAGCTAACCCCCAGATGGTCGAATTTGGACAGGGACGCGCGGACAGGAACACGACGGGGCGCAGGCTGGTCAGGACCCATTCCCGACGCCAGCCGCGCAACTCCGCCACGCGATACCGTTCAAAGATATGCGTGTTGTGATTGACCAATGAGCCGTAGCCGAAAACGGATGCCAAAGCTCACTCCATTCCGGCCCGTTCCGACAACAAACGCCGCTTGCGCGCAATGCTTTCCCGCTGGGTGGTTTCCAACCCTTTGCGGAACGACTTTTCAACAAAGTCCAGATGGGTGAATGCAGCCGTTTCAGCGGCCAGCGGATTGCCATCGAGCACGCTTTGACCGATGGCATGGTGCTGCGCCAGGAGCTCCCGCCCCGTCCCATCGATGCTGCGCAAAAACCCACGGTTATAGAACACGCCTTGGCGGGTGAGTTGGTAGATCGAACTCATCATGTGTATGAGTGTCGAATTGTGGCTGGCATCTACAACAGCAGCGTGGAATTTGATATCCGCTTCGCGCGAACCCAGATCGTCGCCGATTTCCCAGGTTTGCTGCAATCGGTCCATACAATCTTGGATAATCTCCCGATCCGACTGCGTGGCCCGTTCCGCGGCCAGGCGCGCGGCGAAGCCTTCTTGGGACCGGCGGTATTCAAGATAGTCGAAGAACGCCCCGCTGTGCCGCGCATAAAGATGCAACAGAGCCGGCGACATCGCCTGGCCGGTCAACTCGGCCACAAATGACCCTTCGCCGTGGCGCACTTCGATCAATCCGGCCTCTTCCAGACGTTTCAGCGCCTCGCGCAGCTTTGGGCGGGATACATCCATGGCGTCGGCCAAATCCCGTTCGGCAGGCAAACGTGTGCCCTGCTTCAAAATGCCTGCGACCAACATGTCTTCAATCTGCGCTACGACTGAGTCGGCGACACTATCGTGGTCCACAGGATCAAACAGACTATCCACAGCTGATTCCAGTATTGGCTCATGGAGTATTATCAGAGGTAAAGACTTTGATCCTCTGATGGCAAGCACGACTACGCGCAATAAAACGTATTGTATATGGTGAATTTGGAATATTTTTTGCTTGCAAGCAAATACCCTACCAAGAAATCTTTATTTTCCGTTTGCAAATCCGCTAGTTAAGTGCCACCCCCTATACCTGGAGTGTGGAATTTTGTCTCACAGTCCTGAATCGGGTTCCCTCAAGCCCTGGTAAAATTTATGAACCACTATAGCGGACACCTGCTGTGTCCTGTCTTACCGGTGTGCGAGGACGCCGGATGCTTTGTTGGAGGAGCAACATGAAAAACACCCTGATCAGCTTTGCGGTTGCCGCAAGCGTATTGGCAGCCCCTGCTGCACAGGCCTCTGATCGCCTTCTGCTGAAAACACCGATCGCTTTCTCAACCGCTCTGCCAGGCCTGGGAACACCCATCCCACGCGTAGCTGAGCAGTTGGACATCATGTCGGGCGGCAACCTGAAGATGCGCGTTTACGAACCTGGCAAGCTCGTGCCTGCTTTCGAAATCCTGGACGCTGTGTCTTCGGGCAAGATCAACTCTGGCTACACCACCGCGGGTTACTGGTCCGGTAAGATTACAGCCGCTCCCCTATTCTCTGCCGTGCCTTTCGGACCTGAGGCCGGTGAATACATGGCGTGGCTCTACTACGGCAACGGCATGAACCTGTACCAAGAGATGTACGACCAGGCTGGCTATAACGTGAAAGTTCTGCCCTGCGCGATCTTGGCCCCAGAAACATCAGGTTGGTTTGCAACGGAGATCAATTCGCCCGAAGACCTCCAAGGTCTGAAAATGCGCTTCTTCGGCCTTGGTGGCGAAGTGATGCAACGCTTGGGCGTGGCCACATCGTTGCTGCCAGGTGGTGAAATCTACCCAGCGCTGGAGAAAGGCGTGATCGACGCCACCGAATTCTCCATGCCAGCCATCGACAGCCGCCTTGGTTTCCACAAACTGGTGAAATTCAACTATTTCCCAGGCTGGCACCAGCAAGCGACCGTGTTCGAAATGCTGATCAACAAAGACACCTGGAACGAGATGTCTGACCAGCACAAAGCCATTGTGGAAACTGCCTGCAAAGCATCCATGGCAGACAGCTTCGCCGAAGGGGAAGCCATTCAGCATGACGCCTTGATCGACAACGTTGAAAATAACGGTGTCACCATCAAACAGTGGTCGCCAGAAATGCTGGCCGCGTTCCAAGCTGCGTGGGACGAAGTGGCCGCAGAAAAAGCTGCCAACGATGAGTTCTTCGCGAAAGTGTACGACGACCTGAACACATTCCGCGAAGGTTACAATACTTGGAAAGTAAACGCTTTCCTACCACGCCAATAATAGGCCACGGGCGACTTCGCTCACAATAAATCAACGGTGCAGCCGCCGCGCTCTGCTTGCCAGGCTGCACCACCTTCCTGCCCGAGCACGTCAGCACACTGTTGTGTGGGCTCTCGGCGGGTGCGCTCAAACAAAAAACGTAAGCGGTCCAATCCAAAGGACCGGTGTGATTAGGGACGAGGACACAAGCCCATGCAGCCCCCTCAGGACGACCGTTTAGCCGATCCGGTAAAGACCTACGAAGGTCTGCTTGAACATCCCGATATCGACAATCAAGAAATTGCGGTCGGCATCGACAAAGCGGTGAAAACCGTAGGTCATATCGTGATGTGGGCCAACGTGCTCCTGATCACGGCCATCGTCGCGCAGGTTGCGCTTCGGTATGCGCTGAACCTCAACTTCCCAAAACTCGACGAAAT
>JBCDFD010000209.1:0-5757 GCA_039178645.1 Pseudomonadota bacterium | reverse complement strand
CTGACGAAGGTCGCTCATTGGTTGGATTCCTTTGCAGGTGTCATGTTGCATGGTGAGAGCGCTGTGTTTTGCCCTCGCAGCCCTACTAAGCAGCCCGCGTGCCAACCTCAGATTTCTGAATTATGATATGAAAACAATGGTTTGTGGAAAGTCGCCAGAATTGTCCGATTTGTGTCGGTCCCGACATTTCCCCGACATTGATCCGCCAAAGCTGTGTTTGGCCCTGCAAATGGTGTGTTTGACGTGTCGGACCTTTGCCTCTGCCCATCAAGCATCGACAATGATCCGACAGCGCGATGCGTGGCAGGGCCTTGGCGATCCAAGTTTAAGGTCAGACTGAACGGTGCCTGAATTGGAGCGCACTTGGGGAAAGGGCGCCAATACTAAACCTTAGTGACGGCGCCTGCGCGCAATGGCGAGGCCCCCGACGGCCGCAGCGATCATAGACGCCGTGGCGGGCAAGGGAACCGGGGCGACGCTCACCTCAATATTGTAAAAGCCACCGCCGAAGAAAGGTTGCGACTCTTCGAACCGGAACTCCGCAGACACGACGTTCAACTGTTCGCCCACATCGCCGAATGTGATGATGGGATTCTCCGCCATGTCAAAGACGACAATATTAGACGACGTGCCTTGGAATGCGCCGTTGAACTCCGTGCCAGCGCCGAAAGTGACGGCCACGCCATTGTCGAAGTCGAAGATCAGGTTTTTGCTCAGGGCATAAACGAACGAAGTTGCGTCGCCGCTGATGAATTCAAACTCACCGGTGGACGTGGTGATATCTTGGATGGGGAGGTTCAAACCGGGTGCGAATACACCCGTCGCCTCATCTACGAAGCTAAAACCGAATGGGCTGAAGTCCACAGTGAAGGTATCGCCGATCCCTACGGTGACTTCGCTAAACCACTCATCGGTCGATTGCTGGAATGCCAGCGTGCCCGTTGCGGCGTGAACTGAACCGGCGGAAAGCCAAAACGCCGTGGCGGCCAGCTGTGCTGCAAATGTGCAGTTGGAATTCATCTGCCACCTCCTGGTGATCCATGGGTTAGCCATGTGTCGCCAATATCCCATGGGCGAATTTTTGACCATCATTGCCACCAATCATTGGGTAACTTGATGGGGTGTTGAGCAGTTCGGCCAATTCAGGTGCATTTTGCTGAAATGCGCCGAGCCGAACCGACCCCTGTCTCGGCGTAACCCATGACTTTTGTAACGTACTCAAACCGACAAAACTTGTCAGCTATCGTCTGAAAACTGTCGCGGTCACCTGTTAAGACCATCAAAAAACGGAAGAAAGGCACTTGGTACGGTGTCTGCTTCACAGTCTTGAACTCACGCGCGCCCGCGCGTGCGTGTTTGATGTGTAGTAGAGGGACAGACAAAATGGCCAAGATTGGACTTTTCTTCGGAACAGACACCGGCAAGACCCGCAAGGTCGCCAAAATGATCAAAAAGATGTTCGACGATGAGCTGATGGCCAAGCCGCTCAACGTGAACCGCACCGAAGTCGATGACTTCATGTCCTACGATTTCCTGATCCTGGGCACACCGACCCTGGGCGACGGCATCCTGCCCGGTCTGAGCGCCGATATGGAAAGCGAGAGCTGGGAAGAGTTTCTGCCCAAGCTCGAAGACCAGGACTTCACCGGGAAGACCATCGCGATCTACGGCCTGGGTGACCAGATCGGCTACCCAGATGAGTATGTGAACGCAATCTTCTTCTTGCACGAATTCTTCGAAGACCGTGGCGCGACTCTGGTGGGCCAGTGGTCGACCGAAGGATACGGGTTCAATGAATCCCTGGCCGTGGTGGACGACATGTTCCTGGGCCTCGCGCTTGATCTCGACAACGAAGATGCGCTGACCAAAGACCGTGTGAACGGTTGGTTGGAAGTCATCGCGCCGGAGTTTGGCCTGCCCATGACGGTTGTGCCTGCTGAGTAATTCCTAGCCTACAAAACAAGAAAAAGCCGCCAAGCTCCGTGAGTTTGGCGGCTTTTGTTTGGTCTACGACAAAGTCTACGGCATCGCGACGGTGAGGCCATCTAGCTCTTCGGTCCACAGAATCTGACAGGACAGGCGGGACGTCTCGGCCTTGTTTGGCAACAGCGGCAGCACCTTGGCTTCCAGCTCTTCGGGGGCGATCACTTTGCCCACCCATTCGTCCGCGACCTTGACGTGACACATGCCACATTGGCCGGACCCACCGCAGCGGGGCGGCACGAACATTCCCCAGTCGCGCAGGATTTCCATCACGCGCCAGCCTTCAAGCGCCTGCAATTCGTGGGTTTTACCGGATTTGTCGATGAGGTTCACAACGCCCATGGTGTTTACTCCTAGCTGTGTTTCACTGGTCAACTGGCTGGTTGGGTTGTTTTGGTGGCAGAATGCCGTCGCGGCGGAGCCCGGCCTTGAAGGCTTTCATCACTGGCCGTGAAATGCGCGTCTCCGCCAGCACGCGGGCTTCATAAACTTCCGCGCGGAACCGCGTGACGCCCTCGGCTCTGGCTTGGGCGATCATCCTATGTTCCGGCCTGCCCAGCATCCGCGCTGGTTGATCACAGACCACGTCGTAGACATGGACCATGATCTCTGCCTCGTGCCGGGGCATTTTGCATTTGCCGTCGAGCACCTTGAGCATCACCGCAATGGCGCAATCCACCTGGTCAGGGCCAAGCTGCATGAGCGCGGCCCATTGCGCCAATGAGAACTCAGTTGGGCCGACGGCAGGCCGCATGGGTGGACTTAGGCCGGGGTCGCTGTCAGCGCCGAGGCCACCTCGGACACCGGCAGGTCCAGACGCGTGATGCCAACCTCATCGAGGAACTTCTGTTCCATCCGCGTGAGTTTGCCTTCGATCACCGCCACATGGTTGCCGCCCGACCGTTTCACGATCTGCCGTGCAAAGATGCGCAGCATCTGGTCGTCAAACCGGCAGCCCAGGAAAAGGAAACTGCGGTCGGTGCGCCGGTGTCGAACTTCCACGGGAATGGGTGTCTGGATGTCTATTTCTGTGAGGACTTCCACATAGTCGCTGTCCGACAGAAGGAAGCTCGACCCTTTGCGCGCCAACCCATGGGGTTTGTAAACCAGCGTGCCCCACTTGGGATCAGCGCCCTCGGCCCGTTCCACGCCGTCGGGCGTGTAGGCTCTGGTCCAAATTTCGATCCACTCGCCGTTGCGGCTGACCCCTTGGACCCAGCCCCAGTCAGACTTGCTCGCCATGGCCGACAACAATCCATCATCGTACCAAGTGTCCACGATCATGGGCGGACGCATGGCGGCGATGGCGTCAAACACTGGGTTCGACAGCCCCTGGCTCGGAGCAAAGGCGCGTTCGATGATATTGTTGAGCGTGGCGCGGAACTTGCGGCTTTCCACAAATTGCCCGGCGGACCAAAGGTTGCCGCTGGCCCGTTTGGGCACCCGAACTTCGGCCTCAATCAAGGCGCATAGCGTATCGGGCGAGGCCGGAACGCTCTCGGTCAGGGCCGATATGCCAGGTCCGAGGTACGGGATCATCTTGCCCGCCGCGACGCCATCCAAGGCGTCCATCAGTTTGTTGAGGTCACTCATCACACATCACTCCGCGTGGGCCAGACGGCGGGCGTCCACCGTGATTGGCAACTTGGGCGGCTCTGCCATTTCGGGCAGTTCCAACACCCAACCATTGGTCAGTCGCACCCAACCGCCCCAGTAGTCTGGGAATTCCGAGGCTGCGATAATCTCTTCGAGGTCTTTCTTGGGCACATAGACTTCCATGCCTTTCGCGGTGTCGCGGATCATAACTTTCATAGGACGCTCTCCGTTTCTTCGCCGGCCACCAATTCACGCTCGCGCATGCCCACGAGGGACTCACGTTCAACAAAATCAACGGCGTAGATGTAAAACTGCTGTAGGAAGACCCCGATGTCGCGGACGTAGCCCACGTCACCTTTCTTCACGACGGTCTCCCCGATTTCCTTGCCGAACATGGTGCCGTCGTTTTTGATGTTTTTCTTCGACACCACCTTGTCGCCGGGGGCGTAGATCGGGTCGCGGTACACTTCAATTTCGCGGTCATCGGTGGACATGGGTGGTTTCCTCTTCCAACTGTTTGAGCCGCGCGGCGGCGGTTTCGGCGATCACGTCTACGGGGTCGTTGAGCAGGCTGCGCACGATGTCGGCTGGGCCCCGTTCGGCCACTTCGTGCCGGACCCGCATATCGTCATCGGCCACAAATCCATGGAGCTTGTCCGGCGCCATCCGGCGGGCTGCCTCGCGGCGGACCAGCGGATCGGGGTCGTGAAAAAACTTGTAGAGCCAGTCTTCGCGGATACGGCGCACCACGATGCGGCGGATTTCCGGGTCTGGATCGCCAATGGCCACCGGCAGTACGCCTGGTTCAGCCCGACGCATGGCGATGGACCGCACATAGCTGTCCTCGTCCGACAGCATCGGCAGGATCTGATCCACGGGCAACCGATGGGCCACCGCGATCCGCACGCGACGGTCGGGATCTTTGATCCGGCGTTCAGCCTGGGCCACGGGCAGGCGCAGCACAGCCATGGCGCGCACGCCGGGGTCTTCGTCGTTCAACAGCGGCATTAGGCGGAACACATTGGCCACGCGCGCCGCGTTGATGCGGGTTTCGAAATACGGCATCGACAGGCATGTGTCGGCCAGCTCGGGGTTCAGCACGAAGAACCGCTCGATCCGCTTGGCATACCGGTCATGGACACAGGCCCAACCCAGCCCGCAGTCGCCCTGGCTGCGCAGTCCTTTGAACCGGCAGTCCGCGCAGTCGAGCGGATTGCCTTCGTAGTCTACCGGTTCGGGTCCTTCGGGCATCGACTTGGTCTCGGACGTGGGCTCAGGCGGGCACGCAGGTCTCAGGGACCGGGCAGATTTGCGCGCATTGCGGCTTGTCGAACGTGCCTTTGCACTCGGTGCAGAGACCGGGGTCGATGACGAATGTATCAGTTTCAAATGATATGGCGGCATTGGGACATTCGATCTCACAGGCGCTGCAGACGGTGCAGTTATCAACAACAATTGCGTAGGCCATGGTGGGGTCTCCTTTGGCGAGGCAGGCCGGGCGCATCTGGTGGCATGCGCCCGACGGGCTTTGTGGCTGGCGGATTTAGGCGATTGCGGCCTCCTCGGCGGGCAGGCCCATTTTTTCGCGGTAGACCGCGGACACCGCCGTTTCGATGTATTCGTAGGCGTAGTCTTGGATTGCCTCGATCCCGGCTTCTTCCAACGCTTCGCGTGGGCAATCGCCGATCTTGGCGCACAGAATGGTGTTGATGCCTTCCAGCGTCTTGATCACCAATTCCAGCGTGTCTTCTTCGCCGTAGCCGCCCACACAGTAGTTGTCGCAGCGGCGGTGGGTGACGAACCGCACGCCATCGGCGTCCACTTCGAAGATCTGGAACTCTGTCGCATGGCCAAAGTGTTGGTTGATGCGCCCGCCGCCTTTGGTGGCCACGGCAATCAACATCGCTTCGGCATTCTCGCCCACGGCGGCAGCGGTTTCGGCCTTGGCCACTTCGGCTGCGGCTTGGCGCTCACCACGCTCTTCGGCGACCCACTCGCGATATTGTTCGCGCTTGGATGGATCGTATTCGACCTCGTCTGGGACCAGGTCCATGGTGAATTCTTGACCGCGGTCTTCGCCCAGAAGGCCCACCGCATCCGCACGGCACTGGCGGCAGTGCTTCATCAGGTTGGCCCCACCGGCGCAGGCGTCTTGCAGTTTCTTCAACTCTGCTGCGG
>JBCDFD010000208.1:0-5852 GCA_039178645.1 Pseudomonadota bacterium | reverse complement strand
CCGCGGTCTTGGTTGACGCTCTAAATTCCTCTTCAAATCAAGAAAATATCATAATGGACCTGACCGAACTTATGGAAGACTTGGCGCGACGCCGAGACGAACTGAAGTTGCAACTGGCCAAACGATGATATTTGCGACACCGCTCTCGTCCTCGATGGTCATAAAGACTACTCCCCTCGCGGTGCCGGGGCGCTGACGCACCAGCACCACCCCAGCCACCCGTGTCCTTCTGCCATTCGGCAGGCTGGCAAGTGCTTGGGACTGAACCACGCCCTGCTCTGAGAGTCCCGCGCGCAGAAAGCTCAACGGGTGCGCCTTCAAAGACAGCCGCAGCGTTTCGACCACGGGGTAAGCTAGGTAAAGGCCAAGCACAAAGATTGCAGGGAACAGGAACAGCCACGGTCGGATGACATTGGCCCGGTTGATATTGCGCCCAGCGTTAGGTCCGCTTGCCGGAAGCAGGCGGTCCAGAAACAAGTTGGAAAAGTAGAAATAAGCCACACAACCGCCCACACCTAGGATAATGGTCACGAGGCCTTGGAACGCTGGATGCATGGTTAAGTCCCTTGATTGAGGGAAGGTCGGGCCAAATGGCCCGGCGCTGAGCGTCTGCCCTCGAGCGTTTCCCGAGGACAGAAAGCGTCAGTTGGGCCTTACTTGAGCGCGTCCCAGGAGGCTTGGATAGCGGCGGCCACTTCCTCGGCACTGGCGCCACCAGAATAGTCCACCATACCAGTCCAGAAGGACCCTGCGCCAACGCCGCCTGGCATCAGGTCAGACCCATCAAACCGGAAGGTGGTGGCGTTCGTCAGGATTTCGCCCTGCCCGCGCTGAGTGGCATTGGTGTAAGCCTCTGGATTTGCCGCCTTCATGGGCGTGAGGAACCCATCCTGGGCCATCATCACTTCGTGAGCGAAAGGCGTTTGCAGGAACTCAAATAGCGCTGCGTTGGCCGGGTTGTCGTTGGTAATCGCAAAGAGCGTGCCTGCCCCTAGCACCGGCGTGCCCAGCTCCTTCTCTGCGTAGGCTGGAAAGTAGAAGAAATCCACATCTTCGCCCAAGACAGAGCCTTCAGGGAAGTACGCTGGGATAAAGGATGCCTGACGGTGCATGTAGCACTGCGGTGGTGCCGCGAAGAGGCCCTTCGGGCTGTCGCGGAAATCGGTTGCCGCCAGTGCGCCTGCGCCGCCTGAGACATAGTCGTCGTTGCGGGCAAACCAGCCGAATTCCTCGATGGCAGCCACGACACGTGGATCGTCAAACGACATGTCGTTGCTGACCCATTCGTCATAAACGGCTGGCGGTTGCGTGCGCAGCATCATGTCTTCGACCCAGTCCGTGGCGGGCCAACCGGTTGCACCGCCGGACCCCAAACCAATGCACCACGGCGTTTCGCCTTCATCTGCGATCAGCTGCGTGAGGTCTTTGAGCTCTTCCATGGTGGTTGGAACATCAACGCCCAGGTCTTCGAAATTCTCTGGAATGTACCAGACCAGAGACTTCACGTTGACGTTGAAGAAGAACCCATAGTGCTGTGGCTGGTCATCCGTGTCGCCATAAGTGCCAAGGTCCACCCAGCTTTCACCGGCGGCATAGTTGGCGTTGACCCAGTCTTCGGTGCCCTCAGGCAAAGGTGACAGAAACCCACGCGACGCCATGTTCGCGGCCAGGCCCGGTTGAGGGAACACGGTGATGTCGGGCGCCGATCCTGCCTCTGCATCGATGACGATCTGCTGCTCAAGGCTGTCGGACCCGGTGTAGACCGCGCTCGCGCCCGTGGCGTCGTTGAAGTAAGCCAATAGGTTTTCAAACGCCCTGCCCTCGCCTGCAAGCCAAGGACCGAAGATCGTCAACTCTTGACCGCTGAGATCGTGCGACGCGGCGAACGCATCAAGGCTTTCCCAATTGAAGGGCCCCTCGCCCGGCGCAAAGATCATGTCCTCGGCCGAGGCGTATCCAGCGCTGAGGATGAGCGCCATGGCGCTGCCCGCAAAAAAGCGTGTCATAGATGCGACCCTCCCAAGTCGTCTTTCGCCGACCGCAATTCTTTGTCGGCAGTTCTGTTGGACACCGCGACGATGATTCAAACCGCCTTGGTATGGTCAGAGTGCCGCGTCTTTACAGGGCTGTCAAACGCACGGTAACGATTGCGCAACGGCGCTGAGTCGAGGAGGACTGCGCCGATCCAGCTTTCATTTGAGGGGGGTCGCACATGGTTTGCGACCTCTGAACGACCCCATGACGATCACGCTCAAAGAACTGTCAGGCTTTTTGGAACTGTCCCAAACCACCGTCAGCCGTGCGCTGAACGGATATCCAGAGGTGAGCGAGACCACGCGGCAACGGGTTATGACGGCCGCCAAGGAACACGGCTATTCCCCGAACCCCAGGGCCAAAAGCCTCGCAACAGGTCGCGCCATGACCATCGGTCATATCGTATGCACCAGTGACAACAATGAGTTCGTAAACCCGATTTTCTCTGACTTTTTGTCTGGGGCCGGTGTGGTTTACACAGCGCGGGGGTACAGCGCGCATTTGTCTTTCGTTGAGGCAGCACAGGAAACCGAGCAATATCGACGCTTGGTGAGCCAGCGGTCCGTCGATGGTGTCATTGTGCATGCGCCCAAGGAAAACGATCCCCGCATCGCGTTGTTGCAAGACATGGATGTTGCCTTTGGCGTCCACGGATGCGTTCAGCATGGGGCCACCGATTATAACTACGTGGAAATGGACAATTTCGCTGCGCTGGATTTGGCAACGGACCATTTGGCATCGCTTGGCCATTGCCGGATGGTGGTTTTGAATGGACCTAAGGGCCTCAACTTTGCCGAAAGGCGCGAAGACGGCCACCGCGCGGCTCTCACCCGACATGGTATTTCGCAAGACGAAACGACAGTGGTGAATGACGCCATGACAGAGGCCTATGGCTATGACATGGCCATGCATTTCCTTAGTTCCAATGCGCCGCCGACGGCGTTTTTGGCAGGGTCCATCGTGATTGCCATGGGTGTGCAGCAGGCCGTCTTACAATGCGGATTGACCGTTGGGCGGGACATTTCCATCGTGGCCCATGATGACGTTCTGTCATACTTGCCGATCGGCAATGTCAATCCAAAGTTTACCGTGACGCGGTCGTCTGTGGCCGAAGCCGGTGGCCTTCTGGCCGAGATTGTCATTGATCAAGTTGAGGGCGTTGCAAAAGCGCCGCGGCAAGAAATGCTCCAGCCGCATTTGGTAGTCGGTCAGTCCAGCGGCCCGCCCAGCGACGTTGCCCTATGACCCACCTGTCACGGTCGGACTTTCCCGACAGTTTCCTGTTTGGTGCAGCGACCTCTGCCTATCAGATTGAAGGTCACGGGTTTGGCGGTGCCGGTGAAACCCATTGGGACACCTTTGCGGCGACACCAGGTAATGTCGTTCGCCAAGAAAATGGCAATCGCGCCTGCGACCATTACCATCGCTATGCCGAAGACCTAAAACTCGCAGGCGACTTGGGTCTGGATATCTATCGGTTTTCCACATCTTGGGCCCGTCTGGTGCCCGATGGTCGGGGCGCGCCCAATCCCGATGGATTGGCATTCTATGACCGGCTTATCGACACGATGTTGGAAAACGGGTTGAAGCCCGCAGCCACACTGTACCACTGGGAATTGCCATCGCCTTTGGCCGACTTGGGAGGGTGGCGCAATCGCGAGATCGCCAACTGGTTTGGGGACTTCGCGGCCTTGGTGGCACAGCATTTCGGCGACCGTTTGTGGTCAGTGGCTCCGATCAATGAACCTTGGTGTGTGGGGTGGTTGTCCCATTTCGAAGGACACCATGCTCCGGGCCTGCGCGATATCCGCGCCACTGCCCGCGCCGTGCACCATGTTCTCTTGGCCCACGGCCACGCAATTTCGGCCATGCGCGCTGCGGGCCTGGCCAACTTGGGCGCGGTTTGCAATTTCGAACACGCCCTGCCCGCTACCAGTCACACGCAAGATATCCTGGCCGCCGAGCGCCAGAATGCGATCTACAACCACTTCTTTCTCAGCGGTCTATTCAAGGGGACCTACCCCGACCTTGTGCTGGAAGGACTTGAGCCATTTCTGCCTGTCGATTGGGAGTGCGACTTCACCACCATTGGCGCGCCTATCGATTGGATCGGCGTGAATTATTACACCTGTTCGCGCGTGCTTTGGACCGGCGGGGCCTGGCCAAACGTCAGTTTCGCGTCCGGTCACCTGCCAAAAACCACAATGGGATGGGAAATCCGACCTCAGTCGTTGGGTGATATCCTCGAAATGGTGGCCACAGACTATGCCCCAGGCCTGCCTATATACGTGACCGAAAACGGTATGTCGGCGGACGACCGGAAAACCGGTGACACTGTGGCGGACCCACAACGGGTGAATTTCCTGCGCGATCACATGGGTGAAGTGGCACGTGCCTTGAAAGCCGGGCTCGACATCCGAGGTTTCATTGTCTGGTCGCTGCTCGACAACTACGAATGGGCCTTAGGTTATGAAAAGCGTTTCGGTTTGATCCATGTGGATTTTGAAACGCTCGCACGGACCCCGAAAACATCTTATCACCGGCTCCAAGGTTTCTTGGCTGGAGGCCACCTGTGAAAACTCTTGTAGCGGATGTGGGCGGCACCAACACACGTGTTGGCCTCTCCAACGGACCAGAAGTGTCTCAGCAAAGCATTCGCAAGTATCGCAATGACGATTTTTCATCCTTGCACGCCATTATCACCACGCACATCGGACACCTTGGTGTATCATCCACAGACGCAGCATGTGTTGCCGTGGCGGGTCCAGTAAAGGCCGGATCGGGCAAGTTAACCAACCGCAACTGGAGCATGTCAGAGGCGGACCTCGCCAGGCTTGCCAATTGCGAACATGGGCTTGTGATCAATGATCTTTCCGCCCAAGGTTACGCGCTTGACCGCACGACCGTTAAGCCGGTGTTTGACGCAACAGCTCGGATGACGCCGTCTGAAACACGCTTGGTTGTTGGAATTGGCACCGGCTTCAATGCCGCTCCTGTCTATTGCGACGATGGGCAACTCCTTGTTCCCCCATCAGAAGCTGGACATATCACATTGCCCAAATGGAACGACAATAGTTCAAAAGTGGCTTCGGCCCTGACAGCAACACATGGGTTTGCCTCTGTCGAAGATGTGCTTTCTGGGCGCGGACTGCCGAACGTGTACGAAAAGCTTTCTGGCCGCCCTGCCCCATCAGATCCGGGAGAAATTCTAGCAAGGGGCGTGGAGGACCCAATGAGTGTTGAGGGGCATGCGGTTCATACGTCCATCGGTACGTTGGCACGTGTGCTTTCTGACTTAGCCCTCATCTTCCTTCCGTTCGGCGGCATTGTTCTGATCGGAGGCGTGGCCAGAATTCTGGCTCCTCACTTCAACAAGTTCCAATTTGAAGAAGGCTTTCTGGACAAAGGTCGTTTCTCTGGTTTTCTAAGGGATTTCAATATCTTCACGCTTGAAGATGACTTCGCAGCGCTCACCGGATGTGCGTCGCATACGTTTGAACGGCTCAATCCGCTCAGACGATAATCCTATCTTAACTGCCCGGCTCCTAAGGCTATCCCCCGTGAACGAACGAGGGAGAGACCTGTGACTGCGCCCATCACGCATCCAAACGGGAACGGCCAATGGCGAAAGAACTGACACTCCCGGCACGGCTGGATTTCGCTTCTCTCGGATCGCTCTACGAGGAACTCAAAGAAGCCCGAGGTGAAGACATCGTTCTCGATGCTTCCAAAGTGACCCACCTGGGATCGTGTGGACTTCAATTATTGGCGTCAGCCCAAAAATCCTGGGATGGCGACGGCCATAGTTTAGATAGGAT
>JBCDFD010000207.1:0-5854 GCA_039178645.1 Pseudomonadota bacterium | reverse complement strand
CGGTGGTTAAACGGCCATGAGCCGGTAATTTTAATTGTACCGGGCTGGTCAATAGTAAATACCCGGTAAATGGCACCATAGGCATTGCCACACTGCTGGCCTGCCGGCCTTCGACGTGCGGTAGAGCGTCTGTTTGATGGCCAGGACATTTGGGTCCCGAGCGGCCTGTTGTAGAAACCGCACCACCATGTCGAAGCTTTCGTAGGGGTGGTGGAGCAGCATGTCCTTTTGCCGGACGGCCCCGAAAATGTCGCCTTCATGGTCTTGGACACGTTCAGGGATGCGCGGTGTGTAGGACGGCCAAAGTAGATCAGGCCGTGTGTCGAGCACCAATTCCTTGAGATCGACGATCCCAATCATCCCTTTGATATCAATTATTTCATCGGGTTTCAGCGCCAATTCCTGCACGATCATTTCCCGCAGTTCGGCTGGCGCACGCGCCGAGATTTTCATGCGCACCACTTGGCCACGGCGGCGGCGTTTGAGTGCCACTTCGAACTCGCGCACCAGATCTTCGGCCTCTTCCTCGATTTCCAAATCGCTGTCGCGCAAGAGCCGAAACACGCAGTCACCGGTCAATTCATACCCTGGAAACAGATGTTCCAGGTGCATCAGTAGAAGATCTTCAAGTGGCAAGAACCGTTGTGGTTTCCCTTTACTGCCGCCTGGCAGCGGGACGAACCGGTTGATCTGATGTGGGATCGGTAGGAGTGCGCGAAGCCGTCGCCCATCGGTGCGTCGACGCAGCATCAAGGCCAGCACGAAACCGCCATTGGGGATAAACGGGAAAGGATGTGCCGGGTCGACCGCGAGCGGTGTGAGGACGGGGAACACGCGCGATAGGAACATTTGTTCCATGGCGGCGCATTCAGATTTGGTCAGCGATTTGCGTGGGACAACCACGATGCCGTGGTCTTCCATCTCTGCCCGCAGAGCTTTCCAGCAGCTTTGCTGTTCTTTCATCAGTGCCCGGGCGTCTGTGTCGATCAGGACCAATTGTTCCGCTGGGGTGAGCCCATCGGCAGCGGGCGTGGTGTTACCACTGCTGGCCAGTTCGCGCAGACCGGCCACCCGCACTGTGTAGAATTCGTCGAGGTTGTTCGCCGAAATCGATAGGAACCGTAGACGTTCCAACAGAGGCACGCGCTTGTTCGAGGCTTCTTCCAATACACGCCAATTGAACGCCAGCCAGGACAGCTCGCGGTTAAAAAACCGCTGCGGACCAGTGGGGTCAAATCCCGCAAGTTCGCTGGGTTCGGGGAGGTCTGAGTTGAGAAAGTCCGCTGTGGACGTTTGCATGAGAGGGCTTGGTAAAAAGGCGAGGGTTATCGTTCGTCTCCGTCAGTGTCGTCTGATGCCGTGCGAGCGGCAATGAGGTCTTTGACCAACGTGGTGGTGACCCGGCGTTCGCCCCATTGGATGGCATGGTCAATCTGCGCGACCAGTTGGGCCGCTGATGCAAATGATCGATCCACGCGAGAAAGGGCGAATGAAATGGTGCGCGATGACACCGCCAATTGTCGGTCAGCAAAGAGTTTCGCTGTGACCATATGTAGGGCGGTTTCATCGGGATTTGTAACTGAAATCTGAAGGCAAGCATGGAGGCGACTGATCAAATCCGGCAATGTGAGGTTCCAACTGGCGATAGAGTTTTGCCCTGTCACCAGTAAACGTTGGCCTAAGTCGTTTGCTTGGTTGTACAAATGGAAGGCTGTTGCCTGTGCAGATGGGTGTTGTGACCAGCGATGCCCGTCTTCTAAAACCACCGCGCTGCTATCCGCTGCAGTTAACACCGCTTGGTCCGTCATGGTGTTGGGGTTAAAAATTATCCCCCCATGCTGCTCCGCGAATATGTGGGCCAGATGAGTTTTCCCGGACGATTGCGATCCGGTGATCAACAGCGCCGGACCAGATGCCTCCAGGACCCGTGCCAAGGCCATCGACTGACATTCGGTCTCGTAGAAACTGTCTAGTGTCAAGTTTGGGGGCGGTTGGTCGAGAGGTAAAGGGGGCTGTTGAGGGTGGTTCATTCCGCAGCGTCTGGTGCCTTGGACGTGGTGGTTTTGTCCTTCTCCGCCTCAAGGCCCAGATACAGCCGACCCGAGAGGTACTTTCTAACGGAAAAGCGAACCAGAACGCCGATCAACGCCGAAACCGGCACGGCAATCAGCATCCCCACGAACCCAAAGAGTGCCCCAAATACGGACAAAGCCAGGAGCAACCAAACCGGGTGTAGGCCCACCGAGCCACCGACGAGCTTGGGCGTCAAATAGTTGCCCTCAAGCATCTGGCCGGAAAAGAAAATCGCGGCAATGACGACGATCATGGCGGGCGTGTCCCAGAATTGGACAATGGCAACGCCGATGGCCAAAGCGCCGCCTACCAGTGAGCCCACGTAAGGGATGAATGAAATCAGCCCCGCCACAGCCCCGATGAGCAATCCAAAGTTCAGCCCGGCCACCATCAGCGCGCCAGCGTAGTAGGTCCCGAGGATCAAACACACCGTTCCTTGTCCGCGGATGAACCCGGCCAAGGTTTGATCCATTTCAGCCATGATTTTGCGGATTGTCGGCGCGTGATCGCGTGGGAGTAGATCATCAATTCGCGCCGTCATCGCATCCCAATCTATCAAAAGATAGAATGTCACCACCGGAACAATCACGATCAGAACGATGACGTTCACCAACGACATGGCTGAGGTCAGCGCGGTGTTGAGCAGAGCTGCGCCCTTGGTCTTCAGCGTATCAGCAACACTGGCCAAAGCATTGTGCGCGGTGGAGCCTTCTTGGACCGCTCCGGGGAATCGCTCGATCAAAAAATTGCGGAACATGCCGACGTATTCGGGCAGTGCATTTATCAAAGCTACCGATTGGTTCACCAATGTCGGTAAAACAAGCAGTATACCAACCGAAACTATCAACAAAAATGCCGCTGAAATAACCACAACGGCAACAATTCGCCCAAGGCCTACGCGTTCCAACCTATCGGCTAGCGGGTCGAGGCAGTAAGCTATCGCACCGGCCAGGACAAAGGGTAGCAAAACGTCCCCCAGAAACCATAGAATGACACCGGTAACCGCAGCCACCGAAGTCCAAATTTTTGCTTGTGTTTGAATGGGTAGGGCCATTTTGGAACTCCTCTACAGAGCTGTTTGCCCGAATGGAGCGATCTTATCAACTGTGACCAGCGAAGGTTGTCCAGTAAGTCGTGTTTGCTCCGCCAAATGAGGTAATTAATTACCGCAATCGTCCTCAATCCCCCGAGCGTTCCGCAAATTTGTCGGGTAAAGTTTACTTTGCTTGAAAGAATTTCGTCGCTTGAGACGGATGCACACTTCCTCTCTCCGCTCCCATTTGATAGTAATAGATCAAATTGGAACATTCCGTCGGAGTATGGGTAATGTCGAAAGCAAAGGCGCTCATGGCGCTTGCATTCGTTGGGCTGACCGCGACAGCGGCCCACAGCGTACCAATGACGTATACTGTCACCTATGAAGATGGTGGTGCTAATACATACGAATTGGTCCTGATCGGTGAACTTCTGCCTGATAACGATACAATTGACGTGTTTTATGCACGTGAAACTACAGTCAACGGGGTGACCACTGGCGCTCCTGTGTTGACCACCTACCTGGATGCGCGCGGTGACACCTCGCAGTCGGGTATCGTGGTCACGCTCAGTGGTGCTGGCCTCAACATTCGCGTCGAAGATGGCAGCGGTAACGCCATCTACGTGTGGGACACAGAGGCTTTGCCAGCATTTGTGGGTCTAACGGCTCCTGTGTTCACATCCGCTGCTTTGGGCGGGATTGAGACGCTTGATGCTGCTGACTACGAGGTCGACGTCGCCTTCGGTATTCCCGTGCCAGGAAGTCTGCCGCTTGCCGTTGGTGGGATTGCTGCTCTTGGAGCCGTGCGGGCTTACAAGAAGCGCGCGTAACTGACTTCGTTGAATAGCCATGTCTGAGGCGTCCCAACGAGGGCGCCTTTTTCTATTTTGGTGTTGGCTCATCTTCTTGGGCCTACGCGCGTGGCTGCTGTTCTGTTTTCCAGGACAACGGTGCGTGGCGCGGTTTCGTGACACTGGCGATCTCTTTAGACTTCAAGAAGAGAATGGAATGCTCTTGCTCCGCAAGTGACTTCACCCAAGCATTCGCGGGTGAGATTTCAGTCTCGCCTTTTTGGTGCACCCATCTCTGCCAAGATCGCACGATGCCCAAGTGAGTGTGTGCCAATGCCACTTGGTCGGTTTGTACTTTCAGGCGGGCCGGTCGGTGCTGTGACGCATATGGTTCCGTGGGAATTGAGCGCTCTGGACATGGGATTAACAATCGCGCATGTCCTCGGCACACGTTTCCACAAAGGATCCACGATGCGACTGAGCCGCTACTTCTTGCCCGTGCTGAAAGAAA
The DNA here is from genome assembly GCA_039178645.1 of Pseudomonadota bacterium. Classification (GTDB taxonomy): domain Bacteria; phylum Pseudomonadota; class Alphaproteobacteria; order Rhodobacterales; family Rhodobacteraceae; genus Mangrovicoccus. The sequence goes on along the minus strand of JBCDFD010000207.1, from coordinate 1,443 downwards.
ACCCAGCAGAGGCTCAGATTGTCAGCCACCGGCTGATGCTGCGAGCAGGTATGATCAAGCAGCAGTCGGCTGGTATCTATTCTTGGTTGCCCATGGGGTTCAAAGTGCTGCGCCGCATTGAACAGATCGTCCATGAGGAGCAGCAGAAGGCGGGTCACATTCCTCTGCTGATGCCCACCTTGCAGAGCGCCGACCTATGGCGAGAAAGCGCCCGCTACGATGATTATGGGCAGGAGATGCTGCGGGTCACCGACCGTCACGGTCGGGACATGCTCTATGGGCCCACCAATGAAGAGATGATCACAGACATCTTCCGGTCCCACGTGTCGAGCTACAAGGACCTGCCGCTCACGCTTTATCATATCCAGTGGAAATTCCGTGACGAAATTCGCCCCCGTTTTGGTGTGATGCGCGGGCGGGAGTTCCTGATGAAGGATGGGTACAACTTTGACCTGACCAAAGAAGCCGCACTCCACGCCTACAATCGCCATTTGGTGAGCTACTTGCGGACCTACGAACGCATGGGGCTCCAAGCGATCCCCATGCGCGCCGATGGGGGCCCCATTGGTGGGGACTACACCCATGAATTCCTGGTACTGGCCGAGACGGGCGAGTCCGAGGTGTTCTACGACAGTGAGGTCACGGACCTGACATTCGGGGACCGCGATATCGACTTTGATGACGTGGCGCAGTGCCAAGGCGTGTTGGAAGAGTTTACGACACGCTACGCGCGCACGGACGAAACCCATGACGAAGCGCTCTTCAACGCTATCCCAGAGGATCGTCGTCGTGTCGCCCGCGGCATCGAAGTGGGGCAGATTTTCTACTTTGGCACCAAGTATTCCGAAAGCATGGGGGCGCTGGTCCAAGACGGCGATGGGAACAAGGTGCCAGTGGAAATGGGCAGCCATGGCATCGGGGTGAGCCGTCTGTTGGGCGCGCTGATCGAGGCCAACCATGACGACAATGGCATCATTTGGCCGGAAGGCGTGACACCGTTCCATTGCGGGCTGGTGAACCTGAAACAGGGGGATGCTGAGGCTGATGCCGCCTGCGAAGCGCTTGAAACACAGTTGACCAACGCGGGGCTCGACGTGCTCTACGACGACCGCAGTGAACGGGCCGGTGCGAAATTTGCCACCATGGATCTAATTGGTCTGCCGTGGCGGATTACCGTCGGGCCGCGTGGATTGAAAAACGGTGTGGTCGAACTGACCAACCGCCGCTCCGGTGACAGCGAAGAATTGGCCCCAGACGCCGCGGTCGCAAAAGTTGGGGACATAAACGTCGCGGGCTTTGGCCCGCGCCCTTTGGATCAGGCCACCTTGGCATAGATGTCCACAACTTTTGCGACCGCGGCGTCTGGGGCCAATTCTTCGCTGTCACCGGAGCGGCGGTTGGTCAGTTCGACCACACCGTTTTTCAATCCACGCGGCCCGACGG
>JBCDFD010000206.1:0-5868 GCA_039178645.1 Pseudomonadota bacterium | reverse complement strand
GAGCACTGTCGATGATCGACTAAAAGCATCATCACTGTACGCAGACAAGAATATTGATACTTTTTGAAAATTTATCTCTATGAAATAACCTTGAGAGCCCACTTAACTTCTTAATCTATAAAACTTTCAGCAGCCGAATTGCGACGGAAAACCTTAACTTTCATTGGAGCCGCTTTCAAAGCTTTGGGTCACGTTACTACAATAAAAACAGCAATTACGATAAGATAACACACGAAGCCGTAACGCAGGTTCCATGCCCAAGTGAGCGTTGTCGGCGGTATTCGCGTGGTGGCTGAAATAAGGAGCGTCGCAGTGGCGTTTGGCGACGCCGTCATGCTGAGTGCCCAACCGACGCTCAAAGCAAACAGGATTTGCACCTGTCCGGTGGGCAAAGCCTCCACACCCCGAAGGAGTTCGCCGAGGAGCACAACCAACAGAATGGGGCTCAGTGCAATTTGCCCGCCCAAAGAGATGATCACCGGCAGCGTGGCCAGGAACAGCCAGCCAGGCACGGCGGACAGGTCAACGACCGCCGATAAGCTTTCCATGGGCAGGGCTTGGCCCAGGCACCGCCCGATGTAACCGGACAACCCGAGGGCCACGGCTGAACGCGCCAAGGCAGGCGCGGAGGGCGTGAGAACCCCCGACAATTCGCTCACGCGCCCGCCTGCCGCCGATTGCGAGGGCTGGGCGAAGAACCACACCAATGTGACCAATGGCGCGACGATCATAAGGACCAGCGCGATGGAGGCACCGGTGGCCGTGCTTCCAATCAAGGTGGCACCGATGAGGCACGCGCACAGACCGCCAACTGTAAGGATGGCTTTCCACGGAACTGGGGGCGACGCGCCTTGGTCCATTTCAGAAACGCCCCGCCACTCCATCCGATCATAAAGACGACCGATCACCACAAACACAATCGCAGTGCCGATGCCGAGCGGCGCGATGTGAGACCAAGTGACCTCGGTGAAGATGGTGAGCAAAACCGCTTGGCTCAACGTTGTGGGCGCCCACAGCAGCACCCAAGCGAAACCGCGGATCAGGGCGGATATCTGGCGACGTTCAAGGTCTTTGTCGGGCGCACCGTTGCAGTCTTTCACGCTCTCTTGGATCAGTGGCGACATCAGGCTGACCGCGCCGAAGTTCAGAAACACGCCCAAAAGATGCCCGCCAACGGCGGTGGTGTAGAACCGACGGCCCGGCGGTTGTGTGATCAGATACCGGCCCACGGCGAGGATCGAACGTGATCGCGCCGCCACGTCGCGCATGGCGGTGAGGGCTGCGATAAAGGCCCCGAAGAACGCGGCCAAGTCCAAGGCGGACAGGAGCGTGTCAGTGCTGCCGTCCAGGACGAACACCACTCCGGTCACAGCAATTGCGCCGATCAGGAGCGATGTTTCACGGATGGTGAAGGTCTGAAAGCCCACCACGCAAAGCGCCAGAAACGCTGCCCCGGCGGCATAGGCAAAGCCGATCCAGTCACTGGTGGCATCCAGGATGGCTGTCACCAGCAGCACGAGCAGCGCGGCGAACAGCACTCGGTTGGCCTTTGGTTTGGGCGCGCTTACCATGGCGGGACGCTTGCTCTTGATGGACCTTTGCCATGCCAGACCTGACCTTTGCGCTTTACCGTTTTGAGATACCCGCGGATGGACAGGTGACCATTCCGGGGTCCGGTGCGGCGGCGGTTTTGGCTCATTCCGGCGGGCTCTCCATCAACGGCGAAGTTCTGAGCGAGGGCTGTGGTGTTTTCACCGCCGGCGGCGCAATCATTGGAGCGGTGGCACCGGCCGTGGCCTTGGTGTTTGTTTTGTCCGAAGGACCAGCCGACCCGGCGGCGCTGCGGACAGAAACCATCGCTGTGCGGTTCCCTTGCTTGCTGAGGCTTGACGAAGTGGCGTTTCCTCCGGGCGCCCAAGCGTTCCGGCATGTGCATCCTGGTCCGGGGTTCCGCCACTTGCGATGGGGACAGTTGCGGCTGGAGGCGGATGACCATGCCTTCATCGCAAGCCCCGGCGACACGTGGTTTGAACCTGAGCAATCGCCGGTAAAGGCCACGGCCAGCGATACCGAAACGGAAACTCGATTTGTCCGTTGCATGGTCCTGCCCCCGGAATTTGAGGGCAAACCCACGATCCAAATCCTCGACCCGGAAGACGCAAAGCGACCCAAGCGGCAAGTGACACATCGGCACTTGGATCAGGTGCTTGAGAACTTGGCTCAAGGGGACGCTGGGTAGTGATCGGACAGGCTTGACGTGCGCCAGTCTGGGTCGGGCTCCGCCGGTTCGGGGATGTGGCCCGCAGCCTTGATCGCCTCGATTGCGCAGTATTCGTCTTTGTCCGATGTATCGCCGCTGACGCCCACTGCGCCCAGTGTGATCCCTTCGTTGTCTTCCACCAGCACACCGCCTGGCACTGGGATGAACTGCCCCCCTGACGCTGCGGCGATGGCGTTTTGGAAGGCAGGGCGTTCCTTGAGGCGGTCGCGGATCAAACGGCTGGATATTCCCATGCCTAGGGCCCCGTAGGCTTTGCCAAAGGCGATCTCGAACCGCACCAGGCCCGAACCGTCTTCGGACTGCATGGCCACCAATTTGCCACCGGCATCCAGCACCACCACGGTGAGCGGCAGTAGCTTGGCGTCCCGACCAAGCCGCAAGGCCTCAAGGATGATCACGTTGGCTGTGGTCAAGGACAGGGATGTGTGCAGACGCATGAGGTCTCCTCAGCCCACGAGATTGGGCAGCCAAGTGACGATTTCGGGGAAAGCCAGCAACGCCGCGATGGTCAGGACGTCGGCAATGAAAAACAGCGCGATGCCCCGGAACACGTCGGTGAGCGGAATGTCGGGCCGGACCCCGTTCACCACAAAACAATTGAGCCCAATGGGCGGCGTGATCAGGCAGACCTCCGCCATTTTCACAACGATGATCCCAAACCAGATGCTGTCGAACCCCAGCGCCATGACCGCGGGGTAGACCACCGGCAGCGTCAGCAGCAGCATCCCGATGGCATCCATGAACATCCCCAGGATGGCATAGGCCAAAAGGATGCAGATCATGATCACCATGGGCTCCACATCCAAGCTTAGGATCCACTCGGTGAATGCTTCGGGCAGGCCAGAAAATCCCAAGAACCTCACAAAGATCAGCACGCCCCAGATCAGCGAGAAAATCATCACCGTGAGCTTGGCGGCTTCCATCAGAGAGCCTTGGATGTCTGTCCATTTGGTGCCCCGCAAGACAGCGAGCGTGAAGACCACCGCCGCGCCCAAGGCTCCAGCCTCTGTCGGCGTGGCCCACCCGCCGTAGATGGCGGAGATAATGATGAAGACCACGACGAACACCGGCAGGACGCCCGGCAGGGACCTCACCCGTTCGTCCCAAGTGAACCCACGCACCGATGGCGCGTCGCCTTGTCGGACTGTGGCCCAAGCGATGATGATACCTGCGTAGATCAGTGCCGAGACGATACCAGGCAGGAAGCCCGCGAGCAGGAGCTTGCCCACGGATTCCTCCACAATGATTGCGTAGATCACGATGATGGCTGATGGCGGGATGAGCGTGGCCAGCGTGCCCCCCGCGGCGACCACGCCAGCGGCCAACCGGCGGTCATAGCCGTATTTCAGCATCTCTGGGATAGCCACGCGGCTGAACACAGCGGCGGTGGCGGTGGATGCCCCTGACACGGCGGCGAAGCCTGCAGTTGCAAACACCGTGGCCACGGCCAGCCCCCCAGGCACCCAGCCGATCCATTTGCGCGCCGCATCAAACAACGCGCTGGTCATGCCCGCGTGGTAGGCCAGGAAGCCGATGAACACGAACATGGGCAGGACGCTGAGCGCATAGGCCGAAGATTTCGAATGGGGGATGGTACCCACAATGCCAGCGGCCGGGCCCCAGCCCAGAAGCTCCACCAGCCCCAAAAGCCCAACGATGGCGGCAGCGAACACCACGCGCACGCCGAGGAAAATCAAACCCAACAGCAACGCCAGGGCGATCATGCCCACCAGGAACGGATTGTCGAAGCCAATACCGAGGATCATCGTTTGCCCTCGCTTGGGTCGTCCTCGCCCATGATTTCGTGGATTTCATCCTGCGCTTGGTGCGCCACGTCTTTCATCAAAACAACGCCGACCGGTTGGCAGGTGGGGTCGATGGCCAGCCGCACCGATCCTACGAATTGCACCGCCAAACGCAGCCACCAGATGCCGAAGGCGATGGGGACGAGCAGCTTGGACGGCCAAACAGGATATTCCGCATCAATGGTTGTGTCGCCCAAAGTGTAGGACCGCACGAAGTGCCCCCAGCCGTGGTAGATCAAGACGCCAATGATCCCCATTGCAACCAGCACGCCGAAGCTTTCCGCAATCCATAGCGACCTCCCATGGAGCCGACCGATAAACAGCTCCATGCGAATGTGCGCCCCTAGCCGCTGGCAGTAAGCAGCCCCCAGAAACGCCATCGACGCCATGGAAAGCTCCACCAGGTCGATGTAGCCGGTCAGAGGCTGGTTGAAGACCGACCGCATGACGATCTGAGCCACGCCAAGACACATGAGCGCGAAGATCGCGAAGGCGGCCAGGAGGTTGGCCAAGTTTTCCACCGGGATGAGCGCGCGGTCGGATTTGGCCAGGAGGCCAGAGCTGTCGGACATGCCGATCCCCTGTCAGAGCAAGCAGAGCGCCCAAGGGCGGATCACCGCCCCTGAGTTTCGATCAGGATAGATCAGTTGATCGCGGCCTGTGCTTCGTCGGCATAGTCCCAAATGGCGTCGAACACCGCTTGGGCGTCGAAATCATCCTGATTGGCTGCAATCCAGGCGTCCCACACCGGCTGGCCTGCCACTTCGCGGAACTGGGCCAGTTGCTCTTCGGTGTAGACGATCTCGGTCATGGTCTCACGGAACATGGGCAGGTTTTTCTCGTCGGCCTCAGCATAGGCTGCTAGGTTGCCGTCCATGACCAGATCGCGGTGCTTGGCCAGCAGGTCTTTGTACTGATCGGGCAGCGCGTCATAGGCGGTCTTGTTGAAAATCCAGCCGCATTCGGACGTGCCCGGTGTCAGGTTGGACGTGAACCAATCGGCTTCATCGCTGATTTTGAACGACACATGGGCGTAGGTGTACGGGAACGCCGCCGCATCAAGCGCGCCGCGCTGGAACGCGGTGGAGGTTTCACCTGCGGGCAAAGTTTGCTTCACGGCACCGAGTTTCACCATGGCATCGCCAAGGCCACCACCGGCGCGGACCCGCAGGCCTTTCCAGTCTTCGAGGTTGGTGGGCGGCGTGCCTTTGCCCAAAATCTCATACTGCGGCAGCAGACCGGACGCGTAGGGGATAGCATTCCACTTTTCCATATCCGCCACGATGGCAGGATGTTCGAACATCTTGGTGCGCACGTATTTGTCCACTTGCGGGTCGCCCAAGGGAAGGAACGGCAGAGAGAACACCATCCACGCCGGGTTCTTGCCGGGATGATAGAAATTGCAGATCGCGGCGCCTTCGAACGCGTTGAGCTTCAGACCATCCAAATTTTCCCGCGCGCCGGACAACTGGCCGCCGTAAAAGATTTTGATGTTGAACTTGCCGCCGGTCTCTTCGCGGACCTTTTCGGCCATGGCTTCCATGCCCGCGGACAGCGCACGTGGGTTGCCCCACATGGAGATTTTCCAAAACACCGACGGCCCATCCACCGCCTTTGCAAATGACGGCCCGGCCAAAGCTATTGCCAAAAGGCCTCCGATGAGGTTCTTTCGTAGAGTCATCTTCCCCTCCCATGTTGATCGGTTTATTTCCACCTTTGTGATGAAAATATCGATTTTCTTGTGTGTTTTGTCAATATATCGCAAAATTCCTTGAAATCGAG
>JBCDFD010000205.1:0-5876 GCA_039178645.1 Pseudomonadota bacterium | reverse complement strand
GGGTTCATGCCAGTTCTTGCAGGCATGGCGATCCCAGCCACTGCCCCGGATGCCGATGCGGCCAAGCAATTGGTGAGCTACATGCTCGCGCCTGAAACGCAGATTGCCACCTTGCGCGCTACTAGCTTCTTCCCAGTGGTGGATGTGGACCTGCCGTCTGATCTGCCGCCAGCGGTACAAGCCTCTGGCGCGGCCATCGCGAAGATGAGCGGTGCAGCGGATGCCAATCCTGGGTTGTTGCCCGCGGGCCTCGGCAGCAAAGGCGGCGATTTCAACCGTGTGTTTGTGGACACCTTCGAGCGCATCGTGCTCGCCGGTCAACCTGTGCGTCGCGTGCTCGACGATCAGAAAAAACGCCTGTCTGCGATCATGGAAGAAACTGGCGCGCCGTGCTGGGCACCCGATGCACCGTCCGAGGGCGCGTGCCCCGTCGAATGATCGACACGTCCTCCCTGTGACGTCTGTCCGGGCCACCGACTAAGGTCCTTGGCCCGGACACCTCTTTCCCCGACACATCGGCGCGTTGCGCCCAACACGGAGCGGTTCCATGAACGCTCGAGTGCTTCCCTATGTGCTGATCCTACCGGTCACACTGTTTCTGTGCGTGTTCTTCCTTTACCCCTTCGTGCTGGTGTCCCAGCAGGCGTTCAGTGGCGGTAACGGCTTTTCCTTGGACAACTTCCGCGAAGTGGTGAGCTACTGGAAGTTCCCGATTTCGTTCCAGAACACCATGCTTCTTGCCCTTGCGGTTGTGCCCGCTCAGGTGGCTCTGGCGCTCTTGATGGCGACCATGGTCAACCGGATGAAAAAGGGACGCGATATGGTCCTTTACATCTGGACGATCCCGCTGGGCATTTCGGACCTGGCCGCAGGGATCATCTGGTTGGCGATTTTCGAACAATCGGGCTTCCTGAACTCGATGATGACGGGGCTCGGCTTTGCCGATGCACCGACCAACTTCCTGTCCTATCAGAACCCCGGCATGGTGTTCCTGGCCATCGCACTGGCCGAGATTTGGCGCGCAACCGCGATCATGCTGGTGATCCTCGTGGCAGGCATCGGGCTCATCCCAAAGGAATACTATGAAGCGGCAGAGGTCTTTGGTGCCTCGCCTTGGCAACGGTTCCTGCGGGTGACGCTCCCGCTGCTGCGACCATCCTTGCAGACCGCGCTGATCCTACGGGTTGTGCTGGCCTTTGAGGTGTTCGCCGTGGTGGCCGCCCTGGGCGGTACGCTCTTCCCGGTCTTCATGGGCGAAATCTACGCCTATCAATTTGACCTCATGAATGGTGGCGCAGCGGCGGCCCTTGCGCTGATCGTGCTGGGTATCTCCATCGCCTTCACTCTGGTCATCCTGCGCGCGCTGCGCGTTCCGAAAGGAGCCACAATATGACCGAAGCAACCGCAGACCTGGCGCCCCACGGGGCGTCCACGCGGAAAACCGGGCAGTATGTCTATGCTGCTGCTGTTTTCCTCCTGTGTGCCTGGGTGCTGGTGCCGCTATACTTCCTGCTGATCAACACGCTCTCGTCGCCTGAGGCGGTGAACAGCTTTCCCAAGTCGTTCGTTCCAGCCTTTGACATGGGCAGCCTGACCTTCTTTGCGCAGTTCGAAGGGATGTTGGTGGCCCTGAAAAACTCGGTGGTGGTGGCGGTGCTGACCATGGTCATGTCCATCACCATCGGCGCACCGGCGGGCTACGCTCTGTCGCGGTTTGAGTTTCCGGGCAAGGAACTGTTCCGGCTCTTGATCCTGCTGACCCGCGCCTTCCCGTTGCCGTTGTTGGCTTTGCCCTTGGCGGTGCTGTTCATCCGCACCGGGCTTGATGACACGGCTTTTGGTTTGGCGCTGGTTCACACCACATTGGCCATCCCGTTTGCGGTGTTGATCACCTTCTCGCTGTTCTCCGGCATTCCGGTGGAACTGGAAGAAGCCGCCTGGACGCTGGGCTGCACCCGCTTCACCGCGTTTACAAAGGTGATTTTGCCGCTGATCCTGCCCGGCATCACGGCCTCGGCGATCTTCGCTTTCGTTATCTCGTGGAATGAAGTCTTCGCGGCGGCGGTGCTGACCATCGAGAACCGGACGCTCACCGCCTTCCTTTTGCAGACACTGGGTGAAGCGCCCCTGCACCTGAAATTCGCAGGCGGTTTCATCCTCGTTGTTCCGGCGCTGATCTTCATCTTCGCTGTGCGCAAGTACCTCTTTGCCATGTGGGGCATCGCCAACCGCTGATCGCGGAGGGCTCGACCAAAGGAAACAAAGTTATGGCTGAAATCCAGATCAAGAATGTCGCCAAGAACTTCGGGGAATACCAAGCGCTCCACGATATCAACCTCACCATCGCAGACCAGGAATTCATGGTCCTGTTGGGCGCGTCGGGCTGTGGGAAATCCACTTTGCTGCGCATCATCGCGGGGCTGGAAACGGCGACCTCGGGCGAAGTGTGGATCGGTGGTCGGCGGGTGGATCACTTGCCGCCCAAGGACCGGGGCATTTCCATGGTGTTCCAAAACTACGCGGTGTTCCCGCACCTGACCGTGTTCGAAAACATCGGCTTCGGGCTGCGCATGCAGAAGCTGCCTGACGACGAAGTCACCCGCCGCGTCGAACGCACAGCCACGCTGATGCACATTGAACAGCTGCTCAAACGCTATTCGGGCGAATTGTCCGGAGGTCAGCGTCAACGGGTGGCTGTGGCGCGCGCGTTGGCGATGGAGCCCGACGTGATCTTGATGGACGAACCGCTGTCCAACCTCGATGCGCTTTTGCGGATGGAGATGCGGGCCGAACTCAAGGGGGTGCTCGCTGAAAGCAAGACCACCGCGATCTACGTGACCCACGATCAAGTTGAGGCCATGAGCATGGCTGACCGGATCAGCGTGATGCACCAGGGCCGGATCGTGCAGGCCGCATCACCCATCGAGGTCTATCGCAACCCCGCTGCCGAGTTTGTGGCGGGCTTCATCGGCAACCCGCCCATGAACTTCCTGCCTGCCAAAAGTACCGGTAATGGCCAATGGAGCGTCGCAGGCCAGTCCATCGCAGGGCCCGCCAACACGGACCAACCGCTCAAGTTTGCTGTTCGGCCAGAGGATTTAACGCTGGGCGATAGTGGACTAACTGCGGTCGCGAAAGTGGTGGAACCCTTGGGTGCGCATTTGCTTGTGACCTGCGAGGTGGAGGGCATTATGTTCCGCGCGGTGCTTGAGAGCGATCTGCAAGTGCACGTCGGCGATAAGTTGCGACTGGCGCCTCAGCCGGACCGGGTCCGATGGTTTGATCCGCGGACGACCTTGGCGGTGGCGTGAAACGGCGATGACCAACGCTCTGATCGAAAACGCAAAGGCCATTTTGCGGCGCAATGACAAAGGCAGCTACACGGTGCCGACCCACGGGCTTTACCCGTTCCAATGGAACTGGGACAGCGCGCTCAGTGCCTTGGGGTTTGCCCACTTCGACGAGAGGCGCGCGTGGCGTGAGATTGAGACGCTTTTTGCCCACCAGTGGCCCGATGGAATGGTGCCGCACATCATCTTCCATGAAGAAGACAAAGGCTATTTCCCAGGTCCCGATGTTTGGCAAACCGGGCGTCCCACACCGACCTCGGGCATCACTCAGCCACCGGTGGCAGGTTTTGCGGTGCGGCGGTTGTTTGATCGGGTTTTGGATCGAGACCTCGCAGAGCGGAAAGCGCGCGCGCTCCTCCCTAAAATTCACGCCTGGCACAGCTTTTTCTATCGCGACCGGGATCCTGATGGGACGGGCCTGGTGGCGATCACCCACCCGTGGGAGTCTGGCAGAGACAACTCCATCGACTGGGACGCGGCTCTGGATCGGGTCCCACGCGACGGTCTCGCACAGTTTCAGCGTCGGGACACAGACCACGCCGACCCAACTCACCGGCCGACGCAGCACCAATACGAAGGCTATATCGCTCTGGTTCAAGCCTACCGGGATGCTGGCTGGGACAATCGCAGACTGCACGCCATGGCCCCCTTCAAGGTGGTCGATCCAGGCTTCAACGGCATTCTTTTGCGATCCTGCGCGGACCTTGCCGACCTTGCGGACTTGCTAGGCGAAAGGGACATCGCCCGGAAATCCCATGATTTTGTGACAAAAAGCTTGGCGGCACTGGACGACCTATGGAGCGACCGGCATGGCCAATACCTGTGCCATGATCGCCAAACTGGGGCAGCCATAGAAAGCGCCTCCGTGGGCGGGCTCATCCCAGTTTTTGCGCCGATCCCGAAAGCACGTGCTGCCGCAATCGCTGACCGATTGGCAACGCTGGCCCGGACCGCAGAATACCTTGCCCCAAGCCACGATCCAACGGACCCAAGGTTTGATGCCAAACGCTACTGGCGCGGCCCTGCATGGTTGATCGTCAACTACATGATTTCCGATGGCTTGGCCCAAGCGGGCCAACACGCCATGGCTGCGCGGCTCAAATTAGACAGCCTGCGTTTGATCGAACGCAACGGTTTCGCCGAATACTACGACCCCATCACCAGCGAAGGCTGCGGTGGCGGGTCCTTCACTTGGACGGCCGCCATGGTATTGGAGTTCCTGTCAGCACAGGACCAAGCCGCATGAAACGTTCGCGCATCAACACGATCATGGCCGAAGCGGACGAGATGATCCGTAGCTACGGCTTCACGCTCCCGCCGTTTGCCTATTGGTCTCCGGACGAATTTGCGGCGCGGGCAGGGGACGCGCGCCACGTGATTGATGCGCGGTGCGGATGGGATATCACCGACTACGGGGCAGGGCGGTATGACCAGATGGGCCTGTTCCTGTTCACCCTGCGCAATGGCCTCTTGGGCGATCTGCAAAGCGGCGGGGGCATGTGCTATGCTGAGAAGTTGCTGATCTCCAAGCAGGATCAGCTCAGCCCGATGCACACCCATGTGATAAAGGCCGAGGACATCATCAATCGGGGTGGCGCTACTTTGGTCATTGAGTTGTTTGGGTCCGACGACGCCGGAGGTTTTGCCGAATACCGCGGCGGCACGGTTTGGTGCGATGGCATTCGACGGGACTTTGGCCCGGGTGAAAAGCTGAAGCTGGCCCCTGGGGAAAGCGTCACACTCAGGCCCGGCGACTGGCACGCCTTTTGGGGGGAAGGCGGTGACGTGCTCATCGGCGAAGTGTCCACCGTCAACGACGATGAGACCGACAATATTTTCCGCGAGCCCATCGGGCGGTTTTCGACCATCGAAGAAGACGAACCGCCCATGCATCTGTTGGTCAGCGATTACGCCACCAAGCTCGTCTGAGCCTCAGGCGGGCTCCACGCGGTGGTAAAGGTGCGTGAAGGCTGCGGCCCCGATGATCGGCACTACCAAGTTAAGGATGGGGATGGTCAAGGGCAGCGCCATGAGCGCACCAAGCGCCCAAATCTGCCCGCGGTATTTGCGGCGTAGCCGTTTGGCCGTGCCAAGATCGACCCGCCGGATGGCCACAAGTTGGAAATACTCCCGGCCCAAAAGGAACCCGTTCAACGCCAGGAAAATGAACGGGGCCAGGGGAACGAAAAACAGATAAAGCACGAGCGCGCAGAGGTTTGCTGCGATCAGCACGCCTAGGAAAGACAAGCTGTCGACAATGGCTGTGCCGATGCTGCCGTCTTTGGCTTCGGGTAGTGTGGGGTAGTGTTTCTGTTCCACCGCGTCGGCCACTTGATCTAAGAACATGCCGGTGAAGGCAGAGGCCACCGGGATCATCAGGAAGCTGGACAGAAACATCGCCCCGACCAGCGACACGCCCGTGGCCAGAGACTCAACCCAGGTTACCTCGCCGATGAATGGTAAAGTGAGGCTGTCGGGCACCAACCAGCCCACAAACCAAACCGTGCCGATGTAGAAGGCAATTAG
>JBCDFD010000204.1:0-5885 GCA_039178645.1 Pseudomonadota bacterium | reverse complement strand
GTCACAAAGGGAATCGGCTGTCAAACTAGAAACCAATGAAAATGCTGCGGCGCAGCTTTTGGCAGACAGACGTCACAAAGGCCTTACATTTGATCTGCATGGCCGGTTCATGACGCTTGTCCGACGCCAGAGGGCCCTACCCACCATTGAGCATTTTCCTATCACAAGCCATACTGTCCCCGCCTAAATCTAGCCCGTCGCAACTGTTTGTGTCACTTGCAGTAAACAGTTTTCATATCTGTTCACTGCAAACTGCAATTCGCGGTCGTCCCACTTCAATCGGCCAGAGTTTGAAACTGAACTGCTGTTATCTGGATAGATCACCGCAGACGCACGATTGCCACCAAGTTGGTTGGCGTCCCCTCTATGGGCGCAAGTGTAAATGACATCAACAAAACTTGGCATCCTCGCCTCGCTTGCATCAGGTAAATTGGTGAGCTTAATCCACTCCGGTGTTGTTTGCCCAGTTGTGGGACCGTAGGCTAGGTCTAGAGCATCGTTTCCGATGTACTTGGCCGGAGAAGAGACGAAGCTTGTGTTGGGCTCGACGCCTACATAGGGACCTACGACCACGTCCAGCGTTGTTTGACAGTTTTGATAACGTCCGACCTTGTAAAATGCGTCGACTTGGGAGTTTGGAAACCCATTAGGGTAGGCAAAACTGATTGGATCATCTTTTTCTTCGATACCAAACAGACTGATTGTGACGTTGGCCTCACCATTCTTGTTATAGTTTGGATCACTGCCGGACCTAATCGCACCTCGATCTTCGGAGGTGTTGTAACCTGTAACACCGCTATCGGTCCTACCCGCACAAACAAAACGTGAAATGAGACCAGCGTTCATACCAACGGGGGCTATGCCTTTTGATGGATTGATAACAGTTGGATCAAAGTTCACAACCGGCTGGGCTTCCACGGGTTGACCAGTGGTCGGACCCTCCAAATAGGTAACTGTTCTCAGGACTTCGTCTGTGTTGCCAGGGATTAACCCGGTGTCGTTTTCACCCGCCTGAGCCGTAGGCCCGACCATTCGGACAAAGCAATATGAGGGCTTTAGTCTTTCTGTGTTCGGGCGGGTGCCAATGACGTAGGATATTGCGTCCATATCAAACGACAAACCGTAGATAAGCGGTGTTTCCGAAAGCTCCGTCCAATTCAGAACTGGATCAGCTTTATACTCGGCAACGCTGCCTTCATGCTCTTCGATCAAGATAGTCGCTCGACTGAAGTCGGCTTTAACGGCAAAGACGTCACCAAATATGAAGCTACAAACATAGTCGGCCGTAATGAGCATTGGATCTCGGGTCAGATCACTCTCTGCGACCGAAAATACCAGAGTATTTGAACTGCCTGATTGGCTTGAAAGACCAAAACTTTGAGTGCCGTAGGAACTGGCAGGAACGATGTCCGCATTTACCGTTGTTCCTAAGGCGAAAAAGCAGAGCACATATCGAAACATGACAGGCCACCCATATGATTTTTGAGTTTAGACAGGCATCAGCGCCCAACAGTCTAAATCCAGCAGAACGTCTGGCAAGTATTTACCATCGTCGCCTTTCAGCGCGCCAGCCTCAGCCCCTGCTTTGACCGCCACCAAACGCAAACGGATCGCACCAACGCCTGGGGCGGCGGTTTCCGCGGTGTCGAGCACTTCCGACCATGCCTTCACCGTCAGACCGCTGAAGGCGGGATTGGCGTGGGCCCCGGCGTTCAGTCCAACGATCATTTGCGCATTGGCCAAGCCATTGAAGCTGAGCGCCCGCGCCAGGCTGATGATATGGCCCCCGTAGATCAATCGCTGGCCGTCGGGGCGGAAAGTGGCGTCAAAATGGACTTTGGCCGTGTTTTGCCACAGCCGCGTGGCCATCATATGCTCAGCCTCTTCCAGCGTCACACCGTCCACGTGGTCGATCACCTCGCCCACTTCGTAGTCGCTCAGGCGATGGGGCTCACCAGCAAGCGTGAAGTCATAGTTGGTGAAATCTAGCCCCTTAGGGATCACCAAATCCGACGGGTCAACGACCTTGCCCACGTCCGGCAACACCGTTTCCGGCGCAGGCGCGTCCAGATTATTCTTACGCACCATCACCCAACGGACATAGTCGAGCACAACCTCGTCGTTCTGGTTCCAGCCCTTGGAGCGGACATAGACCACGCCAGTCTTGCCGTTGGAGTTCTGTTTCAGCCCGATGACCTCGGACGTCGACCGCAGCGTGTCACCCGCAAAAACGGGTTTCAAAAACCGGCCCTCGGCATAACCAAGGTTGGCCACTGCGTTCAACGATACGTCTGGCACGGTTTTCCCAAACACCGTGTGGAACGCAATCATGTCGTCCAACGGGGCGGAGGACAGACCACAGGACTGCGCGAACGCATCGGAAGAGTAAAGCGCGTGGCGCGCCGGATAGAGCGCATGGTAAGCAGCCCGTTCCCCACCAGACACAGTCCGTGGCACGGCATGATCGATCACTTGGCCGATTGAATAGTCTTCAAAAAACCGGCCCGGATTGGTTTTGGCCATCATAACTCTCCTAACTTGATACTGGGGTCATAGTCGGTGCCAGGCACCTCTTTGACCACCGCTTGGCCGCAGCGCATCACCCCGCGTGCGGCATCGAATGCGTAGGTGGGATCTCCGTGAAGCTCCCACCCCTTGTTCAGCGCCTCGGTCACCTTATGGCAAAAGGCAGATGTGTCGTCTTCGCTCAGGAACCGGTACGCGCGCATAGTGTTATCCAAACGGCCAAACGCCGAGCCAGGCGTGGATGTAACCCACGACGACCAGCAACACGACCGAGCCAGCAACACCAATGGCATCCCATTTGATCGCGCCCGCCGGTGCCGGGGTCCAATCCGGCTCGGCTTTGTTGATCACCACCTTGGACAGGATCGACCAGACCCAGAGCAATCCGAACATCAGGATCGAAGCGAGATCACCGTTGACCAACAGGTGCGCAACGGCCCAAAGCCCAAAGCCCGTGAGCATCGGGTGGCGCATCCAAGTGAAGAACTTCCCCTTCTTCGGCGCCGGGCTCATCAAATAAAACGCAATGAGCATGAGCAGGTTATTGATGTGCGTGAGAAAGCTCGGCGGCGTCCAGACATCCACGTAGGGCACAGCCCGATACCCGATCACCATCAAGATGATCGAGATGAACAAAGCGGCGGCGACGAGGCCACGGCCCTTTTGACCAAGCGCGTTCCGTTGGTCGGGCATCACCCGTTTGAACAGGTGACCTCCGATCCAGAGTGCGTTGCCAAGTAAAAGGACGATCCACCCCATTAGGCGGCTTCCGCTTCCAATGCCGCAATGGCGTCGGCCTTGGCCAGGGTTTGGCGTGCGGTGACGATGTGGAGGTTTTCCACGATCTTCCCGTCCACGACGGCCACGCCAAGCCCTTGGGATTCAGCCTCCTCAAAGGCGGCGATTTGGCGGCGGGCCAAATCAATCTCCGCGTCCGATGGTGCGAAGGCGGCGTTGGCCACCGCCACTTGGGCGGGATGGATGAGAGTTTTGCCGTCAAAACCCATGTCGCGACCTTGGTCGCATTCAACCTTGAGCCCCTCTTCGTCCTTGAATGCGTTGTAGACGCCGTCGACACATGTGATTCCCGCGGCCCGCGCGGCCAGCATGCAGAGTTGTAAAGAGGTCAACAGAGGTTCACGGTCTGCCCGAAATCTGGTCGTAAGCTCTTTGGCCAGGTCATTTGTGCCCAGGACAAAACCGCCCATCCGCGGCGCTTGGGCGATGGAAAGCGCGTTCAAAATGCCCAGCGGTGTCTCCATCATCGCCCAGATTTGCGTGTCTGCGCATTCGGGGTGAGCGTCCAGCTTGGCGGCCAGAGCTTCAATGTCGGCGGCGGAATTCACCTTTGGCAGCAGCACTGCCTCCGGACCCACCGGCGCGATTGTGGCCACATCGGCTTCGCCCCATTCGGTGTCAAACCCGTTAATTCGAACGATTTTCCCACGTGGACCGTACCCACCTGCCTTGAGCGTTTCGGCCAGCAACGCACGGGCGTTGGCCTTTTCTTCAATGGCCACAGCGTCTTCCAGATCGAAGATAATCGCATCGACGGGAAGAGTTTTCGCTTTCTCCAATGCCCGCTCTTTCGAGCCAGGGATGTACAGAACCGAACGGTACGGACGGGAACGTTGATCCATGATTCTAGTCTCCTTTGGCGCCGTCTTACATGACACACATCGAAAGGAAACCACGGTCGCGGCAGCGTGCCGCATCGCGGCAAGCGGGGGCTTTCCATGACAGTTTTACGAAAGGGAACCACATTTGGCGACCGCCGGATTAACCATCTGTTTGGCACCAAATAGCACCGTTCCCCCAAGTCGGGCGAGGGAGGTCCGGTTTCAGCTGGCCGCTGAAGCACACGGATACAGCACCGACGCGACGACTGTACGGGGGCCCAGGTCCCGTCGCCACGGAAACTTTGACCCGTGGATCAGCCCGACGGACCCAACGCTCCCATGTTTGGACGGAGTGATGCCATGAGCAAGAAGACCCTCGCCCCCATTGCGGCCACGTTGGCCCTCACCATTGGCGCAACCGGTGTATTTGCGCAAAGCCAACCGGCCCGCAATTGTGCCGAGCGTGACATGATTTTGCAGCGCTTGAACAGCAACTATGGCGAAACCCGCCAGA
Organism: Pseudomonadota bacterium; assembly: GCA_039178645.1. Lineage (GTDB taxonomy): Bacteria > Pseudomonadota > Alphaproteobacteria > Rhodobacterales > Rhodobacteraceae > Mangrovicoccus. The sequence goes on along the minus strand of JBCDFD010000204.1, from coordinate 1,226 downwards.
GTGTTGGCCTGGGCGCAAACAATTCGTTGGTTGAGATTTTCGCCTCTGACAAAACTGGCACTTGGACCATCACAGTGACCATGCCCGACGGTCGGACCTGCTTGATCGCGTCGGGCCAAGCGTTTGAGAACCTGGTCGAAGACAAACTGAACCTTCCAGGCGAAGATGCCTGAGAGGGTGCGCAGGGCGGAGCTATCCGTTCCTGCGCGCGGTGCCTTGGAAGTCTGGTCTCAGAAAATCCCGTCGTAGATCAATTTGCCGCCCGCCAGCACTAGGAAAACATACGACACCATAAAGAAAGCGCGGTCTGACAGGGTCCTGTTGGCCCAGAGGCCGATCCACACGCCCAACATTGCGAAGGGCAATAGCCAGAAGATCAGCGCCACCGCTCCGCCGGAATAGAAGCCAAGCGCGATATAGGGCGGGAATTTTAAGATATTGATCGCCCAGAAGACGATCACGGTGGTGGCCTGGAATTCTACTTTCCCAAGGCTGCGCCCAAGCAAGTAGATCAGCAACGGTGGTCCACCGGAGTGCGACACAAAGCTGGTGAACCCCGCGACCCCGCCGAACACGTATCCCCAGCCACCGCCCATGGTGCCGCCTTTGGTCGTCCAACCTTGGGCCTTCGCGGCCTGATACGCGACAAACGCCAGCGCCAAGGTGCCGATCAGGATGCGAAACACGTCGGGATCAGTCACCGCGTGCAGCCCTGCCCCTACGGCAATCCCCGGCACCGACGCCAAGATCAGCTTGCGCGCTTCGGACCAAGACCACTTGCGCCAATAGGCGCGCAGCGCCGCCAAATCGATGGCCATCAGCACGGGCAACATTGCGCCCACAGCCACCATTGGATCGGCCACCAGGGCCAACATCGGTGTCGCAACCGCCACAACGCCCGACCCGAAACCGGCTTTGGACACGCCAGCGACTAAGGCTGCAAGGGCTCCCACCACAAGCACCCAGAAATCCTGACCAATCAATTCAACCATGGCACTGCTCCCCCGTTTCGCGACGTTCGGTTTGCTTCCGTTTGCCGCGCAGGGGTCGTCTTGCACGGAAATGTCATTGGCACTAGGCCATCCGCAATATTTGCCAAGGACTGGAGAGGAAAACCATGGCCAGACCAAAGATCGCCCTTATCGGTGCAGGACAAATCGGTGGCACACTTGCCCACCTGGCAGCGCTGAAAGAACTGGGCGACGTCGTTCTGTTCGACATCACCG
>JBCDFD010000203.1:0-5922 GCA_039178645.1 Pseudomonadota bacterium | reverse complement strand
GAGCGCAGGAATCTCAGTGGGTTACAGGATAGGCGCTGTCCCGTCAGATCAAATCAGATCAACATGCCGACGCTGTCGCAGAATATGCTGCACATTGACATGGGCCTCGTCCGTCGGTCCCCCTCGAATAGGATCACAAGACCAAGGACCTGTGCAGTGACTCGTCATCTACCACCGAAACGTTTCGGGTTTTCCCTGGAACATCTGGCATCTGTTTTCGCGTTCGACCGGAGTGCGGCGCAGCGAAGCTCCAACCCGAGCCTAATCCGAAACGCCCTGAGCCTTCCTCTTGCGGCGCTGTTGGTGTCCGCACCCCTGGTGGCCGAAGCCAAAACGTTTCGGATCGATTTCAGCATTGAAATCACCGACGTAAGAGCGGACGCCAACGTGGATCAATTGTCGGTGGACGTTTCAGAGATTGACGTTGACGACATCTTCGACGGGTTTTTTCTGATCGACACAGCGCAACCCGAACGCCCATTGGGCACAACCAACGATGGCACTGGCGATTTCACCATATCGGAGTTGACGGTATTCTTTCCAAAACATAATGCTTTGGGTATCGTCGAGCGGCCCGGTTTGGTTGCGACCGAATCTCGTATTTCCTTTGTCCAATCTGTTCGGCGTACACAGCAGATAAGCCTAAATGCCAGCCGTGAGACCGACCCGGAAAATAGTGGCGTCCCACGCCCAATTCTTTTTGAGTTCGAGTTCTTTGGTCTCAGCAACACGAACAGTTCGTTTGCCACGGGCGACCTACTCGACGCTGACGAAATTGCGAACAATGTCAGCGGTTCGAGCTTCAGTTACGGCATAACTGCGACGCAAGACCAAGGCGGCGGCGATTTGGCCGTAGGCTCTAGTTATAGCGTCAACGGCCAAGTGACGACGGCCACGGCGGTGCCTGTGCCCTTGCCTGCCTCCGGCGCGTTGGTTTTGGCGGCTGTTGGTGGGCTGGTCTCCGTACGACGGTGGGGCCGGGCACGGCCCACCCTCAATTAGAGTGGCGCACCACCGCGAATGCGTATCGCACGGCATCGACGGTGGCGCATCGGCTTAGGCTTGTACACGCCGTTTGACGTATACCACAGCGCCCAATCCCGCGGCCAACATTGGCAGTCCGGCGGGAACCGGCACCGGCGCAGCGGGCGGCGCAGACCCAACCGTCAGCGTGATGGTGTTCGTCACGTTGCCATTGAATGTCGTTTCATAGGTGTAGACGCCGATGTCGGCACCGATGCCTGCGAGTGTTCGGTTGGGCATAGTAGCGCTGCCCGCGAGCGGTGTCTGAGATATGTATCCGTCAGGCAAACCGATGGTATCGAAATCAAGCTCAAAACTGAAACTGTCGCCGATAACAGTATTGTTTTGGACACCTGAAACGTCTCCCGTGCCAAATGGCGCACCGGACACGTCAATATCGAAGTAGCGAAGCCTGCCGCTCACAGAGATTTCAATTAAGCCGGCGTTAGGCAAAACATTTAATGACCCAACGCCGGGTGTTGAAACGTTGCTCACAAATCCTGTTATGTCGATAGAACCCATATATTCGTAGATCACGTCATCGCCAGATTCGTATAAGAACGCCGAGACAGTGTCTGCGTTGCCCGCACCGGACCATGCAATTGCCACAGTACAGGCGATCCCCATCACCGCGTTTTTCATCACTGGTTCCTTTTCACCCTGTCGGCCGCACGACACCAAATCCGGTTTCCTGCCTTCGACTTGCTAACGCAGCGTGACCGGATTGCCGGTCCCCGTCATCCGCAAATGCGCCCGACCAAACAATTGTGTCACTTGTCCGCCGACATCCGGCCACGGGCGATGAAAATCTGGGCTGACCTGGGCCGCGACAGGTCTCTGACCGCGAGCTTGGACGTGCCCGGCCCAGCCCCATCGCGCGGACGGTTTAGCACTGGGCAAGGTCTCCCTCCCGTTTGCGCCACGTCTGCGTCGCGATGGCGGGTGGCAAAATCAGCCATACGCTTGCCATACCATTGCCATACGCTTGCCATCCACCGGTTTTGGGGCGTTTTGCGGCGGCTCGGGCGTGGCTTTGAGGTGCGGTTTGCGGGTGAATTTGGGCGGCTCAGGGGCCGTCTGTTGCGTTCATTCGTTAACGAAGCGCACCTTGCCGATGTAGCCCAAATTGCGATTTCGCTGGGCGTAGTCGATGCCGTATCCCACGACAAATTCATCCGGGATCTCGAAGCCGATCCAGTCGGCGTGGAAATCCGCCTCTCGCCTGGACGGTTTGTCCAAGAGCGCGATGGTGCGTAGCGACTTCGGTTTGCGCGCTTTCAAAAGGTGCGTGACATGGGCCAGCGTGTGGCCGGTGTCCACCAGGTCTTCGACCACGAGCACGTCGCGGCCTTCAATTTCGCCCCGTAAGTCTTTGACAATGCGTACTTCACGGCTCGATTCCATGGCGTTGCCATAGCTGGAGGCTTCGATGAAATCGACCTCGATGACCATGTTCAGTTCACGCACCAGATCGGCGATGAAGATGAAAGACCCGCGCAGAAGGCCTACGACCACCAGTTTGTTGACGCCCTCGTAGGTGGTCTCGATTTCCCGCGCCAACGCCTCAATCCGCGCGGCGATCGCTTTGGCTGAAATCAATTTGTCAATAACGTAAGGCCGGTCAGACATTAGGTCCTCTTGATTTCTTAACGCTCCCACTACGATATCAGACAAAGCAAAAAGAACCACAGGACCCCATGCCCAAACACCACGAAAAACGCGTCCTCCCCTACGCCGCCGCCGACATGTACGACCTCGTCGCCGACGTCGCCGCGTACCCGAAGTTCTTGCCGTGGTGTGCGGCGTCGCGCATTCGGTCACGCAGGGTGAAGGGTGCGTCTGAGGTGATGGAAGCGGATTTAGTGATTTCTTTCAAAGTCTTCCGCGAGAAGTTTGGGAGCCGGGTCACCCTGTGGGCCGAAGACAAAGCTATCGACACCGAGTATATTGATGGGCCGTTCAAATACATGAAATCCCGTTGGGTGTTCCGCGACCTTCCCGGGAATGCGGGGTGCGAGGTGGATTTCGAAGTGGACTTCGAGTTCAAAAACCGCGCGCTGCAAGCGGTCATCGGTGTTGTATTCAACGAAGCGATGATGCGCATCGTGCGGGCCTTCGAAGAACGCGCGGCCGAGATTTACGGCACAAGTGGCGAACTGGTGGCGGGTTAACCGGTCAGTCTTTTGATCAACAAATCAAGGGCATGGGCCACGGTTGCTGACCGAACCTGATCCCGTCCGATGGCTCCGAACTCCACAGTCTCGGTGACAGTTTCAATCCCGTCCTGCGCAAGCCCAAAGCACACCCGGCCTTCCGGTTTGAACTCTGACCCGCCCGGTCCCGCGATCCCGGTCACCGAAACCGCCAGGGACGCTTGGCTGTGCCGCACCGCCCCTTCGGCCATTTCACGGGCGACCTCTTCGGACACGGCACCGTGAGTGTGGAGGCTGTCGGCTGTGACCCCCAACATCTCCATCTTCGCCGCGTTTGAGTAGGTGACAAATCCGCGGTCGAGGATGGCTGACGATCCGGCGACATCCGTGATGGCACCCGCGATCAGACCTCCGGTACAGCTTTCCGCAGTTGCCAGGATCACGCCTTGAGCTTTCGCTAACTCCAGAAGGGTCTCAGCCTTTGTCACAGGCCCAGCACTCCGTGGGCGATGGCTGCGGCGAGACTGACGCCCAAGGCGGCGATCACACCGGCGAAGACATCGTCCAGCATCACCCAGAACCCGCCTACTTTCTTATCCGCCCAAGACACTGGCCAAGGTTTCCAGATGTCGAACAGGCGGAACAGAATGAATGCTCCGATCCAACCAGGATAGGGGAACACCCAAGGGTCCATGCCCGCATGCCACAGACCGTAGGACAGCGGCCACAGGGCGATCCATTGGCCTGCCACCTCGTCGACGATGATCTCGCTTGCGTCATGGGACCCGGTGGCGGTCTGCTCGGCCATAGCCGCCCACACGCCCACTGCAAATACGATCACGGTAGCCGCAAAGAACAATGGAAAGCCGCCCAGACCGTGGAGCAGATACCCGACGGGTATTGCCGCCAATGACCCCCAGGTGCCGGGGGCGCGGGGCAACAGCCCAACGCCGCCTAAGGTGGCCACCAGGCGACTGGCTCTCATGACGCGACCAGAGTGACTGTGGCCAAAGCGGCGATGCCCTCTTCGCGACCGGTGAAGCCCAGACGTTCGGATGTGGTTGCCTTGATGCTCACTCGGGTTGGGTCCATTCCCATGATGTCCGCCATGGCGGAGATCATCGCGTTTGAATGGGGGCCGATTTTGGGCTGTTCGCAGATGAGTGTGCAATCCACATTCATGATCTCGAACCCACGGGACCGCGCCCGTTCCACCGCGTGGCGCAAGAAGATGTCGCTGGCGGCACCTTTCCACTGCGGGTCCGAGGGTGGGAAGTGGCGACCAATGTCACCGTCCGCCAGCGCGCCATAGATTGCATCCGTGACCGTGTGCATCCCCACGTCGGCGTCCGAATGGCCCTTGAGCTTGGCCGAATGGGGTATCTTCACGCCGCAAAGGATCACGTGGTCGCCGGGTTCGAACGCGTGGACGTCGAAGCCGTTGCCTGTTCGAATATCCATGGGTGATCTGGTCCTGTCTTGGTGCCTCAGCAGGTTTTCGGCCCGCGCGAAATCGGCGGGGTGGGTGACCTTCAGGTTTGCCTCATCCCCTTGGACGATGGCCACGTCAAGACCGTGGGCGCGGGCGACCTCCACATCATCGGCGGCGCTGCGATCTTCGGGCCAAGCGCGATGTGCAGCCACGATGTCATCGCGACGAAAGCCTTGGGGTGTTTGCGCCCGATACAGACCCGCGCGGTCCTGTGTCCCACTTACCAGTCCATCAGTCCCTCGCCAAAGCGCGTCGGTGACGGCAAGGGCAGGGGCCGCGCCGGGATGATGGACCAACGCACTTAGAACGCGATCTATAAGCGGTCCCGACACAAGAGGGCGCGCTGCATCATGGATGAGCACTTGGGTCGCTGTCGGGGGCAAATGGGCAAGGCCGGCCCGGACGGAGCCGTCTCGGCTGCCCGCACCGTTCACAACTGCTGTTTGTTTCGGCAACCGGACGGCGTTCAGGTGCGTGACACGGTCATCCGGGTGCACGACCAAAACCAGTTCCGTGATCGCCGGATGACCGGCAAAGGCCGCCAGCGTGTGTTCCAAAATCGGTCGACCGGCAAGTGGCTGATATTGTTTTGGGATATCTCCCCCTGCGCGGGTGCCCCGTCCCGCGGCAACGATTAACGCTGTGACGGTCATGGTTGGTCTGGTCCTGGATCACATTCGTGCGTGCTTACGCTGTTCTCGCTCCGCTGACAATGCATGCACATCAACCCCGGTATGTGCTCAAAAAATAGGCTAATGATGAATTGGAGGCATCGCGTCAGACCGCGCAATTGCGATGGATTCCACGCAACGCTACGCCGTGGGCAGCGATGCGCAAGGATTAGGCATTTGACCAAACCCGCGGCACCCACCCAAGTGCCACCCCAGATTGTACTGGCGCCCATGGCTGGGATCACAGACGTGCCGTTTCGGCGGCTTGTGGCTCAGTTCGGTGCCGATTGTGTGACCAGTGAAATGGTGGCGAGCCAGGAGTGTGTCCAGGCCAAACCCGGAGTGCGAGAGCGCGCTGAGCTTGGGGACATGTCCGGTACCCGCACGGCGGTTCAATTGGCCGGTAGGGACCCCCATTGGATGGCAGAGGCTGCGCGGTTTGTGGTCGGGCAAGGCGCACGCATCATTGATATCAACATGGGCTGTCCCGCCAAGAAAGTGACTGGGGGCCTGTCCGGGTCCGCGCTGATGCGGGATTTGGACCATGCGTTGCGGTTGATCGATGCGGTGGTTGAGGCCGTTG
>JBCDFD010000202.1:0-5960 GCA_039178645.1 Pseudomonadota bacterium | reverse complement strand
TCCGTAACGAGCTCCGCCTCGGGGCCAGCACGCAAGCGCCCGGCCGCACAAATGGTCACGCGCACCGGGATTTCCCTAGGCTTGATCAGCCCCGTTGGGCAGCCACATCTTCTCAAGCTGATAGAAAGCTCGGACCTCGGGGCGGAAGATGTGGATGATTGCGTCGCCCGCATCAATCAACACCCAGTCACCTGCGTCTTTGCCTTCGATCTTGCAGCTCACCCGCAAATCCGTCTTGAGCCGTTCAGTGAGTTTTTCCGCCAGTGCCGCCACTTGGCGGGAGGAGCGGCCAGACGCGATCACCATGTGATCGGCCACTTCCGACCGTCCGCGGAGGTCGATGGCCACCACGTCTTCGGCTTTGTCAGTTTCCAGAGAGGTCAGGACCAAGGCCAGCAGAATATCGCTTGGCGTTGTCCCAAGGGCAGCCTGATTGGCGCCGGTTGATGCGGCCATTGGATTGGCCACCTCGGTGGTGAGAGACAGGACGTTGTCCTCCTTCATGAAACGCCGTCTCGCCACGGCGCGGGCATATGGCAAATATAGCAAACGAATCGTTTTCGCTCAACGTTGGCAAATGAAGCATCACACTTTGAGGCGAAAGGTGCACAGCAACGGGTCCAAGACTGGCTCTGACTCGGCACACAAAGCCGCCAAAAAGCAGGTTCTTGAGCCTTTGAAATCAGATCTTTCCAGGACGCCTATCTTGGCCAGCATCTCAGCTTTCGCAGGGGGGCAGATCGTCCGCCAACGCGCCCAATGACTGCGGCGCAGGTTGGGACATCACCACCTGGTCACTTGCACTGTCGGATATCACCGCCAGCGGGCGACCAGATACGCGCTCTTCTCGACCATCCAGACAATAGGGCACGTTCAGTTCCACACCCACCTTGGCCGGCGATCCCAAACTCGCCATGACACGCTCTTGGAACGCAAAAAAACGCCCGCGATCTTTGCGCGCCAGTCGGTACGCGTTTTCGCCCTCTTGTGATGACGGCTCCAATCGGAAGGTCGCTGTCCGTATCCGTTCCGGGTCCAAGGTTGTGAGCACCAAGCTCAGGTCCATGTATCCGTCTACGCTCACGCCACGGGGCACTGTGGCTTCGGCCAACAACGCAGAAGGTGACATCAGGAAAATCCGAGCCAGGGGTTCGTCCTGGATCGACGGTTCTTCACAGGCTGCGAGGCACAGCGCACAGACTAAGCCAATGGCCAAACGTCGAAGGTTCAGAAACGGTGACCGCGCGGTTTGCATACTCGCGCGCTACCCTGATCAAACTTGCCGTGTAAACTGGACCCACCGGCGCATCAGTTGAGCGTGAAGGCCACTTCGTTACGGCGGTTGAATGGCAATGTGAACGGATCGTCATAGAAATAGTACCGTGGTTCGCCGGTAATTTCCAAACCTTCCGATGTCGCAAAGGCCCGCAGCTGATCGGTTTTTTTCCGCAACGACGCGTCTGTCCACAGACCTGAGAACCCAAGAACGACCTGACGTTCGGGCTCAGTGCGCACAAACTGGATCGACGCATTATCCGGCTCAGGCAGGGTTTCCAACTGATACTCACCCGGCATCATAAATTGCACGCGCCAGACCTGAGGATCGTCATCGTCCACCTGAATTTGCGGCACCGCCACTTGAGACACGGGCGACGTCATGGCGATTTTCTGGGTCAAAACATTGCCGCCAAAAATGTAGTCGGCCAGTACGCGGAACCCGCGGCCCACGGCGCCGCTGCGATCACCACTGACCGCCACTTCCGCAAGGATGTGCGGCTCGTACTCGCGAACCTCGAAATCACCGCTGCTCGACACGGTGCGGTAGGGCGGCGTTTCGTAGCCCTTGTAGGTATTCACTTCGGACGCCACAGACACCCCCGCAACCGCCAGTGCCCCGGCCAGAGAAAGATGGATCAGTTTGTTCAACACCGACATGGCAGTCCTCGTAATTTCAAGGGATACGACCGGGGTGTCGTTTTGGATCACTGGAAATGTCGTTTTTTTCCGTTTGGCCGAGAAAGCGGTCAGATGCCGCCAGACCCGGTTCTTGATCGTGCGCCTGGGCTTCGTTAGGTAGCCGCCCATGACACCGTTTCGGAATATCGATGACCATACGCGCCTGCCTTGGCGGTTCCATGGTCCACGCTGCACGGCCCTTGCTGGGCTTTGACGACGGGTAGCCCGCTTAGTTCTAAGCCCCAGCCACCAGTTTGGAGATTTCCACGATGACCGCGAAGACGCTTTACGACAAAATTTGGGACGCCCACCTGGCGCACGAAGCCGAAGACGGCACTTGCCTACTCTATATCGACCGCCACTTGGTGCACGAAGTCACTAGCCCGCAGGCGTTCGAAGGTCTGCGCATGGCGGGCCGCAAGGTGCGTGCGCCGGAAAAGACCATTGCCGTGCCCGACCACAATGTGCCCACCACCGCCGGACGCGATAACCCCGAAACCATGCCCGAGGACAGCCGCACCCAAGTGGCGGCCTTGGATAAGAACGCCAAAGACTTCGGCATTCACTACTATCCTGTGACCGACGTTCGGCAGGGGATTGTGCACATCGTTGGACCGGAACAGGGTTGGACATTACCCGGCATGACGGTCGTCTGTGGTGACAGCCACACGGCCACGCATGGCGCGTTTGGGGCGCTGGCACATGGGATCGGGACCTCCGAGGTCGAACATGTGCTCGCCACGCAGACCCTGATCCAGAAGAAATCGAAGAACATGAAGGTCGAAATCACTGGCAAGCTCCGTCCCGGTGTGACCGCCAAAGACATCACGCTGTCCGTGATTGGCAAAACCGGTACGGCCGGGGGCACCGGCTTCGTCATCGAATATTGCGGCGAAGCGATCCGCGACCTGAGCATGGAAGGCCGCATGACCGTCTGCAACATGGCGATCGAAGGCGGCGCACGGGCAGGCCTGATCGCGCCGGATGAAAAGACGTTTGAATATGTCAAAGGTCGTCCCCACGCCCCCAAAGGCGAAGACTGGGACAAAGCTCTGGCTTGGTGGCAGACACTCTATTCCGATGACGACGCCCACTGGGACGAGATTGTGACCATTGCGGGCGAAGACATCGCCCCAGTGGTGACCTGGGGCACATCACCGGAGGATGTGCTGCCTATCACCGACACTGTGCCAGCCCCGGAAGACTTTGCAGGGGGCAAAGTGGACGCAGCACGGCGGTCGCTGGAATACATGGGGCTCACACCAGGCACACCGCTGAGCGAGATTTCCATCGACACGGTGTTCATCGGTTCCTGCACCAACGGTCGGATCGAGGACCTGCGCGCCGCCGCAGAAATTCTCAAAGGCAAAAAGATCAAAGACGGCATGCGCGCCATGGTGGTTCCGGGCTCCGGTTTGGTGCGAGCCCAAGCTGAAGAAGAAGGCCTGGCCGACATCTTCAAAGACGCTGGGTTCGAATGGCGACTTGCGGGGTGTTCCATGTGCTTGGCCATGAACCCTGACCAACTCCAGCCTGGAGAGCGCTGCGCGGCCACATCTAACCGCAACTTCGAAGGACGACAGGGCCGGGGAGGTCGCACTCACTTGATGAGCCCCGCCATGGCCGCCGCCGCCGCTGTCACCGGTCACTTGACCGACGTGCGCGACGTCATGTGACGCTATCCGTGATAACCTCTGCCAAACGCCGCGTTCTCAAAGCGCGGCGTTTTCTTTTGCGAGCCTGTCAATTGTCCGCTTAGTTTCCCTGGGCAACCGTTTCCCGGTGGGGTAGCTTTGGCACAACGAATTCAGAAAGGCCAAAGCGATGAAAATGTGGGTGAAATGGGTTCTGGCAGGCATCCTGTCCATGACGTTCGGCCTCTTGGTGCTCAGCAACACAACCGTGGCCTCTATCACTGTGAGCTTCATGGCGGGGATGCTGTTCGCCGTGTCAGGCGGCATGTGCATTGTGGGCGGCATCACGGACCAGGGAATTTTCAACAAAATCTGCAACGTGATCCTGGGAATGCTGATGTTGGCCCTTGGGATTTCCTTCATTGCCAACCCGCTTGAAGGATCAATCACCTTGGCCCTCGTGGTCGCGATCCTCATCGGATCCAGCGGCGCGCTGCGCATGGTCGTGGCCTGGCAGATGCGCGAAACGCCACTGTTCTGGGCCATGCTGATCTCTGCTGCGATTTCGATTCTCTTGGCCGGTCTGATCTTTGCCGACTTTGAGACCATCTCGCGGTCGCTTTTGGGCCTGATCTTGGGCATTGAGCTTCTGATCCATGGGTTTGGGGCATTTGTGTTGGGGCTGTTCCTGCGCCGGGCCGCATAGGCCAATTGGCCCTGGGCTTTACGCGCCTTGGGCCTTGACCTCGGTCGGCGAATTCCCTAATCCCGCACAATCCGACGGCGCGGTTAACTCCGCGCCTTGTTTTATTCACCTGCCGTGCCGCCATTGGCGCTGGCTGACACCAAATGAGGACGCCGATGTCTCGCCGCTGCGAATTGACCGGTAAAGGCCCCATGGTTGGCAACAATGTCAGCCACGCCAACAACAAAACCAAACGCCGCTTTCTCCCAAACCTGAACGATGTGACCCTGGCGTCCGACACGCTGGGCCGGTCGTTCAAGCTGCGCATTTCTGCAGCGGCTCTGCGCACAGTGGACCATCGCGGTGGCCTGGACGCGTTTCTTGCGAAAGCGAAAGACGCCGAGCTGTCTGCGAACGCCCTGAAAATCAAAAAAGACATCGCGAAGGCACAAGCCGCCGCGTGATATGCCGCTGAGGGTGGATTTGAAAGCCCTGCCTTTGGCGGGGCTTTTTGTCTCAGACCACTGCCTTTTGGTCCAAACACACCCGCGCTATTTTCCAAACATGATCCGACGTGATGCCCTGATATCGCTGGTTCTTGTGTGGCTGTTGACCCTCACATCTGTGACGGTCGGCATGGCCAAGGGTGCTGCACCAGCTGTTGGGCTTGTGGATCTGTGTATCCACGGGGCGTCGGTGTCCGTGCCTGTGGATGCCTCCGGTAAACCAACGAAATCTGCGCATTCTTGCCCGGATTGTATGGCGCTCAAACTCGCGCCGCCACAGGACCGAAGCGGTCAGGTTCTGTGCCTTGGCGCTTTGATCGACAGCAAACACCCCGTGCTCCGAAGCTTGGCCATTGGAGACACCCAAACCGGATCCGGCAACGGCTCGAGAGCACCGCCAGTCCACCTTTCCTAATCAAACCCAAATTTCCACGGAAAGGACTCGACATGTTTCGACTGACTTCGCTGGCCTCTATGGCCATTCTTACCCTGGCTGCAGCCACCGCATCCTTCGCCGATGACGGTATCATGGTTGAAGACGCGTATGCCCGCGCGTCCACCTCGATGGCCAAATCCGGCGCGGCCTTCATGGTGATCAAAAATATGGGGGCATCAGATGACCGTTTGGTATCGGCATCCTCGCCCATCGCCGAGCGCGTGGAACTGCACACCCACAAAGAAGACGCCAATGGCATGATGAAAATGATGGAGGTCGAGGAAGGCTTCGCCATTCCAGCCGGCGGTATGCACAAGCTCGGACGGGGCGGGGACCACGTGATGTTCCTGGGCCTCAACACCTCGCTGGAACAGGGTGACACGGTGGAGGTGACGCTGACCTTTGAACAGGCTGGCGACATGACCATGACAATCCCAGTGGACCTGGAACGGATGGACGGCCATGGACACGGTGGACATGGCCACGGCCACGGTCATGGGCATAACCACAGCAACCATAACCACTGACACACCAAGGTCCTGAGCCTGTCTCAGAGCTCCTTGGCTTGATCTAGAGCGCGTTCATCCTGATTGGATTCGGGGTTCCCCAAATGTTTGATCCGTGATTCCCTGTCGCTGAGGCAGATATTGGGGGTCATAAATGGGCAAACCGCATCCTATTGAGTTGCGCGAGCGTGCCGTTGAGCTTGTCGAACAAGGCAACACGCACACCGAAACGGCCAG
>JBCDFD010000201.1:0-6011 GCA_039178645.1 Pseudomonadota bacterium | reverse complement strand
TCGATTTGGATGTCCACATCCTCCGCCTCGGGCAACACGGCAACTGTGGCTGCCGAAGTATGCACGCGTCCGCCGCTTTCAGTGGTGGGCACCCGTTGAACCCGATGCACGCCGGATTCGAACTTCATCCGCGCAAAAACCCCATCCCCTTGGATGTTGGCCACCACCTCTTTGACACCGCCAAGCTCGGTGGCGCTTTCCTCAATGATCGAAAACTTCCACCCCTGCCCCTCGGCGAACCGCTGATACATCCGCAGGAGGTCACCGGCGAAGAGCGCTGCCTCTTCACCGCCGGTCCCGGGCCGGATCTCTATCATTGCGGGTCGCGCGTCGGCGGCGTCCTTGGGCAATAGCGCCAATTGCAGCGCATGCTCAGCCTCTGGCAAAGCCGCGCGCAGCCCCGGCAGTTCTTCTTCGGCGAGGTCCTTCATCTCGGGATCATTGAGCATGGCCTCGGCCTCTTCGAGATCACCCAACAGGCTGCGGTAGTCGGTTATCTGAGCCACCACGGGCTTCAGCTCGCTGTACTCCCGCGCCAAGTCAGCGATTTCGCTGGCCTCTGCGCCAGCGGCCATTTTGGCTTCGAGAAACTCGAACCGCCCCAAGATTTGGTCTAGTCGGTCAGAAGGTACCATGGATCGCAGATGCGCCAGCGGCCCCCGACCGTCAAGGGTCGGCTCATGCGGCGTTCAATTCGGACAACCAGCCATCCACTCGCGCTTGGTTTACCCCAAGGTCGGATTGCCCAAACCGCAGCCGGGCGTAGATCGCCAAAGCGGTCTGGTCGCCGTCGGCATAGGCCACGACGGACACGTAGTCTGGGAACCCAAACAGGCGCGACCGCGCGATGTAGGTGACGAAGCCTTCGTCAGGGTTTCCGGCCAAAACACTGACACGCGGCGTGCCCAGCGCCACCTCGTGTAACTTGGCCATCACCGCGTCTGGCGTGCCAGCGAACCGAGGCGCCGCGGCGTCACCTTCCCCGTCGCGCAACAGATACCGGCCCATGGGCGTGGGATCGGCCACATCGCGAGGGTCCACATGCCATGCTTGCACATCGCTTGGGGCCAATCGCACATAAAGCGCGAACAAGACCGCCACGCTGACGCCGATACCGGCCAAAATCATCACCAAACGCATCAACCCTCTCCCACTGGTAGGTGAAAGCAGGTAGCTCACGATCCCAAACGCGCCAATTGTACCTTAATCTCGATAGGAGCCCCCATGGCCGCCCGCGATCCGATTTTCGACACAGCCCCTGGCCTGCCGCGCTTGCGGGAAATCATGCGGCGGTTGCGGGATCCAAACACGGGCTGTCCGTGGGATGTGGAACAGACCTTCGCCACCATTGCACCCTATACCATTGAGGAAGCCTACGAGGTTGCCGATGCGATCGAGCGGGAAGCTTGGGACGAACTTCGCGGCGAACTGGGTGATCTGCTGTTACAAACGGTTTACCATACGCAAATGTCCGAAGAAGCTGGGCTTTTCAGCTTTGACGACGTGGCCGAGACCGTGGCCCAAAAGATGATCGACCGGCACCCCCACGTGTTTGGGGACGAAAGCCGCGATAAATCGGCGGCGCAGCAAGTGCAGGATTGGGAAACTCAGAAAGCCAAGGAACGGGCGGCCAAGGCGCGCTCTGGCGTGTTGGATGACGTGGCGCTCAACCTGCCTGCACTGACACGGGCGGTGAAATTGCAAAAACGCGCGGCACGGGTTGGGTTTGACTGGCCGCAGACAGATCAGGTCTTAGCCAAATTGGTGGAAGAAGCCGGGGAGTTGGTGGAAGCCCGCGACACGCTTGGGCCAGAGGCCGTGGCAGACGAAATGGGTGACCTTCTGTTTGTCATGGCCAATCTGGCCCGGCATTTGGGCGTGGAGCCAGAGGACGCTTTGCGCGGAACCAACGCCAAATTTACCCGGCGGTTTGGCGCCATCGAAGCACGTTTGGCCGCTCAGGGCCGCACGCCGGAACAATCCACCTTGGACGAGATGGATGCTCTGTGGGACGCAGTAAAGGCCGAAGAAAAGGCGGCTGAGACCTGAAACAATGCGGATCATGTGTCTTAATGCCTGGGGCGGGACGCTGGGCGATGATCTGTTGCCCTACCTGGCGGATGCTCAACCTGACGTGCTCTGCCTCCAAGAGGTCATTCACACGCCCGCCACGGACAAACCCATCCTGGTTTACCGCGACGCGTTCCGAACTCTGGACCAGCGCACCAACCTACTGAGCGAGATTTGCGCCGTGCTGCCTGACCACTGGGTAACATTCGCCCCTTGCGCGCGGGGTGATCTATGGGATGGCGACATGGCGGTGCCATCTTTCTGGGGTTTGGCCACTTGGGTGAAACGCGACATCCCAGTGATCGCCCAAGCCCAAGATTTTGTGCATGGCCATTACAGTGCCGATGGGTTTGGCGAACACCCCCGGTCACGCACGGGCCACGCCGTTCGCATTTATGATCACGACCGCGGCAGACCTGTCAGCATCACTCAGATGCACGGCCTCCGCGACAGCTCGGGCAAAGGAGACACGCCGGAACGTGCGGCTCAGGTGGAGCGGCTTTGGTCATTGTCCCAGAAGGTCACTGAACCCGGCGATCTTGCGGTGATCTGCGGGGACTTTAACGTCCTGCCGGGGTCTCGAACCCTCGCTTATCTTCTGGATCACAGTTTCACTGAATTGGTGACAGCCCGCAATCACGGGGGGGACACGCACGTCGCATTATACCAAAAGCGAGAGGTTCGCCGACTACATGCTGATCAACGACTTGGACGCTGTGGCCTCGTTTGAGGTGGTGCGAGAGCCCGAGGTTTCGGACCACTGCCCCTTGGTGCTGACACTCCGTTAGCCGATCCCCCGCAACACCCGTGCGCGAGCAGCCGGGATTGATGCGATTTCCACGCCGGTGAACACGTGCAATGTATTGAGATCCCGATCAATTACGGCATGGTCGCTCACCCATCCGCCGATGGCGAGGTAACTGCGCAGTAGGGGCGGCATGGCTTTCAAAGCCTTCTTCAAGTTTGGTTTACTGGGTTTCAAACTGTGGGCAAATTGGAAAACAGAAGGGGCTTTGGCCTGGGGCAACCACCTTTGCGGGGCCAGGTGACGTTCCCTGAGGAGCGCGAAGGCGTCCTGATACAGGTCCGCCTCGGTCCCAGCAAACGAAGAACACCCAAACAGCAATTCCACACCGTTGGCTTCCACGTAAGCCCCAAGGGCACCCAAAGCCAAACGGAGGATGTCGGGGTCCCCAGCCGCATCTGGGGCCACGCAGAACCGTCCAAGCTCGACCATGGGTCCGCTGTATGCACAGAGGTTTGACAGGTCATAGAACTGGGCGGAATAACTGTCCCCGATCTCGGAGCCATCCCTCAAAAACAAGACACGAAAACATGCGACAAGCTCACCGCTGTCACGCCTGAAAATCAAAAAGTGCTGGCACGCATCGTCAAAATGGTCAGCGTCCCTTTCACCGGCCTCATCCGGGCGAAACACCCGGTGGCGCAAACGTTGGGCGGCGACCACCTCGTCGGTTGTGCTGGCAAAGCGGCCAGTGAATTTGGACTGGTCCAAACGGGACTGGGAACGGGACATGGACACGTGCCTCAATAACCATGGGCTTGCGCGCCATTATCTTGGGCGCTGCATAGCACAAACAAGGGCCAAGTGAGACTAGATATCTTCGCCCGTGAGGTTCGGTGCCAATGTCGTGGACTGCAAGAGACCGCGCAGGAACCCAGGTTCTGGCACCGAAGCATCGGTCACACGGCGCGAGAGCGTCACCACTTGCCCCCGTTCCAACCCGAACCGTTCCACATTTTCTACTGTTCCACCCTCGGTGAAACGGACAGCAACCACCTGACGTTCGGTTTCCTCAGGGGCGCGCCACGCATAGGTTTCCCGTCGCATGGCCACATAATACCAGGATCGGTCCCGTTGCAGTTCATCCAACGGCGGTGACCCAATATTTTCGGCCACGGTTTCCTTGGTGTCAGTTCCGACTTCTATATCCTGCAACTGGATTTCGGTGGGAACGTATCCGTAATTGTCGATCAGCGTGGTGCAGCCGCCAAGTACGAGTGCCAGTCCAAGCACAGCCGCACGCGCGGTGGGACCGCATTTGGCTAGACTGATGCGCTTGGTCATGGTCGGCCTCGTGTTCATTGGGCCCGCATGTTTGGGTGGCGCCCGTTGGTCTCACCGGTTACCCAAGCACGGCAGTGTCCGCAAGGAGGCAGGGTATCATGGGCAAGACAACTCAAGGCGCGCGCCGCGCACCACTCACTCTGGACGACGGTCCGGTGTCGATGTCTTCCCTACCCCGTGACGGCCTCACCGTCGAAATCATCCCTGCGGAGACGGTTTTGAAAGGCTGGGCCGATGATCTTGGGTTACTGGGCCTTCGGAAGTTGCGATTTGAAGGGCGGATTGAACCCCAAGGAAAGACCGATTGGCGTTTAACGGCTCGCTTGGGGGCCACCGTAATTCAACCGTGCACCGTCACGCTTGCCCCTGTGACCACGCGGATCGAAGAGCCGGTGGCACGGCGGTATCTGGCGGACTGGGAAGAACCGGACACAGCCGTAGAAACAGAAATGCCCGAGGATGATACCGCCGAGGCGATACCCACCGAGTTGAACCTGGGCGACGTGGTGCTTGAAGCATTGAGCCTCGCCCTGCCGCTTTACCCCCGTGCCGAACAGGACGGATTTGAAACCGTTGCGGTGACAGAACCCGGCAAAGCCCCCATGACCGACGACGAGGCCAAACCGTTTGCTGGCTTGGCCAGTCTGCGTGATCAGTTGGCCGGTGGTTCCAAAGGCGGCGATGGTGGTGACTGACGAAGGCCACTCCACAAAGCCGCGGCCATAAAAAACTGTTGCACTCTTTCGCAGAACCGCTAGAAGGCCGGTCTCGCATTCCAGGATTGATCGGGGCCACTGCGTGTGGTCGATTGGTCCCAATTCACCGGGCCACGGCCCTTTCGCAATTTCCGGGCGGCAGCCCGGCCACCAGAGGTTGAGACATGGCTGTCCCCCAGAATAAAATCACGAAATCCCGTCGCAACATGCGCCGCGCGCACGATGCGCTGACGGCGTACAATCCAGCGGAATGCCCAAACTGCGGTGAACTGAAGCGTCCGCACCATGTGTGTGGCGCCTGCGGTCATTACGACGACCGTGAAGTGATCGCATCCGCGGACGAAGTCGAAATCGAAGACGACGCCGCCTGAAGGCGGATGCGTGTTCAACCGACGACCCTCTCAAATCCCATCTGACGACACCGTCGGCACCAAGCGGATCACGCTGGCCATTGATGCAATGGGCAGCGACACCGGGCCCACTGCCATTTTGTCGGGACTTAACAAGGCGCTGTGGCGGAACCCACGCCTATACTTCCTGATTTTTGGCGATGAAGCGGAAATCATGCCGCTTCTGAACAAGCGGCCCCTTCTCAAAGAACGCAGCGAGTTCCGACATGTGCCCGGGGTTGTCACAATGGATGACAAGCCCAGCCAAGTTGTGCGCCACGGCAAAGGCACGTCTATGTGGGCAGCCGTCGAGGCGGTGCGCGACCGCGAAGCGCAAGTGTGCATATCATGCGGCAACACTGGGGCTCTCATGGCGCTGTCGATGTTGCGGCTGCGCAAGCTTCCCAATGTGAATCGACCGGCCATCGCCTGCCTCTGGCCATCGCGCAATCCCACGGGTTTCAACGTAATGCTGGACGCGGGCGCCGACATCCGAGCAGATGCCGAAGACCTGGTGCAATACGCTCTGATGGGAGCGTCTTACGCCCATATTGCGCTGGAATTGGAATTGCCGCGCGTGGGTCTGCTCAATGTGGGCACTGAAGAACACAAGGGCCGAACAGAGCTCAAGGCCGCACATGATGCCCTAATGGACACCGCAGCAGAGGGCGGGTTCGAATATGTGGGATATATCGAAGGTGGTGACATCCCATCGGACAAGGTCGACGTGGTCGTCACCGATGGCTT
>JBCDFD010000200.1:0-6052 GCA_039178645.1 Pseudomonadota bacterium | reverse complement strand
TGACAAAGCAGGCCGATGAGCTGCAGAAGTACAAGTATGTGATCCACAATGTGGCACAGGCTTATGGCAAGTCCGCAACGTTCATGCCCAAGCCCATCGCAGGCGACAATGGCACAGGCATGCACTGCAACATGTCGATCTGGAAAGACGGCAAGCCGCTCTTTGCAGGGGATAAATACGCGGACCTGTCTCAGGAAGCGCTGTACTTCATCGGCGGCATTCTGAAGCACGCCAAAGCGCTGAACGCCTTCACCAACCCCGCGACAAACTCCTACAAGCGTTTGATCCCCGGCTTTGAGGCGCCTGTGCTGCGCGCCTATTCCGCGCGCAACCGTTCTGGCTGTGTTCGCATCCCATGGACTGAGAGCCCCAAAGCCAAGCGTGTGGAAGCGCGTTTCCCTGATCCCTCCTCCAACCCATACCTGTGCTTCGCGGCACTGCTCATGGCTGGCCTCGACGGGATCAAAAACAAAATCCACCCAGGCGAAGCGTCCGACAAAGACCTGTACGATCTGCCACCGGAAGAGCTGGCGGGCATCCCAACGGTCTGTGCATCGCTACGCGAAGCGCTGGAATCCATGGAAGCGGACCACGAATTCCTCCTGGCCGGTGACGTGTTCACCAAAGACCAGTTGGAAGGATATGCGGAGCTCAAGTGGGAAGAGGTCTACGCCTTCGAACACACCCCGCACCCGATGGAATTCAAGATGTACTACAGCTGCTAATTTGCGGCAGTATTTACGCTATCAGAGGGCGTCCTTCGGGGCGCCCTTTTCATTTGCGTGAGACGCGCGGACCAAATGGGGTATCGTTGCCAAGGGTCTTTCACCGGAGGTGTAGAGGACCAACGGCACTCGGGAGAGCAAATCGCGGCGGTGTGATTGGGATAAAGGGCTGAGGTCTAATGCCCTAACGGCGGCGATTGCGGAGTGCTTCTCGCAGGCGGGCCCAGCCGCCAGGGACCATCAGGAATGATAAGCCAAACCCGCAAGCGAAACCTGCCAGGTCGGCCACCCAATCATTGTGTCCTCCGAACAGCAGGCCAAAGAACAATTGCAGACCCAATAGCAGGGCGATCAGTTGGAAAGCCCGCGCTGAGCTTTCGCCCAAGGCTTGCTGGCGCACCCAGAGCACAAAGGTGAAGCCTCCAATCAGTCCGTATACGCCGGGCCATGCGCCAATGAGTGGGAAGTCCTCGTTCAAAAGCAGACCATAGATCAAAGCCCCAAAAATCGACGACGCGAAAAACAGCGACAGCACAGCGACGCTGCCGAAGGCTTCCCCAACGATCTTGCCCATGGCCAGGATGAACACGCACACGAACACCGCCGACCAAAGGCTGGCGTGGATGAATGGGTAGGTCACAAAGGTGATCAACCACTGCACCGGGAACTGACCATTGCTGAGCATTAGGTCGAGCCGTTGGCCGAAAAAGGCATATCGCTCCAACAGGTTGATCCGAGTGTCGCCTGCGCTCAAACCCCCGAAAATGGGTTGTTCCATCAAACTGATGATCAGTTCGACCCCAATTATGACGGTCGCCAATGCTACCACCGCGGCGGGCAAAGGGTTCACGGCAGAGGGCGGACGTTGGGGGTCTTGCATGGGGCGGCTCGCGGTTGACCAACTCTGCCGCCCCCGGTAACCGAGCGATCCTAAGAAAGCCATGCCCAAAGGAGACGCCCCATGGATGCGGTCCAAACGCAGCCCTCTGACACCGAGACGCCTGACGGCATTGCCGGGTTCAAGCCCCGTGTCTTCTCCGGCATCCAACCATCTGGTGGCCTGACGCTCGGCAACTATCTGGGCGCGGTGAAACGGTTCGTGGAAATGCAGGAAGGCGAGTTCGAGACCATCTACTGCATGGTCGATCTCCACGCTGTCACGGTCTGGCAGGACCCTGACAAACTGCGCCATGCCACCCGCGAATTGGCTGCGGGCTACATCGCGGCGGGTCTAGACCCCACCAAGTCGATCCTGTTTAACCAATCACAAGTGCTGGAACACGCGCACTTGGGGTGGTTGTTCAACTGTGTGGCGCGGATGGGCTGGCTCAACCGCATGACGCAGTTCAAGGACAAAGCGGGCAAGAACCGTGAAAACGCTTCGGTCGGTCTGTTCACCTATCCCGACCTGATGGCGGCGGACATTTTGGCCTACCACGCCACCCATGTGCCGGTGGGCGATGACCAGAAACAGCATTTGGAACTGACCCGCGATATCGCGATAAAGTTCAACACTGATTTCGGCACACGGTTTTTCCCAGTGGCCGAGCCCGTGATCGAAGGCACGGCCACACGGATTATGTCATTGCGCGATGGATCGAAGAAGATGTCGAAGTCCGACCCTTCGGATCTGAGCCGGATCAATATGACCGATGACGCCGACACCATCGCCAAGAAATTCCGCAAGGCCAAGACCGACCCCGACGCTCTGCCGTCCGAGGCCGCGGGCCTAGAGGACCGGCCAGAGGCGCGCAACCTGGTGAATATCTTCGCGGCACTTGAAGACAGCACTGTGGACAAGGTCCTGAGCGAAATGGGCGGCAAACAGTTTTCGGAATTCAAGCCACTGCTGGCGGATTTGGTCGTGGAACGGCTCGCGCCCATTTCCACCGAAATGGCACGCCTGATGGACGATGTGACCGAAATCGACAGAATCCTGTCCGATGGTGCCGACCGTGCCCGCGCGATCGCATCGCCCATTGTGCAGCAAACCATGGAAATTATGGGGATGGTGGGCACTGGCGGGCGACCCTAACGGGCAAGGCCCCCGAGCCGAGCCACTCCAAAACAGTCAGAAACACTGCCTGATTTTTGCCCCAAACTTGCCGCGCAATGACCTCAGCAGGTCCCAATCCTTGCCGCTTTCAATGGGTAGATTTCACTCAACGGCCAGAATGGCACACGAGGTTTCGGCGCTCCCTTTCATAGCCCCCACAGCGGGAGCGCCGGACCCACACGAGCAAAAACGCACAGAGCCTGCGGATTGGTTAGGCTTTTGTTCGTTGTGCTAGGGACCACATGGTGTTCCTGAAAGGAAACATCCCATGTCCCAAGATTTCCAAGCGCCCACCGGCACCCGTATTGGCCACGTCCACCTGAAGGTCTCCAACCTTGAGCGGTCCATTCAGTTCTACAGAGACGTTTTGGGCTTTCAGGTCCAACAGCGCGCGGGCGACCAAGCGGCGTTCCTGGGGGCTGATGGCTATCACCACCATATCGGGTTGAACCCTTGGCAGAGCGCAGGTCAGCCGCAGGCACCCAAGCATGCGCCAGGTCTATATCACACCGCGATCCTTTACCCTGACCGGGCCGCATTGGCACAAGCCGTGGCGCGCGTGGTGGCGTCGGGTGTGGTCATTTCTGGCGCGTCGGACCACGGTGTCAGTGAGGCCGTCTATTTTGACGACCCTGACGGCAACGGCGTGGAGCTGTACCGAGACCGCGACCCTAAAGATTGGCCGCGCAACCAGGACGGCAAACTGGCCATGGGGCTGACGCGTTTGGACGTCGACGCTCTCTTGGCCGAGGCGCAATAGAACGCGACATCGGCTGACGCGAAACACACCGGGCCACGTTGGGCCCGGTGCAATGGCAATGATTACGGTTTGTTGCGTTCCAGGTAAAAGGTCCCGTCCGCTTTGAGCGCACCCGCTTTGCCAATGGTGATGACTTCGCCCTGAAACGTGGTAAGCCTTTGGATGAAATCTTCCTTGAAGTACCCCAAAGCCTGTTCTTCCAGCATGCCCACTGCGATCTTTTCGCCCATGAGCACGCTTTCGGAATAGTCAGTGTAATAGTGCACCCCGGCCATATTCCGACCGATGGAGATGTTGCCGGCGAGCTTGTTCAGCTCGCTTTCCAACGTCAGCACTTCGCCTTCGGCCAACGCGTAGGGCACCAGCTCCGATCCATCATCCGACGCCACAAAGGCCCAAGGGTCGCCAGAACTTCCCGCCAGCACAAAGTTGGGACGGCCCTTGTCGTCCATCCGCAACTCTCGCGACGTGTCGAAAAAGGCCTTTAGGATCGTGACACAGGCCCCGGCCACAGTGGCATGCCCTGCACCGTAGGCCGGATGCATGGGGGATCCTTCCTGGAACGCCATGGGCAACAGGTCGGTTTCGCCCTCATCGCTAAAGTGCGTTGCATTGTTGCGGGCGTTGAGCGCACGGATTTCTGTCAGCGTGCCCGCATCCAACAGGTCCTGTTGCATTTTCGCGAGACGGGCATCTGTGCTGTCATCAGTTTTCGTTTCTGCGGGCAGGTATTCCAACCGCCCCGCCAAAGCTTCGGGGCGCAGTCGGCGGTGGATATTGAACTTCTGCCACCGCACGGCCTTGAGTCCACGGGTGGCCACTTCGGTCACCAGCGACAGGATATGTGGCCCGCCCCAAAGCGCAAAACCGCCAGCTTGCAGGTCGTCGCGACCAACGCCGTGCAGGTCAGAAAACCCTGGATCGAACGGCATGCCGCTGGCCAACAGAAGCAAGCAAGCGTTTAGATACGCCTGGTAGAGCGCATCGTCATGGACATAAGTCGCCAGATCGCGCGGTGTCGCCATGAACCGCCGGGGTTCGTCCTGCTCAAACAATTGTGCCTGCATACCGACACGGGTGTCGGCACCGTTTTGGACCTCCCGCCAACTGTCGCGGGTGGTCATAAAGTCTTTTCTCGGGATCGCCAACGGCACACGCTGGTCGATTGTCTGAGCCCCATACTGGATCTGGCCGCCCGTGATATCTTTGGCCCCAGCGCGGGAATAGTCCGGTGAGCCAATGAGCAGGAACTGCGACAGCAATGGCCCGACGTCCTCGCCTGCTGCGAAACCACGGAACACATTTTGCGCTGTAAGGCCATCGCTGGGCCGAGTGTTCGCGTAAGGGAGTTTCGACAACCGTGCCACAGACCCGGTCACAGCCGCCGACTGGGCGTGACCACCGTCACGGAAAGCTGCGAACGGCACATCCCGCAGGATCGCCAGTTCGTAAACCTCGGCCATTTCAAACGTCAGTTCATCCGATCCCAACTTTGGCGCTGGCGGCATGGTCACCGCTTGGGCGTCAGGCCCTTGCAAGTCGCTCACAAACCCAGCGGTGGGTGCTTCCCATTTCCGCTTCTTTTGTCCCGACACTGTGATGCTGCCATCGGAAAAGGCCGGAGATGTACCTCCGTCAATGGCAGCCACAAATGCGGTGTACTGGGCCGGATCGACAACGCGACCGGTGGCTTGGTCGTGCTCCAAACCCTTTGTGAACGACATGGGAAACCCTTCGGCCGCTGCCGTGGCCTCATCTTCTTCGCCATTGCTTTGGTGCGTGACAGGTTTGCGCGACGCGGCCAAATCTGCTGCGTCCACGCGGAACTTTCGCACGTCCTCGACTCGTGATTTTTGTGACATGGTAGTTAACCCAATCAAAAAGGGCTCTGTTCAGGATGGAATTCAGTTGGAAAAAATCTCAAACAAAGCGTGTGGTATGGTCTGCGGCCCAATTGCCGCAAGGTCACATTAACTAAGACTAACGAAAGAACAAGCCATGGCGGTCGGCACAGACATCAAGACGTATCACAACGGCACCTGGCACCAGGGGAATTTAGCCGTGATCGGTGCGGCGGACCATGGGTCTTGGCTGGCCTCAACGGTGTTCGATGGCGCGCGCCACGTGGATGGGATGGCCCCCGATCTTTGGGCCCATTGCGAACGGATCAATCGGTCCGCCGAAGCGTTGATGCTCACGCCCACCCACACCACTCAACAGATTTTCGATGCGGTGTGGGAAGGGCTGGCCAGCTATCCCAAAGAAACGCCGATCTATATTCGGCCGCTCTATTGGGGGCTCGACAGTGTCGCCGCAGCCATCGTGAACGGCGACGCCTGCGATTTCTGCATTTGCCTTGAAGCCGTGCCCATGGCCGCGCCGGAGGCCGCACAGCGGCTCACAACGACACCGTTCCGCCGCCCCGTGCAGGAAGACAATATCTGCAACGCCAAAGCGGGTTGCCTGTATCCGAACAACGCCCGCATCATCGCCGGGGCCCGCGCCCGCGGC
>JBCDFD010000199.1:0-6057 GCA_039178645.1 Pseudomonadota bacterium | reverse complement strand
GCCTTGTCGTTTTCTTGCACCAAAATGATGGAATGCAGCGACAGCATGGTCAATTGGCGCGTGATCTTCAGGTAATTGAAACGCCGTTACAAAACAACAAGCGCCGCGCGCAGGTCGCGCAGTTCTTGGGCCACCATCACCTGAGCGTCTGGGGCGGCGGAGTTCACCTCTGCCTCTTTCACCGGAATGTCCTGGCTATCGATGTTGGCCAACCGTGCCTCTCCGGCAGCGATGTAAAGCGCCAATTCGTCATAAAACGCCAAGGTCTTGTCGTAGAGCTGGTCGAGCGCCTTGATGTCTTTCAACAGCGTGTGTTCATGGCCTTCCAACGTCTCGGTAATCTCGTCGATCTGGCCTTGCACGGTCTCATACTGGGACAGAAATTTGCTCACATCCGCCTTTTTCCCGATGAGCTTTTCCCACCAGCTTTGCTTGCGATTGGGATCCAATTCAGCGGTGGAAAACCCGCGGATGGTCGCCACCATATCGCGCAGGCTGTCACCGGCGGGGCCAAGGTCCTTGTTGCGCACATCGGACAACATGGCTTGGCTGATGGTCTGCAGCTCGGCTTGGGCGGCAGACCCAAAGGACACGATGCTGCCGGTTTCGCTCAGATCGATTTCGGCCATGCGTTGTTGAATGGCGGGGCTCAGCACAGGGTCGGCGGTGTTGGGGTCGAGCAATTCCGCTTGGGGTTCAGCCAAAGCCGTACTTGCCACCGCGGTCAGTTCGGTCTGGTCAATGGTGGTCTTTTTCATGTCTCGGTCCCCGTGGTGAGTGTTGCGGCGTCGCGGGCCAGGCGTTCGCGCAGCACCTCAACCTCAATGTCCATGTTGGTACGGTCATCTTCCAACAGCTTACTGGTTTTCATGGAAAAATTCTGTTCAAGGTCGTCCAGTAAGGCGAGGTAGCTGGCCCGCGCTTCGGCTTCTTTGGTGCGCGCATAGTAGGACGCGAACTTCTCTGACGCTTCGCGCGCGCCGGTCAAGTAAACGCCAAGATAGCGACGGGCGGCTGTAAGGTCCCTTGGGTCGCGTTCCACCGCGCGAAACATCTCTCGCGCTGTGATGTGAAAGGCTTCAACCCGTTCCAACAACCGCCGATCGCCGATGGGTTTCACCGCATCCAACATCGCCGCCAATTCGGCTTCGGCATTGTCCACTGCGCGCGCCACCCGGCTGGACTGAAAATCGTCCTTGTCGATGCCCTTGTCTTTGAGCGGATCGAGACCGAACGCAAACCCGTGCAGGACCGCCGCCAGAGGTCCAAGCACCAATGCGCTTCCCATCCCATCCGACCAGAGCGCCGCCAGCCCAACGCCCAGACCGGTTACGACTGAACCAAACAATTTCCGTGGTATCGCCGGGCGTTTGGCCACCTCACGCGCATCATAGGCCGCTTGCGCCTTGATCCCTTCGCGGGTCAGCCAGGCCCCCGCCATCAACGCCGCAAACGCCGCGAGGTTCAGCGCCAACCCCATGGTTTCGCTGAAAAAACCCTTCAGTACGAAAATCCACGGCACCACGAACAACAGGTTCACCATCATGCCTAGGCGTGTCGGCACTTTGCCTTTGAACGGATGGGGTGGTGTTTGGGCAGCCTGCCCATCTGATTTTGCGCTCGGACTAAACTGCCCGCCAAACCGTTGCGACATCAGCCTGCGCCCCCGAGAGCTGTGTAGAGCATCACGGCAATGAGGAAGACAAAGGCAATGCGCTGCACCAGATGCTCTCCATTTTGAAGCTAAATGCGGTTAGAACCGTGGTACAGATAAGCGTTTCACTCGGTCTTCGGAAGTGAAGTTGGCGTGACAATGCCCATCCTCTACAAGTTGTTGCTGATTTGCGCGGCAGGTCGGGCGGATGAACGGGTTGTTACCGCTATTTCTTTGGCGGGCGCGGCTTTCGCTTCAACCGCACACTGGGGTCAGATGCGGGTCTTGCCTTGATGGGCGCACGGCGGGTCCGTTTAGGCTTTAGCCGCGCAGGCTCATCCGGCTGGCTGAGCCCCAACTGATCGCGCAGCACGCGGGCTTTCACCTCTTCGACTTCCCCGGGCTTCAGATCGCCCAGGCGAAAGGGGCCGTAACTCACTCGAATTAGACGGTTCACGGCTAAATCCACAGCATCCATGGCCCGCCGAATCTCTCGATTGCGACCTTCCCGCAATCCAACAGTCAGCCAGGCATTGGCCCCCTGTTGCCGATCAAGCGTGACCGTCATCGGTTGAAACTTGGTGCCGTCCTCCAGGGTGAGGCCTTTGCGCAGGGGCTCCAGTGTGGCGTCCTCGGGGGTCCCGTTCACCCGCACGCGGTACTTTCTCAGCCAACCCGTGGCGGGCAGTTCCAACCTCCGTTTCACGCCGCCGTCGTTGGTCAGCAGCAGTAAGCCCTCGGAATTCAGATCCAAACGACCCACACTCATCACCCTAGGCAGGTCTTCCGGCAACCGATCAAAGATCGTATCGCGTCCCTTCTCATCTCGGGCCGTGGTCACCAAACCCACGGGCTTGTGGTAAAGCCAAAGCCGTTCCGGCTCTGCCGATGGCAGCGGTTCGCCGTTGACCTCAATCTTATCTGTGGGAACGACATTCAGCGCAGGCGAGGCGATCAACTTGCCGTTCACTTTGACCACCCCCTGGGCCACAAGCTTTTCGGCATCACGGCGTGACGCAACGCCAGCACGGGCGATTACTTTGGCAATTCGGTCACCTGGGGGCGGGGCTTTGTCAGTCATGGGCAGGCCCTATCGCAAAGCTCCCGTGCGAGCCAGCACTGATCACAGGCCAGCTTCCCCAAAGAAAGCGCTTCACTGACTTCATTGTTCCCCAAATACTCAAACGCCGCCATTGTCGCCACACTTGCGCCTGGGGATTTCTTCCCGCACCCAAAGGCATGGTGTTCACATCCCACATGGACCTGGCCCTCCAGGAGGCCGAAGCCGCGGGTGCGCGCGGCGAAGTGCCAGTGGGCGCCGTGTTGGTGTCGCCCCCGGGCGAGATCGTGGCCCAAGCCGGTAATCGGACGCGGGAACTGAACGATCCCACGGCCCATGCCGAGATTTTGGTCCTGCGCGAAGCTTGCGCCGCAGCCGGGTCCGAGCGTCTGCCGGGCCATGTGCTCTATGTCACGCTGGAGCCCTGTGCCATGTGTGCCGCCGCCATCGCGGCTGCGCGCATTGCTCGGCTGGTCTACGGCGCTGCCGACCCCAAGTCCGGCGGTGTCGCCCACGGCGCGCGGGTGTTTTCGCACTCCCAGTCTCACCATGTCCCCGAAGTGATCGAGGGCGTGGGTGCCGAGGCCTCCGAAGCATTACTAAGGGCCTTTTTCGCCGCTCGTCGGGACCGCGAATGATGCGTGCCCGGTGGCATCTTGACCCTTTGAAAACCCGTCAGAGTTCTATGGGCACCAGCACCTCCGGCTCGATCACTTGGACATCAGGTAAGCCTGCGATCAGATCATTGGCGGATTGCTCCAAGATCGGGAAGGTCTTGTAGTGGCAGGGAATCACCGTCTTAAACTGGAAGAACCTTTTCGCGGCGTAGGCAGCCCGGGCCATGTCCATGGTGAAGTAGCCACCGCAAGCAAGAATGCCGATGTCCGGGGCATGGAAAGCTTGGATCAACTCCATATCCATATGCGCATCGGTGTCGCCGGACACATAGACCCGCCGCGACCGGTCATCGATCACGTAGCCTGCCTCTGCCCCCGCATACATTGGCCCATGGTCCGTTGAGACCGAAGAGGAATGCACCGCGTTCACCATCGTCACTTTGAGCGACCCCAGCGAAATCGTGCCACCTTTATTGAAACCCACCGTTTCAATGCCATGCATGGATGCCCAAGCGCTCATGAGGTCGAAAATCCCAACCACCGGAATTTCAAGCTCTTTGGCCAGGCCCAAAACATCACTGGTGTGATCGAAATGCCCGTGGGTGAGCAGGATGGCGGTCGCGCCGCCAATGGAATCTGCTCGGCTTTCGTTGGGGAACATGGGATTGTCTGCCAACCAGGGATCCAGCAAAAGCACCTGGTCCCCAATCTCAATGCGGAACCCCGAATGTCCGAGCCATGTGAATTTCATCTGCGCCTCCCTAGCTTTGATTGGGTCAAGAGTAGCGAGGATTTGCGGTAATGGAATGGTCGCGCACCATGGACGGCTATTGCGAACGTTTAGATGCGTCCTACTGGGCAGAGCCCGTCAACGCCGTCACCAACGCAGCGTTCGTGCTTGCGGCGGTTATCATGTGGTACCGATGCCGGGGGTTGAACCTCGTCTGGGCCAATGTATTGATCGGCTTGCTCACCGCCATTGGCATCGGCTCCTATCTGTTCCACACCCACGCGACGGTGTGGGCGGTGATCATCGATGTGATCCCAATCATCCTGTTCGCCCTGGCTTACCTGTATGTCGCCAATAGGTTTTTCCTGGGTTGGCCCATTTGGGGCGCGATCCTCGGGGCCTTGGCCTTTTTGCCTTTCGCCGCTGTCACGGTGCCGGTGTTTTCGCGCATCCCTGGTTTTGACATTTCTGCCGCGTACTGGCCGCTGCCGTTGGCTTTCATCGGATATGCCATCTACCTGCGCCGAAAACTGCCCCAAGTGTCCCGCGGTTTGGAGATCGCCTTTGGCATCCTGGTCATCTCACTGGTGTTCCGCAGTTTGGACATGCCTGTCTGTGACACTGTTCCTTTGGGCACGCATTTCATGTGGCACATTCTCAATGGCGTGCTCTTGGGCTGGGTGATCGAAGTCTACCGCCGACACATGGTTGCGAGCGGTCCCACGCCCGGCTAGAGACGGGCAGATCAAAACGGAGACCTCCGCCCCATGTCCATCGACGAAGGCACCGCCGCCAAAGTGGCCAAGCTGGCGCGCATCAAAGTGGAGCCCGAGCAGCTCCCGGCGCTGGCGTCTGAGTTCAACACCATCCTTGGTTTCATTGAGCAATTGGGCGAGGTGGATGTGGACGGCGTGGAACCGATGGTGTCGGTGACGCCCATGCGCCTCAAACGCCGTGTGGACGGGGTGACCGACGGCAGTCAATCGGACGCCGTCCTGGCCAATGCGCCGGACGCCCGCGAAGGGTTCTTTGCCGTGCCCAAAGTGGTGGAGTGACCATGTCTGAGCTGTCTTCTCTGACCATCGCTGACGCGCGCGATAAGCTGCGTGCAAAGGATATCACCGCCACCGAGTTGACCGAAGCCTGTCTGGCCGAGGTTGATGCGTCCGGGGCGCTCAATGCATTTGTGCACAACACACCCGACCTGGCCCGCGCCCAGGCCGAGGCGGCGGACACGCGTTTGGCGGCGGGTGACGCACCGGACCTCTGCGGTATTCCCTTGGGGATCAAAGACCTGTTCTGCACCAAGGGCGTGGACAGCCAAGCGGCCAGTGCGATCCTGGAAGGCTTCAAGCCCGAATACGAAAGCACGGTCACCAGCCAGCTTTGGGACGCCGGTGCGGTCATGCTGGGCAAGCTCAATATGGACGAATTTGCCATGGGTTCGTCGAACGAGACGTCTACCTATGGCAACGTGATCAACCCTTGGAAAATTGACGACCGTGACCTGACGCCGGGCGGATCCTCTGGCGGGTCTGCTGCGGCAGTGGCCGGGGACCTATGTTTGGCGGCCACCGGCACGGACACCGGCGGCTCCATCCGGCAACCGGCGGCGTTTGTGGGCATCACTGGGCTGAAACCCACCTACGGACGCTGTTCACGGTGGGGGATCGTGGCCTTTGCTTCGTCGTTGGACCAGGCGGGCCCCATGACCAAAACGGTACGCGACGCGGCCATCATGCTGGAGGCCATGGCCGGGCACGACCCAAAGGACAGCACATCCGCCGAATTGGCGGTGCCCAACTTCGAAGCGATGCTCACCGGCGACATTCGCGGTCAAAAAATCGGTATTCCTAAAGAGTACCGCATGGATGGCATGCCCGACGAAATTGAGAAACTCTGGGCCGCTGGCGCGGATATGTTGCGCGATGCAGGGGCCGAGATCGTGGATATCTCGCTGCCGCACACCAAATACGCGTTGCCCACCTACTATGTG